>NZ_AUCC01000001.1 GCF_000429565.1 Arsenophonus nasoniae DSM 15247
CTCTTTGAACGGAAAATAACTCAAAGCATGAGTCGGCGAGGTAATTGCCTCGATAATGCCGTGATGGAAAGATTTTTTAGGAGTTTAAAGACAGAAAGACTTAACCGTTTATCGTTTATCGTTTATGAATCATCAATCTGTTGTCTGTGAAGTTGAAAATTATATTCAGTTTTACAATTATTATCGACGCCATTCAACGATTGGTTATTTAACGCCACATCAAAAATATCATGAACTAAAAAATGCCGCTTAGATCTTCTACAGAATTTGTTGACCATTACAGTAAGGGACATCGTCAGTTTCAGGATTATAGCGCATGATCTGCATTTTCAGTTTTTTCATCTTAGCCATTAGCCTGCTCCTTATTTGCTTGCTCTTGTGCCGTTGCTTCACCACCATATACGCGTTTAGCTGGCGCTAATTTGGTAATTTTCACATCACGATAAGCTATATGCGGTGCGCCTTGTGAATTATAATAGGCAAGAGAATGTTTTAAGAAATTAGCATCATCACGATCAGTACAGTCTTCATCCAGACGCTGATGGGCACCACGAGATTCTTTGCGATAGAAAGCAGAGTGAGCCATGCATTCCGCTACATCAAGACTAAATCCTAATTCGATAGTATAGAGCAGAGCGGTATTAAAGACGCTGCTATGATCGGTAATTTCAATATGTTTAAAACGTTCTTTAAGTTCGGCTAATTTATTTATGGTTTTTTGCATTAATTCTGGTGTTCGATAGATACCACAACCTTCCTCCATTGCTATTCCCATTTCATCTCGGATGTTAGCCCAATTCTCTTTACCTTTTTGGTTGAATAGTTTGGTTAAATTGGTTTCAATTTCACGCACTTTTAATTCAATGGCATTTTTATTTGCTGGAGAGGCTTCAGTGGCGTATTTTGCTGCTTCTATGCCAGCTAATCGCCCAAAAACGACTAATTCTGCTAATGAGTTAGAACCTAGGCGGTTTGCACCATGTAAGCCAACCGATGAACATTCGCCCACAGCAAATAGACCTTTAATTGATGTTTCACATTTCTGATCCGTTTCAATACCCCCCATTGTATAGTGCGCGGTTGGGCGAACAGGGATAGGATCGGTAACGGGATCGACGCCGACATAAGCTTTGGCTAATTCACAAATAAAGGGCAGGCGCTCATGTAGTTTCTCTGCTCCCAGATGGCGTAAGTCAAGATGTACGACATCACCGCGAGATGATTTTATTGTGCGGCCTGCTCGCCACTCATGCCAAAAAGCTTGAGAAACCTTGTCTCGTGGACCTAATTCCATATATTTATTTTCTGGTTTACCGAGTGGGGTTTCAGGGCCTAAACCATAATCTTGCAGATAACGATAGCCATCTTTGTTGATGAGGATCCCGCCTTCGCCTCTACAGCCTTCAGTCATCAGTATTCCAGAGCCTGGCAAGCCAGTTGGATGGTATTGGACAAACTCCATATCACGTAATGGAATACCATGACGCAACGCAATACCCATGCCGTCACCGGTAACAATTCCACCGTTAGTATTATAACGGTAAACACGACCCGCGCCGCCGGTGGCCATAATAACGGCATTTGCGTTAATTTGAACATGTGTACCCTCCATCATATGAAGAGCGACTAGGCCATGTACGCGTCCTTCATCAACAAGAATGTCTAACACAAAATGTTCATCAAAGCGTTGGATTTGTGGGTATTTGAGTGAGGTTTGAAATAAAGTATGTAACATATGGAAGCCGGTTTTATCAGCAGCAAACCAAGTGCGCTCGATCTTCATTCCTCCAAAGCGACGAACGTTCACTGTACCATCTTTTTTACGACTCCATGGGCATCCCCATAATTCCAGTTGTGTCATTTCGGTTGGGCAATGTTTGACAAAATATTCAACCACATCTTGTTCACATAACCAATCTCCCCCTGAAACCGTATCATTAAAGTGATAATCATAAGTATCATGGGATTGAGCGATTGCAGCTGCGCCACCTTCTGCAGCAACTGTATGACTGCGCATGGGGTAGACTTTTGAAATTAAAGCAATTTTCAGATGGGGATGAGCTTCTGCAGCAGCAATTGCTGCCCTTAAACCCGCCCCGCCTGCTCCTATTATGGCTAAATCTGCATTAAAGGTTTGCACACTATGCTTCTCCATTACTATTTGAAATAAACTTCATGTTGTTATGGCATTGTTATCTAATTATGATTAATAATTAACAATAAATTATTATTAAGCAATTTATAACAAATTGTTACGGACAGAGATTTGATTCAGGTACTAGTTTTCTAGGATTTTGCTTATAAAAAGTGAGAGCTAATAGACTTGTTTTAAAAATTAGCTATTTTTGATCATAAAATGAGTATAATTAAGTTTATATGTTATCTTATTAAGTTAATGGATTTCGAATGGGTTTTTATTTTTTTATTGTTAAAGATTTTTAAATAAATTTTAAACAAGCATTAGTAGGCAGTTTTTGTTACTAACTTAATAAATAATATGAATTTTATTTAATGAAAATAGTATAATTATATGCTTATTTATTGATATATAACGTTATTTCTTTTTGGTATTTTTATAATTAATAAAATATATTCATTGATAATATTTTCATAAGCAATAAGGTAATTTTAGTCATATTTTATAATATTTTTGTGTTTATAAAATTATTATAAATGAATGTATTTTCAATAATAAAAATTTGTATTAATTCATTAAAATGATTATTTTTAGTTTTTTTATTAATTTTATAGCTGAAAATAACTTCTAAATTCTTTTAAGGTATTGATATTATTTGAATTTGTTTTTTATGGCTTGATGATTTTCAGTTGAAATATTTTCTTTGTTCAGCTAAATTGGAGATCATATAGAAAATAGTTATATTAACTTATAACTAATATTAATTATTTCTTTCAACTAATTAATATTTTCAGGTTCTCTTACTATTCAACTAAGGGTTAGTTTATTTTTTGTTAAAAAACCTAGTGATGAGATTAACGATATGAAACATTTGTTTATTTGTTTACAGGCGAGTAAACTAGCGCGCTTTATTCTTTTTTGGAGTTTTTACAATGAGTGAGGTCGTGAATTGGCAACCGAGCGCGTCTATCAATAACTTACTGAAAAGAGCCAAAATTATTGCTGAAATCAGGCGTTTTTTCATCGATCGAGGAGTAGTAGAAGTAGAGACGCCTATATTAAGCAAATTCACGGTAACAGATATTCATCTCTCGCCGTTTGAAACCCAATTTATAGCTCCGGTCATCGCTGATAGCACCAAACTGTATATGATAACGAGTCCAGAATATCATATGAAACGTTTGCTAGCGGCCGGCAGTGGGCCTATATATCAGATAATTAAAGCTTTTCGTAATGAAGAAGAGGGACGTTACCATAATCCAGAGTTTACTATGCTGGAATGGTATCGACCACATTATGATATGTACCGACTTATTGATGAAGTGGATGATTTGCTGCAACAGATTTTGGACTGCCAACCAACTGAGCGGATATCATATCAACAGGCCTTTCAGCGTTATCTAAATATTGATCCATTAGCACTGGAATCAGAAAGAAAACAATTACGTGATGCAGCAGTGAAATTGGGTTTAAATAACGCAGAAACTGAAGAAGACAAAGATGTATTGTTACAATTTTTGTTTACTATGGGAGTTGAACCTAATCTAGGTAAAGATAAACCCACTGTTATCTATCATTTCCCCGCTTCACAAGCAGCATTAGCCGAAATTAGTAAAGAAGATCACCGCGTCGCTGAGCGTTTTGAAGTTTATTTTAAGGGTATTGAGTTGGCTAATGGTTTTCGTGAGTTGACGGATGCACAAGAACAAAGAGAACGTTTTGAGCATGATAACCAAATTCGTGAAAAGATGGGTTTACCAGAGCAGCCCATTGATGAGTGTCTCCTTGCGGCATTAGATAAAGTCATCCCTGATTGTTCGGGCGTTGCTTTAGGCATTGATCGTTTAGTTATGTTGGCGTTGAATGCAGAAAAAATCAGTGATGTTATCTCTTTTTCTATCGAGCGGGCTTAATATTAGTAAGCTAAAAGTAATCAGCGGTAAATTATTACCGCTGAGTTTATTGGTGGTTGTTATTGATGTTGATGCTGTTTTTGCAAAAATTTTACCCCAAGATCAGGAAAATCGGTAAAGGCACCATCGACGTTAGCTTTGTTATAGATAATATCAAACAGTTGTTCGCCGTTTTTCACGTAATTTGGTAGCTTATCAATCCGAATGGTATAAGGATAAGGATGAACAACTAACTTATTTTTGTGTGCATCCTTAACCATTGTAGTCAGCTTTATTTTACCAGGCTTGGAGTTTTCACTAATAAGCATGTGATAATCTGGCCCTATCCCATCAGCATATTTAGCCACTTCTTTCATTGCACCTGGTTTAAACATCCAATCATAGCTATAATTAGTCCAGCTACCGTTAGGCTGCTCTTCATAAGTTTCATGCCAGTCAGTATAAGCAATTAATTGAACCAGTTTTAAATCCATACCTAATTTAGGGAAAAGCTTATTTTTAATACGTTTTAATTCATTAGCATCAAAACACTGGAGATAGACATTATCGTTTTTGTTGCTATAGCCATATTGCTTTAGTATTTCTAACACCCTAGTTGAAATATCTTTACCTTCCTGCTTGTGAAACCAAGGTGCTTTAATTTCAGGATAAATGCCTATGTTTTTGCCGGTTGATTTATTTAAACCTTGGACAAATTCAATTTCTTCTTGAAAAGTATGAATATGAAAGCTGGATTTTTCCATTGGGAAACGGTTAGGATAGGTTTGCACTTTTTTACCATCTTTCATTTCAAAGGCTTCAGTAAATTTAAGTGAACGAATTTCTGGTAAGGTAAAATCAATGGCATAAAAGCGACCATCTTTGCGAGCACGGCCTGGAAAGCGGTCAGCAACGTCTGTTACGCTATCAAGATAGTGATCATGTAACACAATCAGCTCATTATCTTTTGTCATTACCAAATCTTGCTCAAGAAAATCGGCACCTTGCGCATAAGCCATTGCTTTGGCGGGTAATGTATGTTCAGGCAAATAGCCACTTGCCCCGCGATAAGCAATAACAACTTTTGCATTAGATTGTGCAATTGTTGACATCGACATAACTAATAACATACTAGCAACCAAGGTATTTAATTTTATATTCATTAGTATAATTCTCTTTATTATGATCGGGGAAATCAGCGATAAAGTGAGTTCCCCTTTTGGCCGAGTTTATTAATTAAAGATAGTAGATCTATGACAAAAATTAGCTATGTTGCTCCATCATTTGGCGCTTATGTTTATTTTCACTTAGCATCACAATAAACAATAAAATAACAGAAAGAAAGCTACCGCCAATCATTACCATAAAGCCGCCATTCCAGCCGAAATAGTCAACGGTATAACCCACAATAGCACTTGCCGCTACTGAACCACCAAGATAGCCAAATAAACCGGTAAAACCAGCTGCAGTACCTGCGGCTTTTTTGGGAGCTAATTCAAGTGCATGTAAACCAATCAACATAACAGGGCCATAGATTAAGAATCCAATAATTAGCATACAAGCGATATCAATATGAGGATTCCCTGGAGGATTGAGCCAGAAGGCAATGGTTGCAATGGTGACTAATGCCATGAAGAATACGCCGGTGGCACCACGGTTTCCTTTGAAAACTTTATCTGACATCCAACCGCAAAGTAGTGTGCCGGGAATACCTGCATATTCATATAAGAAATAAGCCCATGACGATTTATCCATAGCAAAGTGTTTAACTTCACGTAAGTAAGTCGGTGACCAGTCAAGCACGCCGTAGCGTAGTAAGTAAACGAAAACGTTAGCAAAAGCGATCATCCAAAGCAGTTTATTAGGCAAAATATATTGCATAAAGATCTGTTTTGCGGTCAGCTCTTTTTCGTCTTTGTCGGTATAATCAGGGGGATAGTCATTTTTATATTCTTCAATCGGTGGTAAACCACATGATTGTGGTGTATCACGCATTAAAGCAAAAGCAATGATAGCGACTAAAATGGCGGCAAGAGCTGGCATGTATAGCGCTGCTTTCCAGTCGTGGAACCATGCCATACCTAATATAAATAATAAAGGCGGGATGCCGCCACCAACATTATGCGCGCAGTTCCAAATCGAAACGATACCACCACGTTCTTTTTGTGACCACCAGTGAACCATTGTGCGGCCACAGGGGGGCCATCCCATACCTTGAAACCAACCGCATAGGAAGAGTAAAACAAACATGATCATAATGCTTGAGGTTGCCCAAGGTACAAAGCCCATAATCAGCATCACTGAAGCGGATAAAATTAGCCCAGCAGGTAAAAATACTCTCGGATTTGAACGATCAGAGACTGAGCCCATAATAAATTTTGAGATACCATAAGCAATTGAGATACCTGATAGCGCAAAACCAAGATCACCTTTGGAAAAGCCTTGTTCAATTAAATAAGGCATTGCTAAGGCAAAATTCTTTCTAACTAGATAGTAAGCAGCATAACCAAAGAAAATACCGAAGAAAATTTGCCAACGTAGGCGGCGATAAAGTGGATCAATTTGATTTGCCGGAACTCTTTTGTCATGTGGTGCTGGCTTAAAAATACTTAACATAATTCCCCTCCGATAGCATTTAAATTATTGCTATCAAGTAATAAGCAATTGCTAAAACGAAAAATGTGAGACGTTATTATTCGGTCTTCTTTCTTAATCGCGCGCTAAGATAACTCATGTTAATGCATATGTCTGCATATGAATGCGAAAATGTTATAAATTTGTGCGTAAACAGACAAAATATATATCGGCGATAGAAATAATTTTTTAATTATTCAAGCATAAATGTGAACTTCGTCATAAATTTGTTAGTTCTGCTATCAAAAGTCACTATGAATGCTCGTTTTTGTTTCTTAATAAACATTGTTGATTAAAAATTGTTTATATTGTGATAGATGACCGCTTATTTAGTTGATATCAAATATCATATTAAAGTCTACAACTACCCTATAACGAAAATAATTGCTAAGTGTTCTGTGGTTTATACATTATTACACTGAGTGGATATCGTTATTCTCCACTCAATGGATGGTTTTATTGTTAAACAGATATTCAATTAGGCATATTTAGACTTGATTCAACTTAATTATTATCTGCTAGCTAGATAACAATTCTTTTCGTGTTGACCCTGGAAAAAGTAGCTTAAAATGAAGTTCAACATCAATCCATAAGCTGGAAGGAAAAATAGCATACAAATAAATAACTTAAAGCTATAATCGACTAAAGCAATTTCCACCCAGTTTGTCGCCATAAAAGGGTCAGTGCTGCGATAAAATGCAATGAAAAAGAAAGCAATCGTATCCAGTAGATTACCGAAAAACATTGCAGCCGTCGGCGCAATCCACCAACGACGATAATTACGTAATTTATTAAACACGAAAATATCCATAATTTGGCCCAAAACGTAAGCCATGAAGCTTGCTAGCGCAATACGGGCAACAAATAAATTAAATTCATTTAGGGTAATAAATCCTTGCCATTGTCCTTGGTAAAAAAGTGCCGATAGAATGTAGGAGATAGAAAGCGCCGGCAGCATAGCCGCAGCAATAATCCGTCGAGCGAGAGCAGCACCATAAATACGTACAGTTAGATCAGTTGTTAAGAAAATGAAAGGAAAAGTGAACGCTCCCCATGTGGTATGAAGGCCGAAAATGGTAATCGGCAGTTGTACCAGATAATTGCTAGAGGTAATTATCAAAATATG
The DNA here is from genome assembly GCF_000429565.1 of Arsenophonus nasoniae DSM 15247. GTDB lineage: Bacteria > Pseudomonadota > Gammaproteobacteria > Enterobacterales > Enterobacteriaceae > Arsenophonus > Arsenophonus nasoniae. The sequence goes on from NZ_AUCC01000001.1 coordinate 7,790, forward strand.
AAAAAAGGAAAGCCAGATGAGTGCCTTAATTCGCTGTTGTGGCGTTAATTCGAACATATTATACCTTTTTGATTAAATGGGGTGAGGGAACCCATGATAATGTCATTTACGCAGCGCATCATACTCCTGGGATAAGATAAAAGCAAAATGAATAATAAAGTTTTCTTATCTATTTTATTTAATAAATGGCAGGAGAATTTATTTGATTTGTAATATAATTCCAAGCTATTGAATAGGCTTTAAAACGAAATACCTATGCCAGATATTTTTACTAACCCAAATCGAACTCTTGATACACAAGGATTACGTTGTCCTGAACCAATTATGATGATAAGAAAAATGGTTCGTCAGATGGCTGAAGGTGATACATTATTAATTATTGCTGATGATCCGGCTACAATCCGTGATATTCCAGCCTTTTGTCGTTTTATGCAACATCAACTTTTAGCTGAAGAGACCCAGCAACCTCCTTACCGTTATTTGATCCGCAAAAAGTGAATTAATACTTAAAATGAAACGGTGTTAAAGAAAATAATATATTGAAAAAGAGAGGCTATTGAACCATGCCTCTCTTTTCTTCAATATATAAATAATATTTAATAAAATGTTTATTCTGTCTGATGCGCCTTCAATAAGCGGAGTGCATTTGCGGTCACTAATGCAGTGGCACCCGAATCCGCTAAAACAGCTATCCATAAGCCGGTTATGCCTAATAAACTAGTCACTAGGAAGATGGCTTTTAGTCCTAAGGCAATAGTAATGTTTTGACGAATATTGGCTCTGGTTGCTCGTGACAACATAATGATCTCAGCTAATCCAGTTAGCCGATTATGAGTTAATGCTGCATCAGCGGTTTCAAGCGCGACATCCGTTCCATTACCCATGGCTATACCGACGTTAGCCGCTTTCATTGCCGGAGCATCATTAATACCATCACCAACCATCAGTGTATGATCGGTTTTACTGAGGGTTATAATTGCATTGACTTTATCTTCAGGTAACAGTCCTGCCCGATAATCTAAACCAATTTTTTTGGCAATTGATTTAGCTGCCAGTGGGTTATCCCCCGTTAGCATGACGGTTTTAATACCAAGTTTTCCCAGCTTATTAACAGCATCAAACGCATCTGAGCGTAGTGTATCTTGCATCGCAATAATGCCAAGTAGCTTATTATCAACTAAGATCACCACCACGGTTTTACCTTGCTTTTCAAGTTTTTTTACCGTTTGTTGCCATTTTAGAGTTAATATGTCGTCAGAGATTTTATTCGGTGCTGCTACTAGAATATGTTTACCTGCCAAATAACCCTCCACCCCAATACCGGCCAATGCTTTATGATTTTGGGCGGGTTCAATATTAATTTCTAGTGCTTGAGCTTTGGCCAAAATCGCTTTTGCTAAAGGATGATGTGAACCGTTTTCGACTGAAGCGCTAAATTGCAAGAGTGTTTCCTGGGCCACGGTTTCAGCCGTTATGATGTCAGTAACTTGCGGTTTTCCTTCGGTAAGTGTACCTGTCTTATCTAAGGCTACTTGGGTGACTGAACTTAATTGCTCTAAAGCTGCGCCCCCTTTAATCAGTGCTCCTCGACGGGTCGCTGCGGCTAGGGCAGAAGTAATTGCCGCTGGCGTAGAGATCACCAAGGCGCAAGGGCAGCCAATTAACAGCAAAGTTAGACCACGATAGAGCCATATATCCCAAAGTTGAGCAAAAAATAGCGGTGGAATAATAATAACCAATATAGCGATTAACATAATAATGGGCGTGTAAATTTGGCTAAAACGATCAATAAATCGTTCAATCGGTGCGCGGCGCTCTTCAGCCTCCTCGATTAATATCATAATCCGATCGATGGCATTTTGACCCTGTTCGGACACGACTTTCATTTGTATAGCGCGATCGATAGAAAGTGCGCCTGCAAGTACTTTTTCGCCTTTTTTTCGTTCAACAGGCATCGATTCACCCGTTAGTGCGCTTTCATCAAAACTGGCAAATTCATTCAGTAATTCGGCATCAGTTGGTAAACGGCCACCGGGAGCGATTTCAATGATATTGCCTGGTTGTAGTGTTGAGACAGGAACAATGGTCTTGACACCATTTTTAATTAGCGCCGCTTGTTCAGGGATCAAGGCCATTAAACTACTGATGCCTCGGCGTGCGCGTCCAGCGGCATATGATTCTAATCTTTCCCCTAACATAAATAACAACAGCACCATCGCGGCTTCTTCGCTGGCATTAATGAATAATGCGCCTATTGCTGCAACACTCATTAGTGTTTCTATCGCAAAAAAAGTACCTGAGCGTATCAACTGTATTGCTCTAACTGTAATCGGATAGAGTCCGTATAGTGTGGTGAGAATAAAAGCAATTTGTCCTATTTTTGCATCAATGAAAGAAATTCCCCAACTGATGAGCATTAAAAATAGTAAAATAATGATAGGCTTAGATTCACTAAATGGATTATTTTGTCTATTTTTTACTACTGATTCGGCGGTGTTCAGGCTATATAATTTGAAGCCAGTCTGTTGCACCGCTTTGATAACATCATCACGAACATCTTCATCCGCATCGACAATTAATTTTTCGGTTGTAAATAGCACTTTTACGTGTTTGACATGCTTGACCTTACCAACGGCTATTTCAATTTTACGCGCGCAGCTTGCACAGTCCATACCCCCTACAATCCAATGAAAACGCTGCTTTCCTCTTGAACTAAAGGTATTATTCTCTTCAGATATAAGTGAATGTTCACTTACGCAGTTATGTTTTTTGCTATTATTGCATACAGATGGATCAATAAGATTAGCGCTACTCTTGGCGGGATGATGCTCTTCATCATCTGTATTTTTTGCCGATAGCGCTACAGTTTTTTTGTTATGTTTGTGACCACTAACTTTCTTTTTATCGCTACAGCGACCACTAATTGTGCAACATTGTGCAGTATGTTTATGTTGTTTATGGGTATGTGCACACATAGTATCCCCTTTTAATGCACTCAATCTAAAATTTCGTTTCTGTGATCTACTTTACACTTTAGAGTTAACTCTAAAGTCAAACATAAAAAGAGGGGATTTTTGATAAAAAATGCTATTTAACGGAAAAATTGTTGTCAATCAAACTTATAAGTAAAGCGAGCGTACAATTAAAAACTGACCAATAAAATAGCAAGCGGTAATTGTCGCTTTAGATGCTTTAAAGGGATAACGAAAATTGGCGATCAGCCAGATACTGTTGGCAAGAAAAAGTAAAAATGCACCTATCATAATGGAGAAATTATGTTCTCTTGCTAGACCAAAATATTGTTCACCTGCTATCCATGCCATAATAAATGACATTGCTAGTAGAAAAAAAACAGGTGCACGTAATGACCCAACCGGTGTCCAAATTATAATTAATACAATGACACTAAGGATCAGCAAGATAGCCAGTAGTGGCAAGTAGAAAGAGAAGTTCATTTGCAGGGCAAAACTAATGGTATAAAGCAGAAAGCTGAGAGATAACAAGAAAATAGCGGGTAATAAACGTTCACTAGAAAGCATTTGCCAGCCATCAGCCATCAGCATCACGAATAGCCCCGCCATGATCAGGTAGCCGGAAGCATCAGTAATATCGGCACTCCAGGCCCAAAATACTAGCAGTAATAACGTAACTGGCCGAAACAACCAGCATTGCCATTGTGGACCGCGATAGGCAGCATCAATATAGAGCCAACCAGAAAATAACACAGCAAGAAATGGCCAACTAATCATTGTTTCCCCACTAGCTAAAAAGATTAATTAGAAATTATTGATCCTATTAGAGGATAGACAATAATAATTACATCAATGATAAAAGCTTTGAAAATATTGTGAATAAATCAGTTATATTCGTTATTACCATTATTATCATTATTATGCTAGCGACGAAACGTTTTTTTGATCAACGTCGACAAAATGTAATTAATGACAATTCGCCGATTTTCAGTTATCCAGTTGAGGTCATTGATAAGAAAGATTATCCCTATCCTAATATGCGTTCTCGTCAACGAGAGGTTGTTACCCCTGAAACTTTCCGTTATGAAATTTATTTTCAGCGACTATCAACTAGTGATGTGATAAAGATTTTTGTTAAAGAGCAAAGGGAATACAATGCGATCAAAAAGGGAGATAGAGGTACACTTTATATGCAGGGAACAGAATTTGTTCGCTTTGAAGTTAAAGCCAATGCAAAATAACTAATTTTATCAGCTGATAATGCACGGCTCTTGTAATCACTTCTGGTTTATTGTTGCAATTTATCCGTTTTTTGTCTTTTCTGCCAGGCTAAGAGTTCAAAAACGCCGAATATAAAAATTTTTATTTGCAGCCAACGAGGATGTTTTTCTGTTTTTGCAAAAGCGGCTTGCAAAAAAATGGCTTGCATAGCATGCATAAAAATCATTGCCACATCGATAAAATATTTTAATGGTTTAGGGAACGGATGGATTAAATTAAAAATCATGAATCCCCAAACAAAAACCATTAATAATTTTCCAGCATTTATTAACATGATATTTTCCAATTAATCATTGATAGCGAATATAAAGACAGTAAGCGACTTGTCCTGCAACTTTTTTACGATGAAGCTGCCAATTTTTAGGTAACATGGCTAAATTAGCCTCTGTTTCTGCCTCAACATAAATCCAACAGTTTTCGGTTAACCAACCATTTTGTTCTAATAGCAAGGCTGTTTTTTGCAATAGTTCTTTACGAAAAGGCGGATCAAGAAAAATGACATCATAGGCTGTGCCTGCCTGTGCCAGATAGTTCAATGCATCGCTATTAATCACTTGTGCATTTTTTGCCTCTAATTTAGCTAGATTGGTCGCAAGTTGTGTTGCGACAGGGCGCTCTAATTCAATTAAGGTAGCGGAAGCGGCATTGCGAGAAAGTGCTTCAATAGCTAAAGCGCCACTACCTGCAAAACAATCAAGGCAGCGAGCCTCTTGAATAACAGGTATTAACCAATTAAATAAAGTTTCTCTGATTCTATCTGTTGTGGGGCGTAAGCCCTCACTATCAAAAACAGGTAGTTTTCGTCCCCGCCATTTCCCGCCAATGATACGAATTTGGCCACGTGATGCAGATTGTATTTTTCTTGCCATAATTTACATAGTTTAGTCATTACAGTTTGTTAATATAGGTGATAATAATACCAATGTTTATCGACAGTATGTACAACATGAAAATTATCGCTAATTTAACATGAAATAGGTGTCAGATATGTGTTGCAATCAAATCAAATGATACACTGCCAACATATTTTATTATTTACATTAGTAACACCACATTTTTACCGCTAGGAGTGTAATGGCAGATGGCTAAAAAGAGAAAAAAAAGTTTTTTTTCCTGGCTAGGGTTAGGATCTGAAAATGAAGTGCAACAAAAAGAGACAGAGCAACAACCTGAATCAAGAGTACAAGACAATGCGGAAGGGTTGACGGATGTCATAGAGACATCACAGCAATCGGAAAAAGCAGAAAAGGTGCCGTCTCAATCAGCGGAAAAAGAAAATAGTCAATATCAAACAGTCGACGTAAAAGCCGCAGAAATTGTTACACTTAGTGAACAGACAGTCACTGTGCAAGAAATAGATGAACAGAAAAAAACACCGCCGATACAACAGCAAAAAAAACCGGCAAAAGAGAATTTTTTTTCACGGTTAAGGCGGGGTTTATTAAAAACGCGGCAGAATATGGGCATCGGTTTTGTTAGTTTTTTTCGCGGTAAAAAAATTGATGATGATTTATTCGATGAATTGGAAGAACAACTTTTAATCGCTGATGTGGGTCTAGAAACAACACGCAAGATTATAGATAGTTTAACTAATCATGCTAATCGTAAAGAGTTGAATGATGCTGCGATGCTTTACAGCAAATTGCGCGAAGAAATGGCCAATATCTTATCTGGTGTTGAGAAGCCCTTGGTTATAGAAAATAAACTACCTTATGTAATATTGATGGTTGGGGTTAATGGGGTGGGTAAAACCACTACAATCGGTAAGTTAGCCCGTCAATATCAGGCAGAAGGTAAATCGGTAATGTTAGCGGCTGGAGATACATTTAGGGCAGCGGCGGTTGAACAATTGCAAGTTTGGGGAGAGCGTAACAATATCCCAGTTGTTGCTCAGCAGACTGGCGCCGATCCTGCATCAGTTATTTTTGATGCCATTCAATCGGCGAAAGCGAAAGGGATTGACATATTGATTGCAGATACTGCCGGACGATTGCAAAACAAAACGCATTTGATGGAAGAGCTGAAAAAAATTGTCAGAGTTATGCAAAAACTTGATCAACACGCACCTCATGAAGTGATGCTAACGTTAGATGCGAGTACTGGTCAAAATGCAATTAATCAGGCTAAAATTTTTCATGAGGCAGTTGGTTTAACCGGTATTATTTTAACTAAACTTGATGGTACAGCTAAAGGTGGCGTAATTTTTGCTATTGCTGATCAGTTTAAGATCCCAATACGTTATATCGGGATTGGTGAAGGGATTGATGATCTCCGGCCATTTGTAGCTCATGATTTCATCGAGGCGCTTTTTGTCCGAGAGGATTAATATCAATGATTCGCTTTGAACATGTTAGTAAAGCTTATCGTGGTGGTAAGCAAGCACTCCAGGGTGTTGATTTTCATCTTCATCCTGGAGAAATGGCATTTCTTACCGGTCATTCGGGGGCGGGGAAAAGTACCTTATTAAAGTTAATTTGTGGTATTGAACGCCCCAGTACTGGCCATATTTGGTTTGGTGGTCACCACATTAGTCGGTTAAAAAAAAGGGAAGTTCCTTTTTTACGTCGACAGATAGGCATGATTTTTCAAGATCACCATTTGTTATTTGATAGAAACGTTTACGACAATGTTTCTATGCCGCTAATTATTGCCGGTGCCAGCTCTGAGGATATTCGTCGTCGGGTTTCCGCTGCACTAGATAAAGTGGGATTACTTAATAGAGCGAAAAGTTATCCAATTCAATTATCAGGTGGGGAACAGCAACGGATAGGTATAGCTCGTGCAATCGTTAATAAGCCTAGTGTATTGTTAGCAGATGAACCAACGGGTAATTTGGATGATGAATTATCTGAAGGTATCATGCGATTGTTTGAAGAATTCAATCGCGTTGGTGTAACAGTTTTAGTTGCCACTCATGATCTTGAGCTTATTGCGCGTCGTCATTATGCTATTTTGACATTAAACGAAGGAAGAATGATAGGAGGTCAGAATGGCTAAAAAACCTATCCATAAAACAGCCAAAGCCAAGGCATTAAAAGGAGGGTGGCGAGAGCAATGGCGCTATGCTTGGCTAAATACATTAGCAGATATGTTACGTCAGCCTTTGGCTACGTTTTTAACGGTGGCTGTTATTGCGATCTCAATAACGTTGCCCAGTCTTTGTTATATTGTTTGGAAAAATGTTTCACAAGCAGCGCAACAATGGTACCCCACACCCCAATTAACCGTTTATTTGGATAAATCTTTGGATGAAAAAGGTGCTGAACAGACAGTCGCTGGGCTTAGGCAATTAGACGGTGTTAAAAGTGTGAATTATTTGTCACGGGAAGAAGCCATGATTGAGTTTCGCAACTGGTCAGGATTTAGCACAGCATTAGACCTATTGGAAGAAAATCCTTTACCCGCAGTAGCAATTATCACGCCTAAAATTGATTTTCAAAATTCACAATCATTGATAAACCTGCGTAATAAAGTAGGTCAGTTAGCTGGAATTGAAGATGTTCGCATGGACGATAGTTGGTTTACCCGTTTAGCCGCATTAACGGGGCTGATAGGACAGATTGCATTGGTGATTGGTATTTTAATGATTATGGCGGTGTTTTTAGTGATAGGCAATAGCATAAGATTAAATATTTTTGCCCGTAGGGATACAATTAATGTCATGAAGTTGATTGGAGCGACAGATGGTTTCATTATGCGTCCTTTTTTAAATGGTGGTATTATACTGGGATTTTTGGGTGCTTTACTCTCATTAATACTTTCTGCATTATTGGTATGGCAACTAACCGATATCGTTACACAAGTAGCGGGTGTGTTTGGTACAACATTTCATATACAAGGGCTTTTATGGGATGAAGTGCTATTAATTATCCTGGTTGCCGCGATGATTGGCTGGTTAGCAGCTTGGCTTGCTACTGCTCAACACTTAAGCCGTTTCACGCCAGAGTGATCATTTTCAGCAGAAAAAGTGATTGGATAATCAATATTGAACTTTTATGCTGTCATTATGTCGAAGTTAAAAGTTCAATGTAATTTAAGTCAAGGCAATTTTCTTCGATACCAAGCAGTGGTAAACTACTCGATATCAGATTAATCGCTGAGCAATGGAATTCTGCTCAAATATAAAATTTTTATTTAGAACTAACTCTTAGTTTATTGAATTCAAAGAGGATATCAATGACCAAAGATATGCAATCATTAGCATTAATTCCACAAGGTAGCATTGAAGCTTATGTGCGATCAGCTAATGCTTATCCGATGCTAACAGCAGAGGAAGAACAAGAATATGCAAAGCGGCTGCATTATCATGGTGATTTAAATGCGGCTAAACAGCTTATACTTTCTCATTTACGTTTTGTTATTCATATCGCGCGTAATTATTCAGGTTATGGATTGCCACAAGCGGATCTCATCCAAGAAGGTAATATTGGCCTAATGAAGGCTGTTCGCCGTTTTAATCCTGAAGTTGGCGTACGTTTAGTTTCATTTGCCGTCCATTGGATCAAAGCTGAAATTCATGAATATGTATTGCGTAATTGGCGGATAGTTAAAGTTGCAACCACCAAAGCTCAACGTAAACTTTTTTTCAATTTGCGTAAGAATAAGAAACGTATCGGTTGGTTTAATCAAAATGAAGTTGATATGGTTGCCAAGGAGCTAGGTGTAACCAGCAAGGATGTTCGTGAGATGGAATCGCGAATGGCAGCACAAGATATGGCATTCGACATGAATGACGATGATGATAGTGGTGAAAATACGACTATTGCACCGGTTTTATATCTACAGGATAAATCTTCTGATTTTGCCGATAGCATTGAGGAAGATAATTGGGAAAACCATGCTACTGATAAATTGACGCAAGCACTGTCCACCTTGGATGAGCGTAGTCAGGATATCATTCGTGCGCGCTGGCTTGATGATGAGAATAAAACCACTTTACAGGATTTAGCCGATAAATATAGTGTATCTGCTGAACGTGTTCGACAATTAGAAAAAAATGCCATGAAAAAACTGCGCTTAGTGATGGAGGCTTAGGATAAGCCACGCTAGCATGATATAAAAATCTAGCTGAAATTTGGCCGATTTAAAGCTTGGCAATAACTTTATAAAAGGTTGTTGAAAGTTAATGGCAAATTTATTTTGATTTTTTACCTGTTAAATAAAAAGGCGTTTACCAGTAAGGTAAGCGCCTTTTTTGCATGTATGAGTATATCAATTCATACCATATTTTTTCAATTTCTTACGTAGAGTTCCACGATTGATACTTAGCATTAATGCAGCACGGGTCTGATTTCCACGGGTATATTGCATTACCATATCTAATAATGGTTTTTCCACCTCAGCCAGTACTAATTCATATAAGTCATTGACATCCTGGTTATTAAGTTGGGCAAAGTAGTTTTTCAGTGCTTGTTTAACTGAATCACGTAGTGGCTTTTGAGTTATTTGATCTTGTGAATTTATAGTAGCAACGGTTAGTACGTCAGAATTTCCGCGTTGTTCGAACATAGTTCTGTCAGCTCTTTTCTTTTGATTTACGCAAAATTTTTCGAAATATGCCTCCAACACCTCCAGTTGTTCACTGGCATCCTCTATGGTGTTGAATGTGCGCCGAAACTGGTCATCAGGTGCATGTTCTCTTAAGTACCAAGAGACATGCTTGCGTGCGATGCGGATTCCTTTGCCTTGACCGTAAAAGTCGTGCAGCTCCTTAACATGCGCTTGCATTAAGCACTGCACCTCAGCAATAGGCATAGGTGGCAGTAACTCGCCTGTTTCCAGGTAATGCTGGATTTCCCGAAAGATCCAGGGTCTCCCCTGAGCAGCTCTACCAATCATTAAGGCATCAGCCCCAGTGTAGTCAAGCACTGCTCTGGCTTTAAGCGGGTCAGTAATATCGCCATTAGCGATAATAGGAATAGTAACATTTTGCTTAGCTGCTCGAATACTGTCATATTCAGCTGCACCATTAAATAAACAGGCACGCGTTCTACCATGAATAGTTACAGCTTGAATACCACAACGTTCGGCCAGTTGGGCTATTTTTATACAGTTCCGTTCTTCAGGTGACCAACCAGTGCGAACCTTTAATGTAACAGGAACATCAACCGCATTCACAACAGCTAATAGAATTTTCTCAATCAGCTCTGGATAGCGCAATAATGCTGAACCTGCTAACTTACGGTTCACTTTTTTGGCAGGGCAACCCATATTGATATCGATGATCTGAGCACCATTTGCAACATTAATTCGTGCAGCTGTTGCCATTTCATCGGGATCACTACCTGCAATTTGCACAGAACGGATGCCTAATTCATCACTATGGATCATTCTCAATCTGGATTTGTCTGTTTTCCAAACCTGAGGATTGGAAGACAGCATCTCCGAAACTGTCATACCCGCACCCATTGAGTAACACAATGACCGAAAAGGCCTATCGGTGATACCTGCCATTGGTGCTGCAACGAGGCAGTTTTTTATCTGATATTGACCAATATACATAGGCGATAAAAGAAGACCATCCTGTGACTGCAAGGGCGCGTATATTACGCATTTTTTACGAGAGATGAAAGGACAAACTTTGAGCAAATTGATATTTCTTTGAAAAATTTTAGCTTGATTTTTTCTGATTACAAATAATATTCATAAAAATCAAGATAATGAAAATTTCTGATTTGTTTTCAAATTTTGTTATTCTTTATCGTAAATTCCTTGTTAGGTTAGATTATCTCTGTTGATTGTATAAAAATCAACCTCAATAATTATTTTTATTATGGTTATTCAAAAGATACTATTTCACTTAAACAATAAACATTATTAGATTGGTGGTCGTTATCATTTTGTGATTTTTCCAAAAGAGATTACTCGTAAAAATTTTATTACAGGGATTAACGCATGTATTACGCTAATCCTGCTTGAGTTTAATCCGCTTTTTTTATCCCTGTTATTCTACACCAGCCTTCTTTTTCTATTATCGGCTCAATATTAAACTTTTGTTGGTAAGCAGTTATAACTGTTCCAGCCTGGTTGCTTAATATTCCAGATAGTCCAAGTAGACCATTGGGATTGGTTAACGCCCCTATTGCGCCCGCTAATTCGCGTAAGGGGCCCGCTAAGATATTAGCAATAACAATATCCGCCTTTAAATCTTTCGGTTGATCTTTTGCTAAATAAAGAACTAATTTATCGGCGACATTATTTTGGTCAGCATTGTTATGGCTAGCAAGGATAGCTTGTGGATCGATATCAATACCAATGGCTTTCTTTGCGCCTAGCTTAAGTGCGGCAATGGCCAGTATGCCTGAGCCACAACCAAAATCGATAACCGTTTTATCTTTCAAATTTAAGCTATCTAGCCATTCTAAACAGAGCGATGTGGTAGGGTGTGTACCGGTACCAAATGCCAAACCAGGATCCAAAATGACATTAACAGCATTGGGATCCGGCGTATCACGCCAGCTAGGACAGATCCATAATTTATGTCCAAAACGCATGGGATGGAAATTATCCATCCATTCACGCGACCAATCTTTATCTTCTATTTGTTCAATTTTATGCACAAAATCTTTACCTAATAAAGAGTGACTTGCAAGTTGATTAATAACCTGCTCCATATCGCTTTTTGCATCAAATAAACTAATAACATCCGTATCTCCCCAAAGACGAGTTTCACCCGGTAGGGGTTCAAAAACAGGGTTGTCATAGCTATCCTGAAAGGTGACAGAAACCGCTCCGGCTTCCGTTAATATATCACTTAAGGCTTCTGCATGATCGGCTGTTGAATTCAGACGTATTTGTATCCAGGGCATAAATATTCTCTTCAGATCGTGGGTTATTAGCTAATTTTTATCGATGTAGATAATAATTTTTTCTCACCTACAAAATTACCAATTAAAAAAGCAATCAAACTCAATAATAGTGATGGTACGATGTGATGAAAATTTAAAATTTTAACATCAAACGCGGTAAATAATGTGTAAGAGAGGGCACCAATAATCATTGAACTTAATGCACCAAAACGATTTGCTCTTTCCCAATAAAGTCCGAGTATTAATGGCCAAAGAAAAACAGCTTGTAATCCACCAAAAGCCAGTAAATTTAACCAAATAATCATTTGCGGTGGGTGCCAGGCGGCTAATAGTAATAAAGCACCAAGAATGAGGGTAGAAGCACTTGAGATCCAGGTTAATTTTTTCTCTTTTTTTATCTCATTTGGTGCAATATTTAAATATAGATCTTTTATGATAGTTGCTGAAGATTGAAGCAATTGTGAATTAATTGTTGACATAATGGCAGCCATTGGGGCTGCAAGGAAAATTCCTGCGGCGAATGGAGGTAAAACCGTGATCATTAATGTTGGGATCACCTGATCCGGAATAGTTAAGTTCGGTAAAATGGCTCGACCCAATGCTCCTGCTAAATGCATTCCTAACATTAAAATAACCATTACAATGGTGCCGATAATGATCCCACGGTGCATCGCTTGGCTATTTTTATAGGAAATGCAGCGGACAGCAGTATGTGGTAAGCCAATAACCCCAAAACAGACTAAAACCCAGAAAGACACCATAAATGGCATGCTAAAGATATCATCAGCCCCTTGTGGCGTAATCAGTTTGGGATCAATCGCTTTTAGGGTCTCTGTTGCTGTGGCCAGGCCTCCCGCCTTGTGAACTGTAGCAACCAGCAGAATAATTGTTCCTAGTAACATAACAAAGCCTTGTAAGGTGTCATTAAGGACACTGGCTCTAAAGCCACCAAAGGCAGTGTAAAGTGCAATCGAGATACCAAATATTAATAATCCTATTTCATACGGAATATTTGCCGCTGTTTCTAGCAGACGAGCGCCACCAATAAATTGAACCGTCATAGCACCGAAGAAAGCGACCAGCAAACTAATACTCGCGATCCATACCAGTAAACGGCTTTGAAAACGAGCATACAGCATGTCATTAAGTGTTACCGCATGATAGCGACGCGCTAAGATGGCGAATTTTTTACCTAAAACGCCAAGCGAGAGCCAAATAGTAGGCACCTGAATTAAGGCAAGTAGCACCCAGCCAAGGCCATATTTATAGGCTGCTCCAGGACCACCTATGAAAGAACTTGCACTGATATAGGTTGCGGTGATAGTCATCGCTAAAACAACCCCACCCATAGAGCGATTACCTAGAAAGTGTTCATGCAAAAATTCGCCTTTTTGGCGTCGTAGATAGGCATAAATAGACAGTAAAAAAACCAATAATAAATAACCGATAAGTGGTAAGAGGATTTCAATTTGCATCTTTATCTTCCAACGACATTTGTTTAAAAATAAATTTAACCATTAAGATACAAAGTAAAATAAAAATCAGCGGTAAATATAAACATGAAAGTTCAAACCATAATGGCATCCCTGTTATACCCACTTTTTCACCCGGGAGGTAGGCAGCCATAATCCAACTACATAAATAAGCAACGGTAAGAAAAGCTGACCAACGAGCTTCTTTGTTGGATTGCAGAAAACGTTTGTCCATTGTTTCTCCTGGTAGTAAAAATTTAATCTGAGGATTTGTATGTTGGTTAACGATTATATGCAGAAAAATTATCAAAAATAAGGGTACATTCAGTACCCTATTGCAATGAAAGGTAAATAGAAAAGTTTATTCCTGTGATCCCAGTTTTTTTTCCAGGTAATGGATATTGGTACCACCTTTGAAAAAATTGCTGTCATCCATAATTTTTTGTTGTAATTCTATGTTAGTTTTAATGCCATCAATGATTAATTCGGATAAGGCATTTTTCATCCGAAGAATGGCAATTTCGCGGGTTTCACCATAAGTAATTAGCTTACCAATCATAGAGTCATAGTAAGGTGGAACTGTGTAACCGGCATAAATGTGTGATTCCCAGCGTATACCAAAACCACCAGGAATATGGAGGCGAGTAATTTTACCCGGACTTGGTAAAAAGGTATTGGCATCTTCGGCATTAATTCGGCATTCTATTGCATGCCCATGAATTTTGACATCTTTTTGTTTAATAGATAGGGGTAAGCCGGAAGCGATCCTTAACTGTTCTTTAATCAGATCAACCCCAGTGATCATTTCTGTCACAGGGTGTTCGACTTGAATACGCGTATTCATTTCAATAAAGTAGAACTCGCCATTTTCATAAAGAAATTCAAAGGTACCGGCTCCACGATAATCGATATCAAGACAAGCTTTTGCACAGCGTTCACCAATGCTCTTACGCATATCCGCTTTTATACCTGGCGCAGGTGCTTCTTCAACGACTTTTTGGTGACGACGCTGCATTGAACAGTCACGTTCGGCTAAATAAATCGCATTGCCTTGACCATCAGCAAGTACTTGAATTTCAATATGGCGAGGATTTTCTAGAAACTTCTCCATATAAACCATACTATTATTAAAAGCCGCTTTCGCTTCGGCGCGCGTCAAAGTAATAGCTTGTTCTAGATCACTTTCATTACGAACAACGCGCATACCGCGGCCACCACCACCACCAGAGGCTTTAATAATAACCGGGTAGCCAATTCGATTAGCAATCGTTTTATTGGTTTTAATATCATTTCCTAAAGGTCCATCTGAGCCTGGAACACAAGGAACACCGGCTTTTTTCATGGCTTCAATGGCAGAAACTTTATCGCCCATAAGACGAATGGTTTCTGGTTTAGGGCCAATAAATATAAAACCAGAGCGTTCCACTTTTTCGGCAAAGTCGGCATTTTCAGATAGAAAACCGTAACCAGGATGAATAGCTTCTGCAGCAGTAATTTCTGCTGCTGAGATAATTGCTGGAATATTAAGATAACTTTCAGCTGAAGCGGCAGGCCCGATGCAGACGGTTTCATCAGCAAGTAATACATGTTTTAAGTCGCGATCAGCGGCAGAATGCACGGCAACAGTTTGTATTTTTAGTTCTTTACAGGCACGTAAGATGCGTAAAGCGATTTCGCCACGATTGGCGATAACAATTTTTTTAAGCATAGGATGCCTCGTTATTCGATGATAACCAATGGCTCGTCAAATTCAACCGCTTCTCCATTTTCCAGGAGAATTGCTTTAACTACACCTGCTTTGTCAGCTTCGATCTGATTCATCATTTTCATCGCTTCGACAATACATAGAGGATCCCCTACCTTAACCGTTTGTCCGACTTCAACAAATGGCTTTGCTTCTGGACTAGGCGCTCGGTAGAAGGTACCAACCATTGGTGAACGAACAGTATAACCACTGATCTCGGCTTTTTTCTCATTGGTTGTTTCAGGTAAAATTTGAGAAGGCGCTATGGCGTTTGCTAAAGCTGGTTGATGTGTGGTGGGTGCTGCCATATACTGTTGTAAAGTTGGTAAATTCTGCACGATTGTACGGCTAATACGCACTGATTCTTCACCTTCCGAAATTTCTAGTTCAGAAATGCCAGATTCTTCAACAAGCTCAATTAATTTTTTAATTTTACGAATATCCATAAGTTAATTCCGTATTTTTATTCTTTACATTTATTAGATTTAGGTTCACCGTCGGCATCTAATTCTTCAACACGTATTAAGAATTTAACCGCAGCTTCTAATGCAAAAATATAACTGTCAGCTCGAAAGCCACAAATGACGCCGTTTGCAATATCAGAGAGATAAGAGTGATGCCTAAATGGTTCACGTGCATAAATATTAGTAAGGTGGATCTCATAAAAAGGAATGGCAACGCTTAATATTGCATCTCGTAATGCCACACTAGTATGCGTTAATGCTGCTGGGTTAATCAATATAAAGTCTACTTTCCCTTGAGCTTGATGGATTTTATTAATCAGCTCATGTTCCGCATTAGATTGAAAATGACTTAATTTAACTCCTAATTGTTTTGCTTTTTGGCTCGTTTGGTTAACAATATCCTGAAGTGTAAGACCACCATAGAATGATGGTTCTCTTGTTCCCAACATATTTAAATTTTGGCCATTTAGCAGCAAAATGTGGAAATCTTTTGTCATTTTGCGGGTATCTCCGACTGATAATTGATAATTTGACAAGATAACTCGATGCTAATAGTTTGTCATCTTTTTCTCATAATGGAAACGTTTATTTTGACGACAAAGAACGATATTATCAACATTTCATAGCAATTAGCAGCAAAATTTTAGTTTAATCAGCAAAGTTGTCTCGAATATTAACCAGTTAACGTATTTTTACCAGTATTCGGCCAGTGATTTGGTTGTTGATTAATTTATCAGCATAATCAATCACTTTTTCTAACGGGATCTCGGTTGTTGTTAATTGATAAAAACTGTCGGGTAATAAATTGGCTAACCGTTGCCAAACCTGTGGGCGTTTTATCGTTGGAACCATTACAGAGTCGATCCCTTGCAGTCTTACATTACGCAGAATAAAAGGCATCACTGTTGTTGATAACCTAATATCAGCGACCAGACCACAGGCTGCTACCGTCCCTGCATAGCACATTTGTGAAATAACCGTGGCTAAAATATTGCCACCAACGGTATCAATAGCACCTGCCCAGCGCTGTTTTTCTAAAGGATGAGGTATTGTAGTAAACTCTTTACGAAGCAGCACTTGCTGAGCGCCAAGCGCTTTTAAATAATCGATATTACTTTCTCGACCAGTTACTGCTGTGACGGAATAACCAAGTTTAGCAAGAAGTTGTATTGCGGTACTACCTACACCACCACTGGCGCCAGTCACAAGAATGTTGCCTTTATCATATGTTACTCCGTTTTCTTCCAAAGCCATTATACAAAGCATGGCGGTAAAACCAGCGGTACCGATTATCATGGCTTGTCGCAACGTCATTTTTTCAGGAATAGCGGTTAACCATTTGGCTGGCACTCGGGCTTGTTCTGCTAATCCCCCCCAATGGTTTTCACCAACTCCCCAACCCGTCAGTAAAACTTGCTGGCCGGCTTGAAATTTTGGATTTGTTGAAGACTTAACAATCCCGGCAAAATCGATACCTGGTATCATCGGGAATTGGCGGATAATTTTTCCTTTACCTGTAATAGCTAAAGCATCTTTGTAGTTTAGTGTAGACCAATAAATATCTACAGTAACGTCTTCCGAAGGCAAAAGTGTGTCGTCGATCGATTTTATATTGGCTTTTAATACTTGATTTTCTTGTTCTAACAGCAGGGCTTTCATAAATTGTGGCCTTTGAATTTGCATAAGGATGCTTCAGTATAAAGTTATTTCCGTTATTTCGGTGGGGGATAAAAGTCTCAATGATAAATAAATTGTAAATATGTTTTTTTACTAGCGCCAATAGGGAGTTATCAGGCAGAATACGGGTTTATTATATTTAGTTGAAAAGAAATTTTTTCTTCTATAAATAATTACGTACAGAATTAATATTTACATTTAAATTATTTTTTATTGTTACTTAGATAAAGTATTAATATGGAAGACTTTTATACTTTAAGGTAATATTAAAAAGTGAATTGACCTTGCTTTGAAGCATATGTCAACTAATAATTATGTAGCGTCATATAAACTTAATATAGTGATCTATTTTAATGTAAAATAGTTAAATTTCTTGTTAGAAAATTTTATATTAAGTGCATTAAGTGATTTTTATGATGGTATTGTTTACTTTATACTGTAATCGATTATAGAAAATAAGCAGTAATAACGGTTTTTTGTATTGTAAAAAAATTGGCCACTTTTTATTGAAGCGATTTAATTAACTCCTTGTCGTTGCTTCATGTGGTTGGTAAAGTAGACGGATTTTCATTCGTTTCCAGCTTGCAGGATTATCCTTTCGTTATGTTTAAAAAAATTCGTGGCATGTTTTCCAACGACTTGTCTATTGATTTGGGTACCGCCAATACTCTCATCTATGTCAAAGGACAAGGTATTGTGTTAGACGAACCGTCAGTTGTGGCTATTCGTCAAGATCGCGCAGGCTCACCTAAGAGCGTTGCTGCAGTAGGTCATGAAGCAAAACAGATGCTAGGTCGGACGCCGGGTAATATCGCGGCTATTCGTCCAATGAAAGATGGCGTGATTGCGGACTTTTATGTTACTGAAAAAATGTTACAGTATTTTATCAAACAAGTTCATAGCAATAGCTTTATGCGTCCAAGTCCACGCGTCTTAGTTTGTGTGCCTGTAGGTGCGACCCAGGTAGAACGTCGTGCAATCAGGGAGTCGGCACTGAGTGCTGGCGCTCGCGAGGTTTTCTTAATTGAAGAACCTATGTCAGCTGCAATTGGGGCTGGTTTGCCGGTTTCCGAAGCAACAGGTTCTATGGTGGTTGACATTGGTGGTGGAACGACAGAAGTTGCTGTTATTTCATTGAATGGTGTTGTTTATTCATCATCGGTACGTATCGGCGGTGACCGGTTTGATGAGGCGATCATTAATTATGTTCGTCGTAATTATGGTTCATTAATTGGTGAAGCAACTGCTGAGCGGATTAAACACGAAATCGGTTCAGCCTATCCTACAGATCAAGTTTACGAAATTGAAGTGCGCGGTCGTAATTTGGCTGAAGGAGTACCACGTGGCTTTACCCTTAATTCGAATGAGATACTTGAGGCGCTGCAGGAACCTTTAACCGGTATTGTTAGTGCCGTTATGTTAGCTTTGGAACAATGTCCACCAGAATTAGCTTCTGATATCTCTGAACGAGGTATGGTTTTAACCGGTGGTGGTGCGTTATTGCGTAATTTAGATCGTCTTTTAATGGAAGAAACAGGCATTCCTGTCATTGTTGCTGAAGATCCATTAACTTGCGTTGCACGTGGTGGTGGTAAGGCATTGGAAATGATCGACATGCATGGTGGTGATCTGTTTAGTGATGACTAGACGTTAGCCAATAGAAGGAGGAACTTAAGGATGGCGCTCCTCCTTACTTTATGTAAAGTGATGTTAATGTTTAACGTTTATTTATTTTTTATTAAAGTAACTCATGAAGCCGATCTTTAGTCGAGGGCCATCCCTACAATTGCGTATTATTATTGCGATCGTTGTTGCAATCGCGCTGGTTGCTTTTGATCGTCAATTTGATACTTTTAATAAAATACGTAGTTATTTAGATACGGCTGTTAGTCCTTTTTATTTTTTGGCAAATGGCCCGCGAGAACTGCTTGATAATATTTCAGATACATTGGCGAGAAGAGATCAACTTCTTTTTGAAAATAAGGCATTGAAGAAAGAGGTTTTATTAAAAAAAGCAGATAATTTATTACTTGGACAACTTAAACAGGAAAACGCTAGATTACGTGAGCTATTGGGGTCACCTCTACGTCAGGATGAACACATGATGGTTACTCAAGTGCTCTCAGGTGCAAATACGCCTTATCGAGATCAAATTGTCATTGATAAAGGTTTACATGATGGTGTTTATGAAGGTCAGCCTGTTATTAGTGATAAGGGTGTTGTTGGACAGGTTATCGCAGTGAGCCAGTTTAATAGCCGTGTTTTACTGATTTGTGATACAACGCATGCATTACCTATACAAGTATTACGTAATGATATTCGGGTGATTGCAGTGGGTACAGGATGTAGTGATGATCTTCAACTTGAACCTTTACCCGATAATATTGATATACGTATTGGTGATGTGATAGTCACTTCTGGTTTAGGCGGACGTTTTCCCGAAGGGTATCCCGTTGCGATTGTCTCTTCCGTAAAGCATGATACCCAACGCGCTTATACGATTATTCATGCACGACCTACCGCAGATTTACAAAGACTACGCTATCTTTTATTGCTATGGGGAAACTCTAGCGATCCTTCTCATCCTTTACCTCCATCAGAAGTATATCGAGCAGCAAATGAGCGTTTAATGAAGATTCTGCCCCAGGTGCTTCCTAGCCCAAACGAGCTTCAAGGGCCACCACTACCAGCAACAGAAATGAAAAATGTCGAGCAACCTCCTTTGGTCGCTCAATAGGAATTGTTACCGTGAAATCAAGGCAACTAAAGGAAACATAGAATGGATCAATACCGTGGTAATGGGCGGTGGATCATCTGGCTGTCCTTTTTAATTGCAATAATTCTGGAACAAATGCCCTGGCCTGAGCAGTTTATTTATTATCGGCCCACATGGTTAGCATTAATTTTAATTTATTGGGTTATGGCTTTACCGCATCGAGTTAGTGTCGGCACCGGATTTTTTTTAGGGATCTTAATGGATTTGATCCAAGGCTCAGCACTTGGTGTACATGCATTAGCTTATAGCTTGATTTGTTATTTAGTATCGTATAAACATCAGCTTCTTCGAAATATGGCACTGTGGCAACAATCGCTTGTTATTGCTGGATTATCAGTGGTTATGAATTTTACAATATTCTGGGCGGAATTTCTCTCTTCCCTTGTTTTATTTCATCCTGAAATATTCTGGAATTGTTTGATTAATGCCATCTTGTGGCCTTGGATGTTTTTATTATTGCGCAAAGTTCGACGTCAGTTTTTAGTTCGTTAAAAATGGGCAGCCAATTGTCTATTTTTTCTGAGAGTTTTTTCTATGGTAAATAGGATTTATTTAGCGTCAGCTTCGCCAAGAAGGCGTAAGTTAATTGAACAGCTAGGATGGCTATTTGACATTATTCTTCCTGACATATCTGAATTATGGTGTGAAGGAGAGACACCCAGTAAGTATGTTATTCGTTTAGCATGTGAAAAATCACAAGCGGGTGTTGATATGGCGACCAAACCGTATCCAGTATTGGGGGCGGATACTATTGTTGTAAATGACGGAACTATTTTGGGTAAGCCTAAAGATGAAAACCATGCTGCGCAGATATTAAGACAACTTTCAGGTAGAACACGCCAAGTGATGACTGCAATTGCGTTCTCAGATAAACAGAAGACATTGTATGATTTGGTTGTCACCGAAGTAACATTGCGACGATTAACAAATAAAGAAATCGATCAATATATCTTGTCAGGTGAGCCTATGGATAAGGCAGGAGCTTATGCTATCCAGGGTAAAGGTGGCTGTTTTGTTAGGCGGATTGTCGGAAGTTATCACGCTGTAGTGGGGTTACCGTTAGTTGAAACAGATGAATTATTGACTAAATTTCTAGCGTTAAATAATAGGAAGAAGAGCTATGGTAGCTGAACTATTAGTCAATGTAACCCCCTCTGAAACACGGGTGGCTTATATTGACGGTGGCGTGTTACAAGAAATTCACATTGAGCGTGAAGCTAAAAGAGGAATTGTAGGTAATATTTACAAAGGTCGTGTGAGTCGAGTTTTGCCCGGTATGCAGGCGGCCTTTGTTGATATTGGCTTGGAAAAATCTGCTTTTCTTCATGCCTCTGATATTATGCCGCATACTGAATGCATTGCTGGTGATGAACAAAAAAACTTTCATGTACGTGATATTGGCGAATTGGTTCGGCAAGGGCAAGATATTATGGTACAGGTGGTTAAAGATCCGCTTGGAACAAAAGGCGCTCGTCTAACAACGGATATCACATTACCATCCCGTTATTTAGTTTTTATGCTGGGCGCTTCTCATGTTGGTGTTTCCCAACGTATTGAAAGTGAAGAAGAACGACAACGTTTGAAAAGTATTGTTGAACTATTTTGTGATGAAAATGGTGGCTTCATTATTCGTACTGCGGCAGAAGGAGTAGGTGATGATGAATTGGCTCAAGATGCCGCCTTTTTGAAGCGTTTATGGTCTAAAATTGTTGAACGTAAAAAACGTCATAAGTCTCGTATGCAGATCTACGGCGAACTGGCTTTAGCCCATCGTATTATTCGTGATTTTGCCGGTGCATCATTAGACCGTATCCGGGTTGATTCAAAACTGACTTTTGTTTCATTAAAAGAGTTCATTGATGAATATGTGCCTGAAATGACAGTAAAGCTTGAACTGTATCAAGGGCCATTACCAATATTAGATCTGTATGATGTTGAGAAAGAAATTCAGCGAGCTTTAGAACGTAAGGTTGAATTAAAATCTGGTGGCTATCTGATTATTGATCAAACTGAAGCCATGACCACCATTGATATTAATACTGGTGCTTTTGTTGGTCATCGTAACCTGGAAGAGACCATTTTTAATACCAATATTGAAGCGTCACAAGCTATAGCGAGACAGTTAAGGTTACGCAACTTGGGTGGTATTATTATTATCGATTTTATTGATATGCTTGATCCTGAACATCGTCGCCGTGTTTTGGCATCGCTGGAGCAATCTTTATTAAAAGATCGGGTCAAAACCACTATTAATGAATTTTCGCAATTAGGATTGGTAGAGATGACTCGCAAAAGAACGCGTGAAAGTCTTGAACATGTTCTATGTGATGAATGCCCAACTTGCCAGGGTAGAGGAACGGTAAAATCGGTAGAAACTGTCTGTTATGAAATTTTACGTGAAATTGTTCGTATAAATCGTACTATCGATGCTAATCGTTTCTTAGTTTATGCTTCACCCGCGGTTGTCGAGGCATTAAATGGTGATGAATCTCATGTATTGGCGGAAGTAGAAATTTTTGTTGGCAAGTCGGTCAAAGTTCAAATTGAGTCACTGTATAGTCAGGAACAGTTTGATGTCGTTATGATGTAGTTATGTTAGCGGCTAGATTGCCATTGTAGTAACTTCTTTTGGAAGGAGAGATGGGTGAAACGACTACCTAAGGTATTGGTAGCCATAAGCACAGTAATCATACTTATTATGGCATTAGCCATTATTGGATTACGTCTTTTTCTTCCTCAAATTAATGAATACCGAAATCAACTTGAAGGACAAATTCAAGCGTTAACGGGGATACCGTTTAAAATTGGTCATATTGAAGGTGAGTGGGTCTCTTTTGGGCCAGTATTGACGATTTCTGATGTCAGTGTTACCACTGAAAAAGTCAATATCAAGGTAAAGAAAGTAAAGTTTTCATTTGATATATGGCGTTCACTATTTTCTTTACATCTACGTTTTCGCGATATTATTTTCTATCAATTAAATGCAGATTGTTATAAACCTCTAGAATTCGGCAGTGAAGGTGATTTTAGTCATATTGATTTAGATGCCTTAGATGAACTGTTTTTAAAGCAATTTGATTATTTTACGCTGAAAGAAAGTCGAATCACTTTTTTGACGCCATCAGCAGAAAAAAGAACATTAAAGATCCCGGAGCTAACCTGGTTAAATCAAAATGAATATCATCGAGCACAAGGATTTGTCAATCTTGATAGTGTGCAACAGCAACAAGATCAGGATGCCATTCAAATTAAACTCAACCTTCGTAATAAAAATGGTGTGATTAATGAAGGAACGGTTTACTTACAGGCAGATAATGTTAATTTGCGCCCTTGGTTAAGTCGTTGGTTACGGGATAGTACTGGACTACAGAATGCAGTGTTTAGTCTTTCTAGCTGGATTACTATCAAAGATAGCCGTATCGAAGGTGGGCAACTACAGCTACATCAGGGGCAGGCAAATTGGCAGGTTGATGAACAAGAGCATCAGCTGGCTGTTGATGATTTATTGCTAACCCTGCAGCGCCAAGAAAATGGTTGGTTATTTAATATTCCACAATTACAGCAATTAAAAACCGATCAACAACAATGGCTTGAAGGCCAAATTTCTCTACTCTATTTACCCCAATCAACAGCAGATGAAAATCTTTGGCGTATACGGGTTAATAATATTCAATTAGAACGATTAAGATCTATTTTGCCTATTTTCTCTTTTTTCACGCCTGAATTTATCAGTGATTGGCAAAAACGTCAGCCAAAAGGGCAACTCATCGCATTGGCATTGGATATTACTCCTGATAAGCCAGAAAAGGCGTTAATTGATGTAACTTGGCAAGATATTAGCTGGATACGTTGGAAAGATTTGCCATCAGTTAGCCATTTTAGTGGTTCATTGCGCGGGAGTCAGCAAGGAGGGGTATTTTCATTTAACTTAAATAACAGTGTTATTGAATATGCGCCGATGTTTAAAGCACCATTAGAAATTTCTACCGGACAGGGAACGATTTCTTGGTCAGAAGAAGACAATTCACGCCAGATTTGGAGTGAGAATTTGCAGTTGCAAGCAAAATCACTATCGACAACCGGTGATTTTCGTTATCTAGCAATAAAAGATCAGCCACCGATATTAAGTATTTTGATTGGCGCACAATTGACCGATGCGGGTGAAGCATGGCGTTATTTTCCAGCAACCTTAATGGGCAAAGATTTAACTGATTATCTAACAAAAGCAATTATTGCTGGCCATGTTGATGCTGCCACTATGATTTTTCATGGTGATCCGGCTGATTTTCCTTTTAAAAAGAATAACGGGCAATTTCAAGTTTTTGTGCCACTACGAAACGCAACTTTTAAATATCAACCTGATTGGCCGACAATTTTTGATTTAGATATCGATCTTAATTTTGAACGTAATGGACTTTGGATGTCGGCGTCTAATGTAAAATTAGGCGAAGCTACAGCGTTGGATCTTAGTGCAAGTATTGCTGATTATAGTCAGTCGAAATTATTAATAAAATCAAATATTAGCGGCGATGGAAAAGCGATCCGTAATTATTTTAACCATAGCCCAATGGAGGGTTCGATTGGTAAGGCATTAGATGCAGTGAAAATAGGCGGTAATATTAATGGTAAATTGGTGCTTGATATTCCGTTGGAGGAGAATAGTGGCAGTGTGATTGCCAGTGGTCAAGTTGATCTTAATAATAATCAGGTCGATATTACAGCTATTGATAGTCAGTTGAAACAGCTAACAGGACGTTTTTATTTTCGTAATGGTGATTTGAAGAGTGAAAAATTGCAAGCTTTATGGTTTGGCCAACCGATAAATTTAACATTCAATACCACTAATCAGCGGCAGAATTACCAGATCAATGTTAATGTTGACGGTAATTGGCAAGCTAAACAAATAGCCATTTTGCCTAAATCGATTACACGTCATCTGGCAGGTAGCACAGCTTGGCAAGGACAGATTAATATTGAATTGCCCAATCAACTAAAGCGAAATCCAACCTTATCTATTGCGCTCAATAGCAAATTAGGCCAGCTTCGCAGCCAACTTCCTGCTTTGGATTCTCAGCAACTGAGGCAATTAGGTGATATGCAAATTCGTGCTAGTGGTGATACCCGGCAGTTGCAAATTTATGGTGATGTTGGTCAGCAAGTTAGCTTTAATACTGAATGGCAATTTACTGACAAGCAAGTCCGTTTACTAAAAGGTGCTATTCAGCCTTACATACCCAAACGGGTTGTTCTGCCCAATAGCCCGTTAATTATGATCAATTTACCTGAAATTAGTGATCCAAAATGGCTTTCATGGTTGGCTTTATTTTCTTCAGTAAACTTAGCGCCACAAAATTATGGTAAATCATTTGTGCTACCGGATATCACTATTGTTAACTTACCAAAGATCACATTTGCCAAACAGCAATGGAATAATATGGTATTTACCATTAATAAAACGGCGGAATTGACGAAAATTGTTGCACAGAGTGATATGTTAAAGGGAAACTTGACTATTCCGAAGCAGGGCAACTGGCAAGCTAAGATCAACTATCTTTATTTCAATCCAGAAATTTCATCCCAACAGCAGAATGACGTGACAACAAATAACATTGCGCAAAAATATGATATTTCTGCTTGGCCCAATATAGATATTTATTGCTCAGAATGCTGGATTGCCGGCTATAAACTTGGTGAGCTTAAAGCGCAAATTATGCGGAATAGACAGACACTTATTTTAAAAGAGGGATCGTTAAAAAATAGTGCCACTAATTTGAAAATCTCTGGTATATGGCAGGCAGATCAACAAAACCGTACCAGCATAAGAGGGATATTAAAAGGTAATCGCTTTGATGATTTGGCCGCTTATTACGGCATACTAGTACCTATTAAACAGGCACCCTTTAAAATTGATTTTGATTTAAATTGGGCAACAGTACCATGGCAACCTGATGTTAATAGTTTGAACGGTAATCTGAGTTTTCATTTAACTAAGGGAGCAATTGCTCAGATGGGAGGTGGTGGTGCCGGTCAGTTGTTGCGTTTTGTTAGTTTCGACGCACTGCTGCGTAAATTGCAGCTAGATTTTAGTGATACTTTTAGTAATGACTTTGAGTTCGATTCCATTCGTAGCAGAGCCAATATAAAAAATGGTATCTTAAACACCGATGATTTTTATATTGATGGTTTAATGGCTGATATTGCAATACATGGCAAAATTAATTTAATTCGTCGTGATATGAATTTAGAAGCTATTATTACCCCTGAAATTTCAGCCACTGTAGGTGTTGCAACGGCGTTTGCTGTTAATCCACTGGCCGGTGCAGCCGTGTTTGCTGCAACTAGAGTATTGGGGCCATTATGGAGTAAAATATCGGTTATTCGTTATCGAATTACCGGTAGTCTGGAACAACCAAAAATTGATGAAACTTTGCGTCAATTGAAGGAGAATCAACAGGATGACAAGTGACAATATTGCACTCTTACAATTGTGTAGTGGTAAAAATACTAAACATAACCTTGCTCAGATAGAGCAACAAATTAAACAATTGCCGAATAGTGTGAAATTGGTTTTAACACCGGAAAATGCACTGTTGTTTAGTGATAATGTCAGTTACCGTAATTTTGCTGAATTACAGGGAGAAGGTCCTTTACAAGGTGCAATTGCTGAAATGGCTCGCCATTATCAAGTATGGATATTGGTGGGTTCTATGCCACTAATTAGTCGAGAAGATCCTGAACTTATTACGAGTAGTAGTCTGTTATTTGATGATAAAGGTGAAATTCGCGCTCGCTATGACAAAATTCACATGTTTGATGTGAATATTATTGAAGATGAACAAGGTATTTATAATGAATCTTCAATTTATCAACGTGGTGAACATATTACCGTTGTTGATACACCGGTTGGCCGTTTGGGAATGACAATTTGTTACGATTTACGTTTTCCCAGTCTGTTTCAGGCTTTAAGAAAGCAAGGGGCGGATCTGATAGCTGTGCCCGCTGCTTTTACCCGTTTAACTGGTGAAGCACACTGGGAGCCACTTTTAAAAGCCCGTGCGATTGAAAATCAATGTATTATCATAGCGCCGGCACAAATAGGTGTGCATGGTCAACGTCGTACTTGGGGTCACTCAATGGTGATTGATAGCTGGGGCAATATTCTCCAAGAAAATACAGATGCAGTTAGCGCATTAACCCTTAATATTGATAAAGCTAAAGAAAGCCTAATTGGTGTCCGTGAACAGATGAAAGTCGTAAAACATAATCGCTTCCGTACGAGTTTGATGCCATTGATTCAGCACGAAACAAAATAGAAAGAGTAAATAAATATGAGTTTAACCTCTGTTAGTGAATATTTGCTGACATCCAACGATCTCAATCATCAACATCTGCAAGAGGTTTTAGGATCACTCGCAGAGCGACATTTAGATTATGCTGATCTCTATTTTCAGTCGAGTTGTCATGAAGCATGGGGGTTGGAAGACGGAATTATTAAAAGAGGATCCTACAATATTGATCAGGGTGTAGGTATTCGTGCTATTCGTGATGATAAAACCGGGTTTGCTTATGCTGATCAGATTACTTTACAGGCATTACAGCAAAGTGCGAAAGCAGCACGAAGCATTGTAAATCAAGGTGGAAAGGGTAAAGTAGGTCTAATCAATCCGGTCGATTTTGAACATTTATATTCTGCGATTGATCCTCTGCAAACAATGAGCCCGGAAGAGAAAATAGCCTTGTTGCGGCGTGTTGATCAGGTTGCCCGGGCCGAAGATCATCGAGTGCAAGAGGTTGATGTAACGCTATCTGGTGTTTATGAACATGTACTTATCGTAGCAACAGATGGTACATTAGCGGCTGATATTCGCCCACTAGTACGCTTATCTGTTAGTGTGTTAGTTGAACATGATGGCAAGCGTGAGCGGGCAGGCAGTGGCGGTGGTGGTCGTTATGGTTACCAATATTTTCTTGCAACAGAGCAGGGTGAAGTTCGGGCGGAACATTATGCCCGAGAGGCTGTACGTATAGCATTGGTTAATCTTGCCGCAATTGCTGCACCGGCAGGAACAATGCCTGTGGTACTAGGGGCTGGTTGGCCAGGAGTTTTACTACATGAGGCAGTTGGCCACGGTCTTGAAGGCGATTTTAATCGTCGTGGAACATCTATCTTTAGTGGCAAAATAGGTCAACAAGTTGCTTCACCACTTTGTACCGTAGTTGATGATGCGACGTTAGTCGGGTGTAGAGGATCTTTAGCCATTGATGATGAAGGGGTGCCAGGTCAATATAATGTCTTGATTGAAAACGGTATTTTAAAAGGTTATATGCAAGACAAAATGAACGCACGCTTGATGGGGGTTTTACCAACTGGCAATGGTCGCCGTGAGTCTTATGCGCATTTGCCGATGCCGCGGATGACAAATACCTATATGTTAGCGGGACAGTCAACTCCTGAAGAGATAATAGCCAGTGTAGATCGTGGAATTTATGCCCCTAATTTTGCGGGTGGACAAGTTGATATTACCTCTGGCAAATTTGTGTTTTCGACCGCAGAAGCCTATTTGATCGAAAAAGGGAAGATCGCGCAGCCGATAAAAGGAGCAACATTAATCGGTGCGGGGAAAGAGGCAATGCAGCAGATTTCCATGGTTGGCAATGATCTCAAACTTGATAGCGGTATTGGTGTTTGTGGTAAAGAAGGCCAAAGTGTTCCTGTTGGTGTTGGCCAACCAACATTAAAGCTTGATAGTATTACAGTTGGTGGAACTGCATAATAAAATTTTTGGATTATTGGATGAATAAAAAAATTGTTATCTTGGTAATATTAGCCATATTAATAGGTGCAGGTATTTACTTCAAATGGAATAGTCTGCACCAGGCAGAAGTTATCGGGCAAAAGGTAAAGCCAACAGCTGTTCACAATATTGACCAGTTAACTGCACAGGAAAATGTGGTTAATTATCTACGGCAATATCATAGATTACCTGATTTTTATATCACGAAAAGAAAAGCGCAACAAAATGGTTGGAGCCCAAGAGAAGGTAATTTATGTCAGGTTGTGCCGGGTAAAGCGATTGGTGGCGATAGATATAATAATCGAGAAAAATTGCTACTCTCTGCGCCAGATCGGCAATGGTATGAAGCTGATATCAATTATCACTGTGGTCATCGAGGGAGTGATCGGTTGCTTTACTCATCAGATGGATTGATTTATGTAACTTTAGATCATTATAAAACCTTTTCAAGAGTGAATTAAATGATGCATTGTGTTGAGTTTGATTTTCGTGAAATAGACAATCTGACTGATTTTTATCAAAAAGCGATATCAGTTTTTGAATTGCCAAAATGGTTTGGCCAAAATTTAGATGCTTTGTGGGATGTGTTGACTGGGGAAATTGCTTTACCGATAGTGGTTATTTTTTCTCATATAAATCAACATCAGTTAACAAAATTTGCTGAAGTAATAACGGTTTTTAGAGAAGCGGAACAAACATTGGGAGGGCAATTAATATTTCATTGCCGCGCCTCCCAATCTGATCCAGTTTAGGCACTTTCAGATAGTGTTTTTAGATACTGAAAGAGTTGACGATAGGCTTTAGCCGGTTTATTTGCCTCTCTTTCTTTTTTACAATTACGTATTAATGTACGTAGCTGTTGACGGTCAGCTAAGGGAAATAAAAGTATTACATCTTCAATCGCATTATCGCCATTCTCTAGTAATTGATTACGTAAAGCTTCAAGCTTATGTAATATAGCGATTTGTTGATTGTGCCGATTTTTTAGTTTATCCAACGCGTCATAAATAGGTTGAGGATCTTGCGCTCTGAGTAATTTACCAATAAATTGTAACTGGCGTCGACGTCCTTCACGCTTAATTTTTTGCGCTAATTCAACGGCTGCTAGTAGTTCATCATCAAGGGGGATTCGTTCTAGTTCATGTTTACTAAGTTCAACCAGTTCAGCTCCCAGCTTTTTTAGCGCTTCGGCATCACGCTTGATTTCGCTTTTACTGACCCAGATGATTTCATCCTTATCGAGATTATCGGCGTTATCATCGAACCAGTTATCGGGCTGTTTTGCCATTGCGGCTTTCCTCTTAGCAAGACGTAGGATTATTTTATTTCAGAATGATCTGTCGTCGGGTATGTTAATATCTTATCTCTATTGTAACTGGGAAAATAGATTTAATGCTATAGAGGATTTATTTTCCGCTGAGGATAGGTATTGGTTGAGTTGATTTTATTTTCTATTTTTGGATGATATCAATGAGTTTGACGGAACAGGTTTTATTACAACGTAAACAATTAGAAGAAACGGTTGAATATGCATTATCATACGCTAAAGAGCGTTGTGATGCGGCTGAAGTAGCTATTAATAAATCAACAGGTATCAGTGTAAGTACCCGTTTTGGTGAAACTGAAAATATTGAATTTAATAGTGATGGTGCTCTCGGTATCACAGTTTATCATAAGCAACGTAAAGGCAGTGCATCATCCACTAATTTACATCCAGAAGCTATAAAGCGTACTGTACAAGCCGCTATTAATATTGCTCAGTATACCTCAGAAGATCCTTTTGCGGGTTTGGCAGATGCTGAACTTTTGACTTATCAATCGCCTGATTTAAAACTCTTTTATCCCTTTGATATTGATGCCGAAAAGGCAATCCAATTAGCAAGTCAAGCGGAAATATCTGCTTTAAATGCCGATAAAAGGATCAAAAATACCGAAGGTGGAAGCTTTAATAGTCATTATGGTATCAGAGTGTATGGTAATACTCACGGAATGTTACAGAGCTATTGCTCCAGTCGCCATTCAATGTCAAGTTGCGTGATTGCGCAGGCGGATGGTGGTATGGAACGTGATTATGCTTATACCATTGCCCGCCGATTAGAGGATTTGCAATCACCACAATGGGTTGGACAGGAGGCTGCTCGCCGAACGGTAGCCCGGCTTTCGCCGCATAAATTATCGACTATGAAGACACCGGTCATTTTTGCTGCTGAAGTCGCAACCGGTTTATTTGGTCACCTGGTTGGCGCGATTAGTGGTACAAATATTTATCGAAGATCCTCTTTTTTATTAGACAGCCTGGGTAAGCAAATTTTTCCTGCTTGGTTAACCATTCAGGAGAACCCGCATCGGATTGGTGGGCTTGCGTCATCGCCTTTTGATAGTGAAGGAGTCAATACAATTCAACGTAATATTATTGAGCAAGGAATATTACAAACTTGGTTACTGACTACTTATTCAGCACGTAAACTTGGCTTGCGGAGTACGGGTCATGCGGGTGGTATTCATAACTGGCATATTGCCGGCCAAGGATTAGATTTTGCTGCTCTGTTAAAAGAAATGGGGACAGGATTGGTTGTCACTGAATTGATGGGGCAGGGAGTTAGTTCGGTAACGGGCGATTATTCGCGAGGAGCAGCTGGATTTTGGGTCGAAAACGGAGTAATACAATATCCTGTCAGTGAAATTACAATTGCCGGTAATTTAAAACAGATGTGGGCTAATATTGTAACAATAGGCAATGATATTGAAACGCGAAGCAATATTCAATGCGGTTCAGTATTATTGTCAGAAATGCATGTGGCTGGTCAATAATTCAATTATTACTAACAAATTGCTGTTTAAGGCTGAAAAATTGGTTGAAAACCAGTCGATTAAAGTAACGTGCATCTTATCGCAACAGCCAACATTGGCTGCTACGATAGAGTCAGTCATTTTGTTGTAATTAGCCCACTAGCATTCATGTTGTGGCAGAATGATTTTAGCTACAATTTGCCACAGCATTTTATACTAGCTTTTAAAAATAGAGTTAGCTGATAGAGCTTAATAACCATGAAAGGTGATTTTGCTGACGAATGGCCTTGATGTCGTGAAATTTAGGCAGAAAATTTATTAGTCTTCTTCAAGTTTATGATGAAAAAGTTGAATAATTGCTGCCAGTGCCTGTTCTTCATCTGGACCCGTTACTTCAACATCGATATAACTTCCTTGCTCAGAGTCTAGCATCAGCATTGCTATAACACTATCTGCTTGAGCTTCTATATTATGACAGTTGCGTAAGCGCACTGTAGATTCAAACTGTTGGATCAGTTCACAAAGCATTATTGCTGGCCTAGCATGCATACCCTGCTGGTTTTTTATAATAATGCGATGATAGACGGTCATGACTTTCTTTTTTCCAACGTTCGATGACGGGATTGAACATTTTTACCTCTAGAGCGAAAGTAATCAGCCAGTTGTTCAGCAACATAAACTGAACGGTGTTTACCTCCGGTACAACCGATAGCGATGGTCAAATAGCTACGGTTATTCGACTCTAACATGGGTAACCATAATTCAAGATAACTACGTGTTTGATAAATAAAATTATGTACTTCTGTATGTCGGTCAAGGAAGGCAGCAACTGGACGATCGAGACCTGTCATAGGGCGTAATTTGGGATCCCAGTGTGGATTAGGTAAAAAACGTACATCGAATACATAATCTGCATCGATCGGAATACCATGTTTAAAGCCAAAGGACTCGAATACCATAGTCAATTCACGTTCGCGTTTACCTAATAAACGTGCTCTTAGCATTTCAGCCAGTTCATGCACCGACATTTCAGAGGTATCGATGACTAAATCAGCTCGTGAACGTAAAGGCTCTAATAAATCATTTTCCTCATCAATCGCATTTTCTAATGATAACTTTTTGCTGGAAAGTGGGTGTAGACGGCGTGTATCACTATATCTTCGGATCAACGTGTTACGATCTGCATCAAGAAAAAGTAATTGCGGGGAAAAACTAGTAGGTAAATTTTTTAACGCTTTTTCAAAAATTGCTGGGTCGTCGGGCATATTGCGAACATCAATACTCACAGCAGCTGAAATTTGTCGTTCAGCCAGCGTATTGGCTAATTCTGGCAGTAAAATAACGGGCAAATTGTCAACACAATAAAAACCCATATCCTCCAGCGCTCGTAGAGCAACAGATTTACCTGAACCAGAACGGCCACTGATTATCATCAGCACCATGAGTAATACCCCTTAAGTTTCTTCACAATAAAAAAATCATTATTTTTAGTACAGATTTTTTTAAGTTGTTATTCAGTAATGATTTCATAGAGTTCTTCATTACTTTGCGCAGCGCGTAAACGACGACACAAGTTCTTGTCAGCCAACCGTTTGGCAATTAAAGAGAGCGTATGTAAATGTGTTTTACATTGCTCCGAAGGAACTAATAGTGCAAACAGCAAATCAACAGACTGATTATCAATGGCATCAAAAGCGATCGGTTCATTCAAATGAAGAAATACACCCACTGCGTCGGATGAATTACTGTCATTTAATTTGCCATGAGGGATTGCAATACCCCCACCAATACCGGTTGTGCCGACTTTTTCACGGGTAAGTAATGAATCAAAAACGACATTTTCAGGCACATTCAGTTCAATAGCAGCAACTTCACTAATAATCTCTAGTGCTCTTTTTTTACTCGTACAATGTACATTATTTAGTGTACATGATGGTGTTAATACCGAGCTTAATGATAATTTTTTTTCACTGTTCATTGGATTTATTCACTTAGGGCAATTATACCAGATATCGATAATCAATATCTGGTATGAACGATACTCGCATCAATAATTTATATTTAGTGCCCTTGTTGTTTAATAACACAAATTAATGTTGTTTCAATTTTTCTTTATATTTAGTAAGCTGACGTGCCATTTTTTCTACCATGGCATCAATAGCAGCATACATATCATCTTCTTGAGCAGAAGCATGGAGTTCTGCTCCATTCACTTTCGCTGTTGCTTCAGCAATCTGATTAAATTTCTGTACTTTTAAAATTACATGAATACCATTAATATGGTCAAAATATTGTTCAAATTTTGAACATTTTTCTTCAACGGTATGTCGTAATGCTTCGGTAATTTTAATATTTTGTCCAGTAATTTGAAATTCCATAGTATCTTCCTTCTCAGTTAATTCAAATCAGTTTTTTACGCTGATTAGAGGGTGGAATGGATAGAGACTCTCGATATTTAGCAACTGTACGACGAGCAATTTGAATCCCCTGTTCTGCTAGTATGCTCGTTAATTTGTTATCACTCAAGGGTTTTACAGGGTTCTCTGCCGCAATGAGTTTTTTTACTAGCGCGCGTATAGCGATAGAAGACGCTTCTCCTCCTGTATCGGTGTTAACATGGCTAGAAAAAAAGTATTTCAGTTCAAAAATGCCTCTTGGACTATGGAGGTATTTTTGCGATGTGACACGGGAAATTGTTGATTCGTGCATATCAACCTGATAAGCAATATCCGCTAATACCATAGGTTTCATATGCTCTTCACCATATTCAAAAAATTCTTGCTGATTTTCAACAATACATTGGGCAACTTTTAATAAAGTTTCATTACGACTTTCTAAACTTTTTATTAACCATTTTGCTTCTTGTAAGTTGTTACGGATGAATTGGTTATCTTCTTCATTACCAGAATATTTGCCTAGAGAAGCATAATGTTGATTGATTTTTAAACGTGGAATGTTTTCAGTATTTAGTGCTACTTGCCAGTCATTATCTATTTTACGAACCAAAGCATCTGGGACAATGTATTGTGGCTCTTTAGTTTGAATGACTTGCCCAGGTTTAGGATCTAATCGTTGTATCATAGCGATAACTTCTTTCAAGGCCGCTTCTTTTAATTTAGTTTTCCGGCTAAGTTGCCGAAAATCACGATTGCCAAGTAATTCTAGATGGTCATTAATTATCAGTTTAGCTTCTTTTAGAAAAGGAGTCTCGTTAGGTAATGCTGATAACTGAATAAGTAAGCAGTCTTTCAAATTTTTTGCTGCAACGCCAATTGGATCGAAGTGTTGGATCCGTTTTAATACAATTTCAACTTCTTCCAGGGTAATATCGGTTAGTGCCAAACCGGTGTAAATATCTTCAATAGTAGTGCTTAAATAGCCGGAATCGTCGACAGCATCAATAATGGCGGTGGCAATTGCTGCATCTATTTCAGTAAAGGGTGTCAATGATGCTTGCCAGGATAAATAATCTTGTAGTGTTTGCAATGTTTCCCCTTGGTAGAGAGGAAAATCATTGTCGCTAAAATTATTGCTTAAGCTTGGATAGCTATCTGAAGTATAAATTTCTTCCCAATTAGTATCTAAGGGTAATTCGTCAGGCATATCATTTTGTTCAATTGCTTCAAAACTATCTAGTGTCGCTGGCTCGTTATCATTAATATCTGATGTTTCGATTTCCTGATAGAGGTCATCTTGTTCAAGTAAAGGATTGGTTTCAAGCGCTTGCTGAATTTCGTGCTGAAGTTCTAATGTTGAAAGTTGCAACAAACGAATCGCTTGTTGTAGCTGTGGTGTCATCGCCAACTGCTGACTGAGTCGGAGTTGCAAACTCTGTTTCATAAAATTGGCTTAACCTCTTGGGAATAACATAATAAAAAAACTTACAACTTTAATGAGTTAGGGTTAGAGGCGAAAACCTTCTCCCAAATAGACACGTTTGACTTGCTCATTTTCTAAAATCGCTTTAGGGGTTCCATGAGCGATAAGATGACCTTGACTGACAATGTAAGCACGTTCACAGACATCTAATGTTTCTCTCACATTATGATCGGTTATTAATACACCTAAACCATAATCTCTCAAGTGTTGGATTATTTTTTTTATATCTAATACTGAAATTGGATCAACACCAGCAAAAGGTTCATCTAAAAGAATAAATTTAGGATTAGCCGCCAATGCCCGGGCTATTTCCACTCGGCGGCGCTCCCCACCCGAAAGTGATTGACCGAGATTATTTCTCAAATGAGTAATACTAAATTCTTCCATCAATTCTTCGGCACGTTGTTGTTTTTCTTCGGAGGTTAGATCTTTACGAATTTCTAATACAGCCATCAGATTATCGTAAACGTTTAGCCGGCGAAATATTGAGGCTTCTTGTGGTAAATAACCTATTCCTCTACGAGCACGTTCATGCAGAGGCAATAAACTAATATCTTCATCATCGATAGCAATTTTTCCAGTATCACGAGGAACGATCCCAACTACCATATAGAAGGTTGTCGTTTTACCGGCACCATTTGGCCCTAGTAAACCAACGATTTCACCTGAACTGACTTCTAGGCTAACATCTTCAACAACCTTACGGTTTTTGTATGTTTTTGCCAAATGCTTCGCAGTTAATTTAGCCATTTTTATTATTTACTCTTACTATTATTTGTGCTTTTCACACCAGGGCCTTTTTCTTGTAATTGGGAAGGTAACAATATGGTCGTTACTCGTTTCCCTTTATCGCTAAACGCTTCCATTTGCTGGGTTGGGACTAAATAGGTAATTTTGTCACCTTTAATATTACTATCTAGTTGTTCAAGATAAGCATTACCCGTTAGGATAACCAGTTCTTTTTCCATTTCATAACGTATTTTATCACTGTGACCTTTGATAGGTTTACCATCATCTTGTAATTGATAGAAGGTTGCTGGCGTACCATAGGCTTCGACAACCATCTTTTTTGCATCGCCGTTCGGACGAGTAACAACGACTTTATCAGCTCGAACATCTATAGAACCTTGTTTTATAACAACATTTCCTGTAAATGTGGTAATGTTTTTTTCTAAATCAAGCGACTGTTTGACTGAATCAATCTGAATGGGTTGTTGTGAGTCACTTTTCAGCGCTACTGCTGGCAAGCTTAATATGAATATTGAGCTAGTCAGTGCTACATTAATGAAGATCTTTTTTGCCAATATCATTTTAATGGTTTCCTTCGGGAGCTGGTTGCTTATTGGGGATTTCGTAATAGGTCTTAACATCTTCAATTAACTCTGCGGTATGGGTTCGCATATTACCGCGCATTTCCATACCCACTGAACGTAAACCGATACCAATTAACGTGACTTTATTATTGGATGAAACATCCTGGGTAATTAAGTTAACGATGGCATTTTCTGTCAAAATTTGTTGTAAATCTGAAGTTGGATTTAAGCTATTTACCTGAACATTACCATATAAATAGAGCATATTGTCGCTCGTTAATTTGGCTTTATTGGCGCGTATGGCCCAAGTAGGAATACTTTTGGTATCGTAGGTTGTTAATACTGGATTAATAAACCAACTAATTTTACTACTCGAAAAGTGGTGTGTCTCATCCGTTATCAACTTATAAGCTAATTTGCCCATTGGGTCATAGACATGCGTAACGGCATTGGCAGTTTGATAATTTGGTTGACTATTTTCAATCATAGCAGGTGCTTTTGATTGATTAAAATCAGCTAAGTTCCAGCCGATAAGCGCTAAAACAATCAGTGTTAATATAATGTTAAGCCAAAAGTTAAATTTGCTCATTTGTCTTTTCATTTTTGCCTATATTGATAAACCGTGGGCATTTTCTATTTTGTCTTGAGCGAGCAGGATCAAATCACATATTTCACGTACAGCACCTTTGCCTCCTGCTCGATATGTAACATAATGGGCTTTACTTAACAACATTGGATGAGCATCAGCGACGGCGACCGAAAGCCCTACCTGCGACATGATAGGCCAGTCAATTAAATCATCACCAATATAAGCAATCTGTTGAGGTTGGAGTTTTAATCGGATTATCAGATCATTATAAGCCAAATTTTTTTCACTTTGCCCTTGGTAAAGATAATTAATACCGAGTGTTTTGGCACGATTTTCCAATAATTTAGCTTTACGTCCGGTAATAATGGCGACTTCAATCGCAGAGGTTAATAAACAACGGATACCGTAACCATCCTTTACATTGAATGCTTTTAGCTCTTCACCATTATTTCCCATATAAACTAAGCCATCTGTCATGACACCATCAACATCGCAAATGAGTAATTTTATCAGACGTGCTTTTTCAATGATATGTTGTTCTACTGGGCCATAATAGCTTGTTATTTTATTATGCTCATTCATGTATTAGTTCCAATAATTATATAATGCCTGCTTGCAAAAGATCATGCAGATGAATAACACCAATAAGTGTATCTGCTTTTGCTATCAGTAATGAAGTAATATGGTGTTGTTGCATCAAATTTAAGGCATCAATCGCTAGCATATCAGGTTTTACTCTAATACCCCCGGTTGTCATCACATCAGCAATTTTGGCATTATTTAAATCAATATTCATTGCAAAGACACGTCGTAAGTCACCATCGGTGAAAATACCTTCTATCTGCATTTCTTCGTTACAAATCACTACCATGCCAAGTTTTTTGCGTGTAATTTCCACTAATGCTTGCTGTAATGTTGCCTGTTTTGGGACATTGGGAATATTTTTCCCTGTGTGCATTAAGTCACTCACTCTTAATAAGAGTTTGCGCCCTAATGTGCCACCTGGATGAGAAAGTGCAAAATCTTCAGCAGTAAAACCACGCGCTTCAAGTAAAGCGACAGCAATGGCATCCCCCATGACGAGCATCGCCGTTGTGCTTGTTGTTGGCGCTAAACCTAATGGGCAAGCTTCTTGTGGTACCTTGATACAAAGGTGAATATCTGCCGCTTTACCCATGCTGCTATCAGGGTTTTTTGTCATACAAATTAGCGCAATATGTTGGCGTTTTAACACAGGAATGAGTGCTAATATTTCATTTGACTCCCCAGAGTTAGATATAGCCAGAACAATATCTTTACTGCTAATCATGCCTAAGTCACCATGACTGGCTTCTCCAGGATGGACAAAAAATGCAGGTGTTCCTGTACTAGCTAATGTGGCCGCAATTTTACGGCCAATATGGCCTGATTTCCCCATCCCCATCACCACCACTTTGCCAGTACATTTGAAAATCAGTTCACATGCTTGGTTAAAATCATCATTGATATATTGCTCCAGATTGGCAAGTCCACTACGTTCAATTTCCAATACCTTTTTTGCTGTTTTTTGAAAATCAATTTCCGACATTTTTATTTACCAATTTGATATAAGTAATTTAATTATATGGGTTAATGGCTCTTTAGTAAGGCTGTTTTTTCATATCATTCGTTTTATGTTACAGCCAACATTGTATTATCCGTCTATCGTATTATTAAAAAAATAGCATTTTTCACTATGATGACATTTGAGAATTTGTTTATTGTGACCATGTAATGAGCAAAAGTAAAATTGGCAACAATATTGATAGCGAATATATGGTAGTTTTTAGGTAATATGTTCCATACTGAGTAAATATACTTAAATGATAGTTAGACAGAAAGGCTATTATCGTCATGAAGAAGTCTGTAGATAATATCATAGAAATCAAAGAGATGTCTTTTATTCGGGGTCAACGGCCGATTTTTACCGATATGAGCTTGACGATCCCTAGGGGAAAAATTACGGCAATTATGGGGCCATCAGGTATTGGAAAAACCACTTTGCTACGTTTGATTGGTGGACAATTACGGCCAGATAAGGGAGAAATTTGGTTTGATGGTGTGAATATTCCAACACTATCAAGCACAGAACTTTATGCCGCTCGAAAGAAAATGAGTATGTTGTTTCAGTCTGGTGCCTTGTTTACTGATATCAATGTTTTTGACAATGTTGCTTTTCCTTTACGTGAACATACTGTTTTAGCAGCAGAAATTATTCGAACGGTCGTCATGATGAAGCTAGAAGCTGTTGGGCTCAGAGGCGCAGCCAATCTTATGCCAGCTGAATTATCAGGGGGTATGGCACGACGAGCTGCGTTAGCACGCGCGATTGCCCTGGATCCACAATTAATTTTATTTGATGAGCCTTTTGTTGGGCAAGATCCGATAACTATGGGAGTTTTGGTTAAACTTATTGATGAACTTAATCATGCATTAGGTATTACTTGTGTTATTGTTTCTCACGATGTACCAGAAGTGTTGAGTATAGCGGATAAAGCTTATATTGTGGCAGAACAACATGTCATTGCTGAAGGTACTGCGAAAGAATTGCAACAAAATAAGGATGCGCGGGTTAGGCAATTTCTTGATGGTATAGCAGATGGTCCAGTACCATTTAAGTTTCCCGCAGGAAATTATGCAGCAGATTTATTAGGGTAATGGGATGATACTAATTGATACACTAACCGCATTAGGTCGTCGTTCACTGGCTGTGGTGGCGACATTCGGTCGTGCAGGTTATTTGTTATTTCGGGCTCTATTTGGTAAACCTGAATTTGCAAAACAATGGCCATTATTAATAAAACAGCTCTACAATGTAGGAATCTTATCTTTATTAATAATTGCTGTATCGGGATTATTTATTGGCATGGTACTTGGCTTACAAGGATATTTAGTCTTAACCATGTTTAGTGCTGAATCCAGTCTTGGCATGATGGTAGCCCTTTCTTTATTAAGGGAATTAGGGCCGGTAGTAACTGCGCTTTTATTTGCTGGCAGAGCGGGTTCTGCATTAACAGCAGAAATAGGATTAATGAAAGCAACAGAGCAGATCTCTAGTTTGGAAATGATGGCGGTTGATCCGCTACGTCGTGTGATTGCGCCGCGTTTTTGGGCAGGGCTAATTAGTATGCCATTACTGGCATTAATTTTTGTCGCAGTGGGTATATTAGGTGGTGCGCTAGTCGGTGTCGATTGGAAAGGAATTGATGAAGGCTTTTTTTGGTCATCGATGCAATCTGCCATTGAGTGGAAAAAGGATATTCTCAACTGTTTTATTAAAAGTGTGGTATTTGCTTTTACGGTCAGTTGGATCGCTTTATTTAATGGT
This sequence comes from Arsenophonus nasoniae DSM 15247, assembly GCF_000429565.1. Classification (GTDB taxonomy): domain Bacteria; phylum Pseudomonadota; class Gammaproteobacteria; order Enterobacterales; family Enterobacteriaceae; genus Arsenophonus; species Arsenophonus nasoniae. Next base: position 48,696 of record NZ_AUCC01000001.1, read on the forward strand.
TATGATGCAATCCCAACATCGGAAGGGATCAGTCGCGCAACAACCAGAACTGTTGTTCATTCGTCATTAGCTGTGTTGGGTTTAGATTTTGTGCTTACTGCACTGATGTTTGGGAATTAATTCATGCAAAGTAAGAAAAGTGAAATTCTAGTTGGACTATTTGTTTTGATTGCATTAGCTGCGATTGTCTTTTTATGTTTAAAAGTTGCAGATATTAAATCATTTGGAAATCAACCGACTTATAAAGTTACCGCTTCTTTTACCAATGTGGGTGGATTGAAAGTAAATTCACCGGTAAAGATAGGTGGTGTGGTAGTTGGCCGAATAGTCGATATTATGTTGGATAAGAAAACTTATACTCCACGCGTTACCTTAGCGATTTTTAGTCAATATGACAATATTCCTGATAACAGCTCATTGTCAATACTTACCGCTGGATTATTAGGTGAACAGTTTTTAGCACTTAATGTGGGTTTTTATGATCCAGATATGGGCATTACCTTTCTTAAGGACGGTGGACGCATTGAAGATACTAAACCGGCGATAATATTGGAAGATTTAATTGGGCAATTCTTATATAGAAGTGGCGATCCTAATCGTTCAAATAGAGCAAGCCCAGTTTCCGGCAATAACGAAAAATCTTCCACGACACCCTAATGAATAATCTAATATGATGAGAAGGAACCTATTTATGCTTAAACGTTTCTTAATAGTGGCTTTGTTAGTGGTTGCTCCGTTTGCGATGGCGATAGATCAATCGAATCCATATAAACTGATGCAAGAAGCCGCCGCCAGAACCTTTACACGCTTAAAAAATGAGCAGCCCATGATCCGGCAAAATCCAGATTACTTACGCGAGATTGTTTCTGAAGAGCTTTTGCCTTATGTACAGATTAAGTATGCTGGCGCGTTAGTATTAGGTTCTTATTATAATAGCGCAACACCTTCTCAACGAGATAGCTATTTTACAGCGTTTGCAGCCTACTTGAAACAAGCTTATGGCCAAGCTTTGGCCATGTATCATGGTCAACAATATCAAATAGCGCCAGAGCAACCATTAGGCGATAAGAGTGTGGTTGCTATTCGGGTAACGATCACCGATCCACAGGGACGACCACCTGTGCGGCTTGATTTTCAATGGCGTAAAAATAGTAAAACAGGCTATTGGCAAGCTTATGATATGATTACGGAAGGTGTTAGTTTAATTACCACGAAACAAAATGAGTGGGCTAATATTTTACGTACTAAAGGTATTGATGGTTTGACGCAAGAATTAGAGCGTAGCTCAAATATTCCCATTACTTTGGAAAAGAAAAAATCATGATACCCATGTTAACTTGGCAGCAGAATGGGCAAACGTTGATTTTAACCGGTGAGCTTGATCGTGATACTTTACCTGCTTTTTGGCAACAGAGACAGCAACTGTTAAAAGGTATTAATGTGATTAATGTTTCCCAGTTATCTCATATCGATTCTACCGGACTTGCTATGTTTGTCAGGTTAAAATCAGAACAGCAGTCAGGTAATAAATGGGTACTTGAAGGTATTAGTGAGCGTTTTAAGACCCTTATTAGGCTTTATAAAGTTGAGAATTTCATGAACTAATAGGGTTATAAATTTTAAAAATAGCTTATATATAAAGCAGTCGCTCTTGCGCATTTTTTATGCCAAGAGCGTTTGCTTTGATTTGCAGCAGATAATAGATCGCTTAGAATAGATGCATTATCTTTTAATGTTAGAATTGAGTTTAATTATGGATACAAATAAAATAAAGCAAGTATTAATAGAACAATTGAAACTTGATGAAGTGATTGTCAATGGTGATGGCAGCCATTTTCAAATAATTGCTGTTGGTGAAATGTTTAACGGCATGAGTCGGATTAAGCAGCAGCAAGTGATTTATGCGCCGCTAATGGAATATATTGCAGATAATCGGATCCATGCATTATCAATTAAAGCTTATACCCCCGCAGAATGGACAAGAGATCGTAAGCTTAATGGTTTTTAAGACTATATTTTTGCATTAATAATATCAATATTACTCATAGAGAATTTTTTGATGGATAAGTTTCGATTAAAAGGCCCAACGCGTTTGATGGGAGAGGTCTCGATTTCTGGTGCAAAAAATGCGGCATTACCGATATTGTTTGCATCGTTATTAGCAGAAGAACCAGTTGAATTACAAAATGTTCCAAAGCTAAAAGATATTGACACAACAATTGAATTGCTTAATCAGTTAGGTACCAAAGTTGAGCGTAATGGTGCTATTTTTGTTGATGCACGTGGCATTAATAAATTTTGTGCTCCCTATGAATTAGTCAAGACGATGCGTGCATCTATTTGGGCTTTGGCGCCATTAGTTGCTCGTTTCGGTCAAGGTCAGGTGTCATTACCGGGAGGATGTGCAATAGGTGCGCGTCCAGTTGATTTGCATATTGCCGGACTTGAGCAACTTGGGGCTAAAATTACCTTAGATGAGGGTTATGTTAAAGCCTCAGTTGATGGTCGTTTGCAAGGCGCCAATATTGTCATGGATAAGGTTAGTGTTGGTGCCACCGTGTCTATTATGACGGCTGCAACCCTAGCAGAGGGAAAAACCGTCATTGAAAACGCTGCTCGTGAACCTGAAGTTGAAGATACCGCCAACTTTTTAAATTCATTGGGAGCAAAGATCACAGGTGCGGGCACAGACAGCATCATTATTGAAGGGGTAGCTCGCTTAGGTGGTGGTATTTATCGAATTTTACCTGATCGCATTGAAACGGGAACTTTTCTGGTAGCCGCAGCTATTTCTGGCGGAAAAGTTATTTGCCGCAATACTAAACCGGCTACATTGGATGCAGTACTAGCTAAATTACGTGAGGCGGGTGCAGAAATTCACGTTGGTGAGGATTGGATCCAACTGGATATGCATGGTAAGCGACCAAAAGCAGTGACTATCAGAACGGAACCGCATCCCGGCTTTCCAACAGATATGCAGGCGCAATTTAGCTTACTTAATTTAGTGGCTGAAGGTGTTAGTACTATAACGGAAACTATTTTTGAAAATCGTTTTATGCATATCCCTGAGTTAATTCGTATGGGAGCCCATGCGGAAATAGAAGGGAATACCGTTGTTTGTCATGGTGTTAAACAACTTATGGGTGCTCAAGTAATGGCAACGGATTTGCGGGCATCTGCTAGTTTAGTGCTGGCAGGTTGCGTTGCGAAAGGAAAAACAATTGTTGATCGGATTTATCATATCGATCGTGGATATGAAAGAATAGAAGAGAAACTACGTGGTTTAGGGGCAAATATAGAGCGTATTAGCGCAGATAAAAAATAACCCGCTATTTTACAAAGGTAAAAATCAGTAGCTTAGTTAGATTACTGGTTCTTACTTATTGTAGTAGTGATTTTCCTTCATTGTATTCTTCAATTTTAACGTGGACAGTGATTGTTTTGTCGTTGCGTATTAGTACGACAGGGACGATACTGCCAGGATTAATTTCAGCAACTTGATCCATTGTTTCAGCAGCAGAGATAACTGGCTGGCCATTAACAGAAATGATAATATTACCGACTTGAATACCGGCATTTTCTGCTGGGCCATTTGGCGCGACTTGAAAAATACGTAACCCTTTAATTTGATTAATATCGTTATTGTTAGAACGAATACGAGGTAAGTCCCGCGCAGTGATACCGATAAAGCCACGGATCACTCGTCCATCGCGAATAAGTTTTTCCATAATTTTAGTTGCTAATTCAGTTGGAATAGCAAAACCTAGCCCCTCAGGCGTGAAACCATTTTCTGAATGATCGAATGAGAGTGTATTAATTCCCATTAATTCACCTTCAGTATTAATTAGTGCTCCGCCTGAATTCCCATGATTAATAGACGCATCTGTCTGAAGAAAATTCTGTCGGCGGGTAGGGCTTAGCCCTACACGTCCGGTGGCGCTAATAATTCCTTGTGTTACCGTTTGTCCTAAATTATAGGGGTTACCGATGGCTAACACGATATCACCGACGTGTGCTTTACGATGTGGATTAATCGGTATCACCGGAAGATTTTCGGCGTCTATTTTTAAAACAGCCAGATCTGTTAAACTATCTGAGCCAACAATTAATGCGTCAAAAATTAACCCATCAGGTAGTGCAATCTGAATTTGATCTGCATTATTAACGACATGTCTGTTTGTAATAATATAACCGTTACTACTCATAATGACACCAGAACCTAGTGCGGTTAATTCGCGCCCATTCTGGGAAAAACTACCGGTACCACTGCTATAAACATAAACCACAGCGGGTGCTGCTCTACGTACTGCTTTACTAAAACTAATAGGTTGATCATCTTTTTTACCGTCGAGAAGATCGGTGAGTCCTTTTGGACGGATAGAGGGAATAGCTATTAGCAAAATAGCAGCAATAACAAGCCCTACAATGACGGCACGAAAAAGCTTGATCAACATAGTAAGTATTCTGTAATAAGCGATGAACGAGATAATAAAATAGCAGGATACCATAAATACAAACAGGTACGGTAGTTAACCGTACCTGTTTATTGGATGATTAATTGAATATATTATTACCACGAAGTAATAAGATGATATTTTGATCACCACGTAAAATATTTAATACTAAAGCGGTAGGCTTAGTTTCAATAATTTTACGAAGTTGATTAATATTTTCTATCTGTTGTTTGTTGGCTCTAACAATCAGATCACCTTTTGCCAGACCAAGCATTGCTGCAGGTGAATTAGACGAAACGCTATCGACCTTGACACCTTTAGTGCCCTTAATCGTACTATTGCTTAAAGTGGCATCCATTAGTGAAGTGGTTAAAACTTCGGCTTTCGTACTGGTTGACTCACTATCTTCTAAAGTAACCTTCACTTCCATTGGCTTACCTTTACGTAGTAGCCCGATGGTGATCTGTTTACCAATTTCACTGGTGCCAATTTTAGCTCTCAACTCGGCAAAACTATTGATATATTTATTATTAATTGAAACCAAAACATCCCCAGGTTTAATACCTGCTTTGGCTGCTGCAGACTTTGGGATTACTTCACTGACAAATGCCCCTTTTTGCGCATCAATATTCAATGCTTTTGCAACATCAGAGGTCATTTTAGTGCCTTTGATCCCCAATAATCCACGTTTTACTTCACCATGTTTGATAATTTGATCGCTAAGGGATTTAGCCATATTGGATGGAATCGCAAAGCCAATACCAATATTACCCCCGCCAGGTGCTAAAATGGCGGTATTAATACCAATTAGTTCACCATTGAGATTAACCAATGCGCCACCTGAGTTACCTCTATTAATAGAAGCGTCAGTTTGAATAAAATTTTCTAGACCCTCTACATTTAAACCACTACGGCCCAATGCAGAAATAATGCCGGATGTTGCCGTTTGGCCTAAGCCAAAAGGGTTACCAACAGCAACAACAAAATCGCCAACCCGCAGTTTATCGGAGTCAGCTATTTTTATCGCCATTAAGTTCAATTTTTTCAGATTTGCTGTACTCGAATCTTTGATTTGTAACAAAGCGATATCTGTTTGAGGATCACGGCCGATAAGTTTAACATCAATTTCTTTGCCATCATTTAGCTGAATCTGAATGTTATCAGCATTATCAATGACATGGTTATTAGTTAGGATATAACCTTTTTCAGCATCAATAATTACTCCAGAGCCTAATCCTTTAAAAGGGCGAATACTCTGTTGCTGTGAGGGAAAATTGGGCCCAAAAAAGAATTTAAATTCTTCGGGTAGCTGTTGATTTTGAACACGTGTTCCAGATACACGAATACTAACTACGGCAGGAAGTACTTTTTCTAGCATCGGCGCTAGGCGAGGTAATTCTTGACCAGATGATAAAGCAATTGGTGGCATTGATGCAGAATAACTTACTGCAGGTATACCTATGAGTGAAAGACTGATACTCATAGCTAATATAGTTAAAAAATGTTTCTCTTTTTTCATCATGAATTCAATTCTCTTACATACCTAATTTATTTTAAGGTAATTTGCTTCCTGGATAGAAAAGGCCTTCAGCAGGCTAAGACTATAAATTATGCAAAAAAGTTCAGCCAACAGATAGTGGTAATCGTTTTTTTACATGTATTTACATGATATTGATTTTTTTTAACAAAATGAATCTATCAGATGGATGCGCTACCATCGAAATTAGGTAAAGATGCAATTTTATTGATATCGGTAACCTAATTTACCTTTTTTTTTCTTTCATTGAACGAAATAAGCCAGAGGAGCCTTCAGAGTAGTCTTTGGGCGGTAAATTAACGGCAGTTTGATCATTGTCTGACTCTGATTCAGTTAAACGATAGTTAAAAGGGTTGTTTTGTATTGGCATATCAGGCATGAGTTCATGAGAACTTTTCGCCATATGCTGATAGAGTTGGCGATAATCTTGCGCCATGTTATCGAGTAACTCTGCACTACGGGCAAAATGGCTGACCAATTCTTTACGATATTCTTCTAATTCATGGTTTTTCTTTTCAAGTTCAGCTTGCAAAGCTTGTTGGTTACGTAGCTTGGTATTGCCAAAGCGAACTACCAGTGCACCAATAATGAAACCTACAATTAGACCGATTAGTGCATATTCCCAAGTCATGGTGACTCCTTCATTAACAAAACAACATTTATTTTCATAGAAATAAATTCACATTATAGCAGTCACTATACCTGTTAAAAGGAGATAAGTGAAAGCGGGAAAAGTTATTGCTAATGATTTCATATTATTTTGAGGTATTAAAGTAAGAAAGAGTATCGATATAATGTTTATGCTAGGTTTCATTGGCCAATAAAATTATGACCTTTTAAGGAGTATCGCGTTGATGACATTGTTGACTCCCTCTAAACTTTACCAACAGTTTTTGGCTACCGGTGATTATCAATTTGATGAGGTGCAAAGTAAAGCAATAGCACGTTTAGATATTATTCATTATCAATTGCTTAATAGAACATCTCGCTTATCTTTAAGAAATAAAATTGGCCAATTATTTGCTAAAAAACTACATACAAATTGTGAGCCTGTCCAGGGATTATATATGTGGGGTGGTGTTGGCCGAGGTAAAACCTGGCTGATGGATCTTTTTTATCAGAGTTTACCGGATGGTTGAAAATTACGTTTACATTTTCATCGCTTCATGTGGCGAGTGCAGAATGAAATGATTGAGCTACAAGGGCAGCAAGATCCACTAGAAATTATTGCCGATAGATTTAAAAAACAGACCGATGTTTTATGCTTTGATGAGTTTTTTGTCTCTGATATCACTGATGCAATGATTTTGGCAACGCTATTAAAAGCTTTATTTGCCAGAAAATTTTGTTTAATCGCAACTTCTAATATTCCACCCGATGAACTCTATCGCAATGGATTGCAACGAACACGTTTTCTACCTGCGATCGAACAAATTAAAAAATACTGTGACATCATCAATGTTGATGCGGGTATTGATTATCGTTTACGTACCTTGAAACAGGCGGGTCTTTATCTTACGCCAATTGATGAAAAGAGCTGCCATCGGATGGATGAGATATTTATTAAATTAGCTGGCAAACCTGGAGATAGATTCCCTATCCTTGAGATTAATCATCGTACTATGCCGGCAATCCTTACTGCAGAAGGTATCTTATCGATTGAATTTAAAGTGTTATGTGAAGATGCACGTAGCCAAAATGACTATATCGTTTTAGCAAAAGATTATCATACGGTATTACTGTATAATGTTTCGATAATGTCAGAAATTCATGAAGATGTAGCTAGGCGTTTTATCGCTCTGATCGATGAATTTTATGAGCGAAAAGTTAAGTTGATTATAAATGCAGAGGTCGCAATGGATAAACTTTACCAAGGGCATTTATTACGTTTTGAATATCAACGTTGTTTATCAAGATTGCAAGAAATGCAGAGTGAAGAATACCTAAAATTACGTCATATAGCTTGATTAGCGAGTAATAATACAATAAATTAGCGAGAAAATTTATTTTTTGGGTCGATTTTTAGTAAAAACTTCTCTATAATCTCGCCACCCCACGTTACAGCAAGTTTTTTATTTCCCAAAAATCTTGCATTAATGTCAGTTTGACTACTCGAAGGGGTAGGATTCACTGGACACAACTTAGTGTGAACATATTGAAATATTTTTATAAAATATGAGTGTTCGCCAACATGTAACTTATATATGGGTAAGCTTTAATGAAAACTTTTACAGCTAAACCAGAAACCGTAAAACGCGACTGGTACGTTGTTGATGCAGATGGAAAAACTTTAGGCCGTCTTGCAACTGAAATTGCTCGTCGTTTGCGCGGCAAGCATAAAGCGGAATATACTCCGCATGTCGATACTGGTGATTACATCATTGTTGTTAATGCAGAAAAAGTTGCTGTTACTGGTAACAAGCGTGAAGACAAAATCTACTATCGCCATACTGGTTATATCGGTGGTATCAAACAAGCGACCTTCGAAGAAATGATTGCCCGTCACCCTGAGCGTGTAATTGAAATTGCGGTTAAAGGTATGCTACCTAAAGGACCTCTTGGTCGTGCGATGTACCGTAAAATGAAAGTTTATGCGGGTAGTGATCACAACCACGCGGCACAGCAGCCGCAAGTTCTTGACATTTAATCGGGATGGATATAGGCAATGGCTGAAAATCAATACTACGGCACTGGTCGCCGCAAAAGCTCTTCCGCACGTGTCTTCATTAAGCCAGGTAGCGGTAATATTACTATCAATCAACGCAGCCTTGAGGAGTATTTTGGCCGCGAAACGGCGCGAATGGTTGTTCGCCAACCGTTAGAATTGGTTGATATGTTACAGAAACTGGATTTATACATTACCGTTAAAGGTGGTGGCATTTCTGGTCAAGCAGGTGCAATCCGTCATGGTATTACACGTGCATTGATGGGATATGACGAGACACTACGTTCTGAACTACGCAAAGCTGGATTTGTTACCCGTGATGCGCGTTCTGTTGAGCGTAAGAAAGTGGGGCTGCGTAAAGCACGTCGTCGTCCACAATACTCTAAACGTTAATTTTTTGTTTTTGCAACAAATTATTAATATAAGACCCGCCTTTAGGCGGGTTTTTAGTATGTTATAAATTTATATTATCTTGCGAATATTAATTTAAATTTTTTTGCTATTAATTTTTTCAATAAAAAAATGTTCTAATTTTGTACATTTATCATAAAATCTTGTCAAACTTTCCCCCATATTGACCAAAATCTGATAGACTATAGGCCATTAATTTCTTATCTATTTCCACCAAATTTGGTGGAAATAACATGTATTAATTGCAGTTCAATGAATAGATGCCTGTTAACTGAGTGATTGGTTTACAAGTGTTTTAAACATGTGAGAATGGCCTTATTTATTATATTATGGCTGTTTGGTCTTTTTTAATAAAACTTGGAGGTTTTCATGGCTGTCGCTGCCAACAAACGTTCGGTAATGACACTGTTTTCCGGCCCGACCGACATATTTAGCCATCAAGTGCGGATCGTATTGGCAGAAAAGGGCGTGAGCGTTGAGATTGAGAATGTTGAAGCAGGCAATTTGCCTCAAGATTTGATTGATCTAAATCCTTACCAAACAGTACCAACGCTGGTCGATAGAGAATTAACATTGTATGATTCCCGCGTTGTTATGGAATATCTTGATGAACGCTTTCCGCATCCACCATTGATGCCGGTTTATCCAGTGGCTCGTGGTAGTAGTCGTTTGATGATGCATCGGATAGATAAAGATTGGTATTCTTTGATGTATAAGATTGAAAATAAAGATCCTCAAGCTGATGCTGCCCGTAAGCAGTTAAGAGAGGAGCTGATATCAATCTCGCCAATTTTTAAAGAGATGCCGTTTTTTATGAGCGAAGAATTTAGTCTGGTTGACTGCTATTTAGCTCCACTTTTATGGCGTTTACCTTTTTGGAATATCGAAATCCCCAAAGGAAAAGAAACCGAGGGCATTCGTTCTTATATGGAACGTGTATTTGAACGAGACTCTTTCCTTGCTTCATTAACTGAAGCTGAACGTGAGATGCGTTTATCTACCACAGGTTAATTTATTATGGAGTTGTTAGGAATGTCGCCACGTCGTCCTTACCTTCTTAGGGCTCATTATGAATGGCTTCTCGACAATAATATGACACCCCATTTAGTTGTGGATGTTAATATTTTTGGTGTAAATGTACCGATGGAATATGCCCATAAAGGACAGATTATTTTAAATATTACTCCTTCTGCTGTCGGTAATTTAGAGTTGACGAATGAAATCGTCAGTTTCAGTGCCCGTTTTGGTGGTGTTCCTCGCCGTGTTGAAGTACCCATGTGTGCTATTATTGCTATCTATGGGCGCGAAAATGGAGCAGGAATGATGTTTGAACCCGAACCAGAATATGAGAGTGGCTCAGGTGATTCTGTTGCTAAAAGTGAAAATTTAGTGCTTATTAGTGATACTGAATTGTCAAACGAAGCACAAGAAATAACGTCAATTTCATCTTCTGATGATGAGCCGCCGACGCCACCAAAAGGACGCCCGACGCTACGTGTTATTAAATAAGGTATATTATAATTGAGGGGAGTATAAAATACTGCCCTTTTTTTATTTCTAAATCTCTACTTTTTGTTTATTAAATTTATATTTATCTGATAATTATAAAACTTCGTTTATAAGTTAATTCATTGTTTATGAAAATCTAAATGTAATTTATCCCTCATAATGTATGTTAGATCCCTCTGCTTTTTATCTATATAAGTTATGATTTAAGCTGATTTTCGGTATTGGAGTGTGTATGAAGCTGCTTAAAGGACTTGCTCAGTATTATGTTGATTTAATGATGAAGCTTGGCTTAATTGGATTTTCCTTACTATTAGCCACAGCACTGGTTGTATTAGCTATGGTATTACAGATAGCGGTTGATATTTTATTGTATGGCAATGTTCATAATATTGATTTGGTTCGCTCTATCTTTTTTGGATTGATTATCACGCCTTGGGCGGTCTATTTTCTTTCTGTGGTTGTTGAGCAACTTGAAGAGTCTCGTCGTCGCTTATCAGGTATGGTTGATAAATTAGAAGTTATGCGGAAGCGTGATGCCGAGCTTACTGACAAACTTAAAGGAAATATTGCTCAGCTAAATTTGGAAATTGCAGAGCGTGAAAAAGTACAAAAAGCGCATTTAGAATTATTAGAAAAATTGCAAAAAGAGATGAAGCGTCGAGAGCAGACACAACTTGAGTTCGAACAGCAGTCTATATTATTACAATCATTTTTAGATGCATCTCCTGATCTTGTTTATTATCGTGATGAAAATAATGATTTTTCTTGTTGTAATAGAGCAATGGAATTATTGACAGGTCGTAGTGAAAAGCAGCTTATTGGACTAACCTATCGTGAAATTTATGGTGAGGAGGTTGCAGAGAAAGAGCTTGAAACTGATGAAAAAGTATTTCGTCATAATGTGTCATTAACCTATGAACAATGGTTGGTATACCCAGATGGACGAAAAGCATGTTTTGAAATACGTAAAGTCCCGTTTTATGACCGGGTGGGGAAACGTCATGGGCTAGTAGGGTTTGGGCGCGATATTACCGAGCGTAAGCATTATCAAGAAGCGTTAGAAAATGCCAGTAGGGATAAAACAACATTTATCTCAACCATTAGCCATGAGCTTCGTACGCCGCTTAATGGGATTGTTGGACTGAGTCGTATATTACTCGATACAGAATTAACTAATGAACAAACAAATTATTTGAAAACTATCCATGTCAGCGCCATCACTTTAGGTAATATTTTCAATGACATTATTGAGATGGATAAGATTGAACGTCGCAAAGTTAGTTTAGATAGTCAACAAATTGATTTTAATGAATTCATTTCTGATATTGAAAACTTATCGAGACTTTTAGTACAACCTAAAGATTTAAAATTTATCCTAGAAGTAAAAGAAAATTTACCGAGTAAGATCATTACCGATGCAACACGGTTACGGCAAATACTATGGAATTTAATTGGTAATGCTGTGAGATTTACTCAACAAGGTGAGATCAAGGTTCGTATTTGGTACGAAGGACATGAGCAGCTTTTTATTCAGGTTATTGATAGTGGTATTGGGATCCCAAAAGAAGAGCAAAAAAAAATTTTTGCGATGTACTATCAGGTAAAGGGTAGTGCTGGTGGCCGGCCAGAAACGGGTACTGGGATTGGTCTTGCTGTTTCTAAGCGATTAGCGCAAAGCATGGGAGGAGATATACAGGTAGCTAGTACATTAGGAGTAGGTTCTTGCTTTACTGTATCCGTTATAGCGCCAATTGTCGCCAAAACGGTTGACATGCCAATACCAGAAGCTGTTTTACTACCTAAATTGCATATCCTTTTGGTGGAAGATATTGAATTAAATGTTATCGTCGCGCGATCTGTATTAGAAAAATTAGGTCATACCGTTGATGTTGCGATGAATGGTAAAGAAGCATTAAAAATGTTCAAAATTGGCAGTTATGATCTGGTTTTATTGGATATCCAACTACCTGATATGACCGGTCTCGATATAGCTCGTCAGCTTCGTCAAACCTATGCTAATGATGAACTTCCACCGTTAATTGCTTTAACTGCTAATGTATTGAAAGATAAAAAAGAGTATCTTGTGGCAGGTATGGATGATGTATTGAGTAAACCACTCTCGGTAAGCGCATTAATAAAGATTATTGAAAAATATTTAACTGATTGTAAAAATAAATCCATCAACATTCCGCTAAAACAATTTGTTAATCATGATGACATATTAGATATCAACATGCTCAACCAATATTTCGAACTAGTTGGCCCAAAACTTATTGAAGACAGTATAAAGATCTTTGAAAATATGATGCCAGGATATCTATCTTTATTAGAGTCTAATATTGTGGCTAAAGATCGTAATGGGATTATTGCCCAAGCCCACAAAATTAAAGGTGCAGCAGGAGCAGTTGGTTTACGCCATCTCCAGCAGTTAGCTCAACAGATACAATCTCCTGATTTACCTGCCTGGTGGGATAATATTCAAGAATGGTTTGATGAATTAAAAGTCGATTGGCAAAAAGATGTTGAGGTTTTGAAGCGATGGTTAGTGGTAGCTGAAAAAAAATAACCCCAACCGAAGTTGGGGTGCGCGAATATTGCGCCAACACCAGGGAAATCGTTTTTTACTCGCCAATTATGATATGAATGAATGCAGATGGTGAGTAAAATAGAAATCTTGATTTTTTTGTCAGCCAATCAACATAACAAATATAATCGTTTTTGTTACAAGATTCATTAAAATTTGTGACCAAGTTCCATGTTATCACATTAAATGAATTAGTAACAATCTACTACAAATGGAGTCAAATATGAAACCTATTGCAGTAATTTTAAGTGGTTGTGGTGTATTGGATGGTAGCGAAATCCATGAGTCAGTACTTACTATATTATCTTTGAGTCAAAATAATGTTGAAATGTGTTTTTTTGCGCCTGATCGAGAGCAACTAGATGTTATTAATCATATAAGTGAAAAAGAAAAACAAGAAAAACGAAACATAATGGTCGAATCTGCACGTATTTCACGTGGAAAAATAGCGCCTTTAGCATCTGCAGATGCCAATAAGTTTAGTGCAGTCATCATTCCTGGTGGATTTGGGGTTGCAAAGAATTTATCTAATTTTGTTATTAAAGGAAGTGATTGTGAAATAGATAAAGATTTATTAACATTTTGTCGCAAAATTCACCAACAAGGAAAACCCATGGGGTTGATGTGTATTGCACCTGTTATGTTACCAAAAATTTTAAATAAAACGGTAACGTTAACAATAGGCAATGATAAAGAAACCATTGCTCAAATAGAACAAATGGGCGGGAAACATATTATTTGTTCCTTTGATGATATTGTAGTTGATGAAGAGAATAGAGTAATCACAACACCCGCTTATATGTTAGCATCATCACCTAATGAGGCATGGCAAGGGATTAATAAATTAGTTAAAAAAGTTATCGAGATGGCTAGCCGTTAGTTATGTTAGCTTACTTATTATGGCATTGGTTAAAAAGGACATTATTAATCTTATCTTCTTGTTGGTTAATAACGATTTTGATTTTTAAATTTTTGCCTGTTCCTTTTTCGATGGTAATGTTAGAAAGAGAAATTAACGCTTGGTTATCATTAAATTTTTCTTATATTTCTCGTTCCTCTTGGGTAGAAATTAATGCCATCTTGCCGAACATGTTAATTGCAGCTATTGCTGCAGAAGATCAAAATTTCCCAAATCATTGGGGATTTGATTTTCAGGCAATAGAAAGCGCCATCAACCAAAATCCGGCTAGTAAAAAACCTGTCAGAGGGGCTTCAACTATCACTCAACAAGTTGTAAAAAATCTTTGGCTATGGGATGGACGAAGCTGGTTACGTAAAGGCGTTGAAGCTATTATGACGCCAATAATTGAAGTTATGTGGTCTAAAAAGCGGATTTTGACGATTTATTTGAATATAGCTGAGTTTGGTGAAGGTATTTTTGGCGTAGAAGAGGCGGCAAAATATTATTTTAAAAAACAGGCAAATCAATTAAATGAAGCGGAAGCTGCCCTATTAGCGGCAGTTTTACCAAATCCGTTAGTTTATCAAGTAAAAAGACCATCTAATGATTTATTAATAAGACAAGCATGGATACTGCGGCAAATGCAGCAATTAGGTGGTAAGAATTTTCTGAAAAAATATGGCTTCATTGCTAATTAATTTTAGTGCTAGTATAAAATATTGAAAATTTAATTTTTATGGATTTTTATTATTTACATAAGAGAATTATTTCTTTTGTTTATTATTTTTATTAAATTATAAATTTTGTTATTTTAGACGTCAAATAACTAACTGAGTTTCAGTAAAAAAACCGATAAATCAGTGCATAAACCAGCAAAATAGCTACTGGCACGGTTAAACAAATTCAGATGTTATAGTTTTTTTACTTTCCAATTAAATATTCCCTTACCTAAAAATAGAGTTATACAGAAACTCCACTGCTAACTATTCTCCTAACAGCCCTTGGAGGGAGTATTGTTGCATGAGTAATATTTACATTGAGTGATATTATTTAACATGAATCGTTGTTCGAAAAAAAGTGATCGTAATTCCAGATTGAGAAATTTAAACACGTTACACAACTGATGGCATTTCCATACAAAGTGCTTATATTGAAGAGAAGTAGTTACTTTAATCTACTTAATTTTTTTAAAATTATTGTGAAATTAGTTATGATAACCAAATATTGAGCTGCCTTTAATAAAAGACAAAATGCGGCTAGTAAGTATGCTAAGGGTTGTTACCCGACATCATAGCTGCCAGGTAACACAGTTAGCAAGGTAATTACTTTTTATATTGAGTGAGAAAATATTAATTAAGATAGGTAAATGCCGTAGTCACACGTTTAACGCCATCTGTCTCACTAGCAATTTTTGCTGCGGCAGCGCCTTCTTGTTGGGTGAGAATACCAAGTAAAAACACCTCTCCATTTTCTGTAATAACTTTGACGGTAGATGATTTAACCGAATCACTGGTTAGAATTTGCGATTTTATTTTGGTTGTTATCCAGGTATCTTTAGAAGCCGTACCAAGATCAACGGGTGTTGCCTGGCGGATTTCGTTATAAACTGCTTCAACACCTTCTACTTTGGTTGCTATCTGTTTCGCTCTTTCAGCTAACGCCAGATCAGGCGCTTGGCCGGTAAGTAGTATCTTACCTTCATAAGCCGTAGTAATAATACGTGCATCACGGATAATTGCATGATCTTTGTTAATAGCAGCGCTAACGCGGGCTTCTAATGTTCCATCGTCGACCTGGCGACCTACACTTCGCGGATCCGTCGCACTTTTTGTGGCGACCGCCGCTGAACCTATTACAGCAGCACCAAGGCATCCTTGTAACAAAAGGCTACTGCATATTATGGTAATTAGAGGAAAAAGTCTCATTATTATTCCTTAGTCATCTTGATGCGGAAAAAGTGTATTATCGATTAGATCACATAAACAGTTAACTGTTAATAGGTGAACTTCTTGAATTCTAATGCTTCTTTGCGAAGGTATGCGAATTTCTACGTCCTGAGTGCCTAATAAACCGGCTAATTCTCCGCCATCATGCCCGGTTAAGGCCACTATAGTCATATCACGAGCTAGTGAAGCTTCAACCGCTTTTATCACAACGCGGCTATCACCCTTGGTAGCAATTGCCAGGAGTACGTCACCAGATTGGCCTAATGCACGCACTTGTTTAGCATACACTTCTTCCGGTTTTTGGCCATTCGCAATCGAGGTTATAATCGCATTATCTGTGTTAAGACATAAAGCGGGAAGGCTTGGACGTTCAGCTTCAAATTGATTGATCATACTGGTTGCAAAGCGTTGTGCAATAACTGCCGAGCCGCCACTGCCGCAACATAAAATTTTATTACCATTTAGTAAGGCGTGAACGATCATAATCGCTGCACGAGAAATAGCATCGGGTAATGCTTCAGCTGCGGCAATTTGTGTTTGAATACTTTCGGTAAAACAGGCTTTGATTTTCTCCAACACGTTAAGACCTACTTACATATAATTAGTGGATGGTATCATAGTCACTAAAGGCATTTGGTAACCATTCAAACTGATTCCCTGTCGTAGCACAAATATCAAAACGACATAAAGCGGTTTCTATGTTTTCATTATGTTTAAGCAGCCATAATTTTGCGGCCGCAAGTAATTTTTTTCGTTTGCTTAGAGTTACTGACATTAATGCATTACCGAACTTATCATGGCGGCGAAAGCGTACTTCAACAAATACCCAGATGTTTCGATCTTTCATAACTAAATCGATTTCTCCAACTGAGAAACTCACATTGCGGCTAATAAATTGCAGCCCTTGCTGTTGTAAGAATTGTTTGGCTTTGTATTCGAAATGGCGTCCTTGTATCCAAGATAAATTTGGCGATTTTAGCATAGTGGATATCCTTATCTGTCAGGTGAAGATGCCGTTAAGATGACACTTTAATCACTATTTTACTCTATTTTTGTCTATTGGCTGATAAATTTTACTTTTAACTGACAATTTATTAAAGCAATTGAACTTTCCCTTGTTGAAATTTTAACCAAGGTAGGGAACGAAAAATAACGCAATTGTCACTATTAACGCTTAATTTGCCTGTGGCACCATTTAATTCAATATTATTTTGGTGTAGTTGGTTGAAATGATTGGCTAAAAGCCAAGCATCAATCCCCATGGCGTAAAGACGAATCAAGGAGTAATCAGCCGAAAGCCGTTGATTAGCTTGTGTTAGTAAAGCGGAATTAGCAGCAGCAAGTAAAGGGATTTCGCTGAATTGCAGATTTTCCATTTCCAGATAATAATCGGTACTTAAACCCGTTTGATGACTACGAGAACTGGCATAAAGTGTTGGCCGTGTGCGACTATCGGTTGCCATATCTATCATCGGTTTAATCAATGATAATTCATCACTTGTGGCCACAATATACACGGCATCAATAGCCTCTGCCATATCGTTGGTATTTGATGCTGGCTGTTCGGCAAGCATGATTGGTGTGCCTATCATACGTATTCCAGTACTCTGAGCCGTTCGGGCTTTTAGGCTATTAATATCACCAAAAGTTTGTTTACGTACCGAGGTTTGTTTCAATTTTAACCATTCTTGAGCAAATACATTTGCAATACGTTCCCCAAAAGGTGAAGCAGGGATCAAGAGCAATGGTGCTTGTTTACCTTGTTTTGCAATATGGCGAGCCGCATTGATGGCTTCATCTTCAGGCGATAGAGAAAAGTAACAGACATTATTTTTAAGTGGCATTTTATCAGGATCTAATTCATTTAATGTCAATAAATTTAATGGAGTATCTATTTGGATAGCTTTAAGAACATCCGGTTTTAATAATGGCCCGACAACCAAAGTAATGCCATCCTGCTCGGCTTGGCGAAGTAGTGTCTCAATCGATTGAGTATTGGTATCGTATACTTTAACCTGTTGATTATTAATTGGCGCATTGTCAATAACAAGCGATGGAGTTTGTAGATTGTTTTCTTGCGCTATATTATTGCTACTGTTAGTAATTGAATCAATAATACTTTGGACAGTATCACTATTCTGGTTGTTTTGCTCAGATGAGTTGGTTGTTGTGGTCTGATTAATAGGTAATCCTTTTTGGGCGTCAAGAAAACCTTGTAAAATGGCTTCAGCAAATATTTTGCCATTATTACTTAAAGGCAAGAATAGACCAATTTTAGGGTTGCTATTGATTGAAGAGTGATGAATGATTTGTATTAGTGCTGTTGGGGAAGTTTTAACACCTGGGTTAGCTGGATAGCGTATTTTCCAATCGTTAAATGCATTATTTAATGCCGCAGGATCTTGGTAGTTATTATGGTAGAGATCAAGCAGATCAACCCATCCCTGTAAGACATTTTCATCCGCCCTCACATCGAGTTTTTGAATTTGTTCAGCAGGCATATTGATTAACATTTGCCAAAAATCATCAATATTCTTTTGGTGACTAACCTGATCTTTTAAGAGTGGTTCTTGCGCAATATAGGCGCGTAAAGCTTTAGCTGATGGTGTACCATTAGCAGCATCAATAATTGATTGATAATGGCTGATTTCAGAGCTTGTCTGTATGGTTGCATCAGCGGTCGGTTTACTTTGATCTACTGAGGAATGACATCCCACTAAGATAAGTGAGGATAGCATTGCTATACAGATCAAACTTTTTTTAACAAAAATTGAAGAACGCATACTTTGTCCAGTGGTGTAATTATCATTGCTCAATTTTAATCGGTTATTCGGAAGAAACAATGAATGAACCTAATCAAGCTAAAGAGGTAGAGATGGTATCAACGCTATATATTGTACCAACTCCTATTGGTAATTTGGACGATATCACTCTGCGTGCATTGCAGATCCTTAAGCAGGTGGATCTTATTGCCGCGGAAGATACCCGGCGTACGGGTTTATTATTGCAGCACTTTTCTATTAATACCCGCATGATGTCCTTACATGATCATAATGAACAGCAGAAAACAGATCAATTAATTCCGCAATTAAAACAGGGACTAAGTATAGCGTTAGTTTCTGATGCAGGAACACCATTAATTAATGATCCAGGTTATCATTTGGTAAAAAATTGTCGTCAAGCAGGTATTCGGGTAGTTCCTTTGCCTGGGCCATGTGCCGCAATTACGGCGCTATCTGCTGCCGGTATCGCTTCAGATCGCTTTTGTTATGAAGGTTTTTTGCCGGCAAAACGTAAGAATCGGCAAGAGGTATTGCAGGGGTTAATGGATGAGTCTAGAACCCTTATTTTTTATGAATCACCTCATCGTTTGTTAGACACATTAGCAGATATGGTCGCTATTTGGGGCGCTGAACGTTATGTCATCTTGGCACGAGAACTGACAAAAACCTGGGAATCTATTCATGGTTTGCCGGTTAGAGAATTACTTGAATGGGTAAATGTTGATGAAAATCGTTATCGTGGCGAAATGGTATTGGTGGTTGAGGGGTATAGAGCACCAAAGGAGGCTAGTGCAGCCATTTCCTCTGAGGTGAAGAAAACATTAGCATTATTACAACAATCATTACCGTTAAAAAAAGCGGCGGCCATTACCGCAGAAATTTATGGTTTAAAGAAGAATGCATTATATAAGCATGCCCTTGAACAACAAGTTAACTCTGATAGTGCAATCAAGTAGGTTAGCAATTGGCCAGCTATTATAAATAACTATACAACTTAATGTTAAATCTCTATAATTTGGCGTTGGAGTTAGCTAGACGACCGCTGCTTTGTTGTTGGTTACCAGTGGTAATTGATAATTTAGGGGAGGAAAGTCCGGGCTCCATAGGGCAGGGTGCCAGATAACGTCTGGGAGGCGAAAGCCTACGACTAGTGCAACAGAGAGTAAACCGCCGATGGCTATTAAAAGCACAGGTAAGGGTGAAAGGGTGCGGTAAGAGCGCACCGCGCAGCTGGCAACAGCTTGTGGCACGGTAAACTCCACCCGGAGCAAGGCCAAATAGGGGTTCATTAGATGCGGCCCGCATCGAACCCGGGTAGGCTGCTTGAGTCAGTGCGCAAGTGCTGACCTAGATGAATGGTTGTCCACGACAGAACCCGGCTTATCGGCTGACTCTAAACCATTAAAAAACCCCATTGTGAGTAAACTTACAATGGGGTTTTACTTTTTAACTATTTAAAGTGCAATAGAATTGATAAACCGATTATTTATTATCAATAGCGTCTATAAGCACTGCTTTGTCATTTCAAGTAATTTTTTGACGTCCTCAGGGCGGGTATTACCGGTTGTTTTATCGATAATAGAGCTGTAAATATGCGGAATAATTTTCTTTACACCAGCAGTTAATGCAATTTTAAGAATTTCCGTGTAATTGTCTAAGTCGATACCGCCGGTTGGCTCAAGATAAAAATCACAATTAGCACAAGCCTCGGCAACAACTTGATACTCTTCGCGATATTTTAATCCTGCCATATTAAAAAATTTCACTGAGCTTGCGCCCATATCTTTTAACATTGCAATTGCTGTTTCAACAGGAACAATCGCATCTGGATAATTTGAGCTTAGCGGTCCAGTAGAAATTTTCACTTTACCAACTTCACCAGTGGGTGAAATAAGCGCATTAACGATAGTCTGTTCTTGGCCCAATAGTGCACGACTGGTTGCTGCACCAGTGAATACTTGGTTTACATGTTGAGGTTGAATGACTTTAGCAATTTGTGAAACCATATTAGATTGATTGGGATCGCCTGCACCTAAACCGACAGAAAGCGCATTATCAATTTCATCAGCATATTTAGCCATATCTTCGATAGCACTATTTAAGTCAGCATAGTTTTTCGACAGCACGCCAACCACGACATAAGTTTCAGCAGCTTGATAAATATCTTTAGCATTTTGGTGAGAGCCTGCTAGAACATTCAGACAAACACGATCATGATAGAAATTAGGGGTTAATTGTTTTCCCATTATTTGACTCCAGTAACAACTTGGCGTATGCGTGAGACAATTGTTTTCATTTGTTCGTTAGTAACACTACGGATATCAGCCTCAACTTTCCCTTCGTTGGCTTTATATTCGCGAAAATAGATAGCGGTATCGCCTTGTTTTAATTCTGCCATCATGGCGAAAGTGGTTTTACCAATGGCTTTTTGATCGAAGCTTATTTCTGCTCGAGCAATATCACGGCCAGCTGCATCCCAAACAATTTGGGCTTTAACCCCTTTAATTTTGTTGAGATCATTAATAAAGTCAGACATCCGCTCAACCATTTGTTTGCCGGTTTCTTTTTTGGCAGTTAGGTAGAGTTCAATCGCTAATGTTAGTCCTAAAATACCTTCTTTACCGACTTTCATTGCGCGACCTATGCCGCTACTTTGTTGTTTAACCCACTCAACATATTGGTGTTTACCAATGACTAGCCCGCTAGTTGGACCTTCAATTGCTTTAGCACCACTGTAGATCACCAAATCAGCCCCGTCTTGATAATAAGCCATTAGATCTTCTTCTGCGGCTGCATCGACTATTAACGGGATTTTATGTTTTTTAGCAACTTGCGCCGCTTCTTTTACCGTTAACATACTTTTTTGTACGCAGTGGTGCGATTTAACATAAAGAATGGCTGCGGTTTGATCGGTAATTTTAGCAGCAACTTGGGCTGCACTACACTCATTAGCATAACCGGCTTCGACAACTTCACCCCCACCAAGCGCGACCATGGTATCAACTGGTGCACCATAATTAACGTTATGCCCTTTCGGTATAACAATTTCACGGGCAACAGGTTGATGAGAAGTGTGAAGATTATAAAGTAAATCAGCATTATCTTTTACTATCACGGCCGCGATGGATTGCGCAATTCCTGCTGAGGCACAAGACACAACCACCGCATTTTCCACCTCAAGTAGTTTGGCAATATATTGCCCGGTTTTATTTACCAGATCTTTGATTTCAAAGTAATGATTAAGTCCATAGCCGACGCGCTCTGTAACTTCCGCTTTGGGCGTAGAAACGCCTAGCATTGTCATGCGACCGGAGGCATTAATCACATTTTTGAGTTGATATTGTTCATAAATCGATTGCATATTCAGACTCACTTTCTGTGGAAATGATTTCTTTACCGCCAACAATGGCAACAACAGGCACAAACTTATGGCTACCATAGCGTACCTCACCTTCTGCATCAGAAAGTTGAGTGCGCTCTTCTTTGAGATCAAAGATAGTGAAGTCTGCGTCCATACCGATGTCTAGATAGCCTTTACCTTGCAAATGGAGCAGGTCAGCGGCTTTTTTCGTGACACAATCAATGATTTGTTGTATGGAGAATCCCATACAAAGAAATTTAGTCATCACGAAAGCCAAACTATAAACTGGACCATTGATACGATTTTTGTGGTAAATATCGGAACTGATGATATCAGGATAAGTACCAATACGCATAGCTTGTTCCGCAACTTTAAAGCTGAAACTTTCACCACCGTGACCCACATCCAAGATCACTCCACGAGCAAGTGCACGTTGAATTGATGGCTTTAAATTGCCATTATCATCCAGAATACGATTAGGTTTACCATTAAAACAGTGGGTAATGATATCACCTTTGGTTAACAAATCTGCGATATCATCAAGATTGGGTGGATTATTACCAATATGTACCATTAATGGTAACCCACTTTTTTTCTGCATTGCTTTTGCTTTGACAAGCGGAGTTATACCATTTTCACCAACCACGCTCTTACTCATGCGTGCTTTTATCCCGACGACAAAGTCTGGATGATCATCGATAGCTTTTTGTAAACTAGCTTCGTCAATTTGCTGCATATCGGCTAATTCATTTTGGGCAATAATACCTGTTTTAGCGATATTAAGCAGTGAATAGACATTGGTTTTGACTTTACGTGTAATAGCAAAAAAGTGATCAATATCATCTGCGCCAACACTACCAGCATCTACTAGTGTGGTAACCCCGCAGGATGCGCCGGCTAAGTCGGGTTCATCGAAGTAAATCGGTGATTCTGGGTAACAATGGGTATGGGCATCGATCCAGCCGGCACTAATATAAAGTTCGCCTTTTAAATCAATCGTTTTAGTTGCTTGTTGTCCTTTGGCAGCATCAGAGCCAATGGCAACAATTTTGCTATCACGTACTAAGATATCAACGATCTGGTCGTTGATAAGTTTCCCTTGTTTGATAATGAGATCGTTCATAATAGCCTTCTTTATTTTCTTGCAAATTTAGGCGGCGATAGGGAAAAAATAACCCAGAATCATCGCACCGAGTATGGCTCCGCCGGCAATCGGTTTTTTCCAAATATAAAAAAGTAATGAACCAATAAGCGAACCAATACCAATTGGAATCGAGGCTGCCATCGCGGCTAAAATGATCAATGGGCCTAAAAACCGACCAGAGGTGTTACCTGCACCCATCATGACATCAGCCCCGAAGGTGGAATTAGTTTGTCCCACGGTAAATTTGCGAGCGAAGATAATGATACAACCAATAACGATACCTAATACTAGGCCGGTCATCAGCGATGCCCAGAAATTGGTGACTAAAAAGTCCATACCACTAGCCAGTAATAACGCTGGTACGCCTAAACCAAGTCCCGTTTGTAAAGCACCACCTATATCCAAGATCCCTACCAGCGAGCCTTCAATGATACGGGCAAAGAGGAAACTAGCACCAAATGCCGCCACTGCACCAAAAACACCGGTATCAAGACCGGAACGTAGCATAGCCACGAAGGCAACTTCATTGAAAGCACCGAAGCCATAAACGACATACATATGAGTTCCAGCAAAGATGCCGGCAGACAGTAGTCCAACAAACAGAGGAAATGACCACTCTGCGTACCAAAAGTCTTTTTTATTGATTTCCGTTGTCATAATTATTCTCCACTCATGATTTGGTGGATATGTTGCAGCCAGTTAGGTGCACCAAGATGGAAAGATTCGAGTATTTTGACATCAAATCCGCGGAAGAAGGCGCTGAGTACGAACAATAAGATTACTGCCACCATCATAGTGCGGGTGATTTTTGTCCAGCCACTATCGTCGACGCCTTTACCAATCAAGATCCCAAGCACAAGGCCTGGAATAGCATTGCCCATAATAAGTTGTGCACAACCACCAAGCAGGGTTGCCCAAAAACCTGAACGACGACCAGCATCCATGGCGGCTAACCAGAAGATGACCGGCATGACAATTTCGACTAATAAATTTGCCGCAGGAACTAAGACATTAATTGCTGTAGTTTGTAGCGCAGCAGGCACGGCAGAAGCCGTTGTATTTAAGAAAGCAACCACTATGGCACCGATAATGCTACAGGCAATGGCCATTTTCTTCGGATTATGCATTGTTTCCGCGACATTGCGGTTTTTTATCATTAAGACGGCAGTACCCCAGTTGGGTATAATTCGGTGATCAACGTCTTGCGTAAAAGCACCAGCAGCAACGGATGATGCCCAAGCATTGAAGAAAAAACCTAAGCCGAATGAAAAGTGAGAAGCAGGATCGCCTTCACAGGAATTTAATTCACCTAATGTACGGAAAGCTCCCATACCTTGAACAGTGGGTGCGTGAAACATACGCGCAGCACCTGCACCGAGGCCAAAACCACATAAGCCACCAATAATTAGGGACATGCCGAGTATTTCTAAAAAAGACGTTGTCTCGCCCATGACATTTTCTCCAAATCAAGATACCGATTATTCATCGGTAAATGTGATTTCTTTAACATTTAGCAAGGTGATATCTAGTGAAACATCTAAAACAACAGAGAAATATTCACGCTTGCGGGGTAAGAATAAAAAAAGAAACCTTTCTGTTGTCGTTTTTACTTTAGCGCTGATAACGGTGATGTCTTTCGGTTCGATACGTAGCAGAATGTTATCAGTGTTTTTTAGTACGGTACGTTGAATTGAACTTAGTGCATCAGCAAGTGCTTTTTGTCGGGAATTCCCGTGACCATTAACACGTACAGATGTTTCCATTTTCTGTTTCATCATGCATTGCCATGTTTCTTATTAAATGCTTTGACTAAACGTTCGCCCAACTCTTCTTTATCCATAAAACCAAACCCAAGGACATTACAGCCATCTGCAATCGCCGTTTCGCCTTCTTCAATCGAACGCATACCATAACGTGCTTTATAGCCATACTTAGTTTGAGCAGTGATGGCACCTGCACCGCCACTACCACAAAATGAGATCCCTAAATCTGCATTATGTTCTTTCATTACGTCGCCTAACTTCATATCAGCAGCAACGCCAGGAATAACAGTTGCTTTACCACCGGCAGCTTCAACACCGGCAGCCACTTTTTGTCCTTTGCCTAAACGATCACCAATAACGACATGGATCTGTTTCATATTTAATTCTCCTATTATCTTTAAGAGTTAGAACGCGCTACTTCAAAATGAACTGAGAGCAGATAAGCCTCTTCCTGAGCCAAGCCAGGCAAGGTGTGAACAACTTTCTCGGCCAAGGCAATGGATTCAGGGGATATTTCTTCAAACAGTGAGACATCCACTTCAGGCAGAGACTCACCTGTTTTTGCTCTCTCTACCATTGCTTTAACGTGAGAACGTAGCATCTGCTGTTGAACATCAGTTGTATGGGCCCCTTCAGTTTTTAGCCAGCCATCAATAATAGAAATTAATTTATTGGTGACAGTCTCTACATCCAGGTTGTCTTTTGCGACATTAAAAACAATTGAGGATTCACTCATAAATTTTCGCTATCCCATTTGGAAATTAAAATAAAACTGGTCTTTTGCTATTGTTAATAACTTTAGTCCTTTCCAGTATGGTTTTGGAGAGGAAACATTTCCACTTTCAACTGGCAAATATCTGGAAAAATAAAGACAAAAATAACGATTTAATTTTAATCAAATTGGAAATGTAACTAAATCAGGGACTGATTTTTTATTATTTCTGTTGTTATTCAATACATTGGGATATTATTATTTTTGTTATATTTCAGTTGATTAGCTAATTTAAAGTTGGTTAATTATTTGTTTCTTTAGTAAGCTTATTAAGTGGAAATAGCCTACTAAATCATAATAGGTTTCTGGAAGTTTGGCTTGCCAATTTAAAGTAGCTCAAAGTATGTGGTGAGCAAAAAGATAAAAAAATTGCCTGTCTTATGATAATGATCACTAAAAATGGCACTTTTAGCTTATTATTTCCACTTTTCCACTATTTAGTGGAAATTATTAATTAATACGACTTAGACTATCCTTAGCAATAACCTGAAAATCATTGAAATTTCTACTATTAATTAGTCTCTTGGTTGCTTTTTCTTTGACGAAAGTAACAAATAACTCATAAATAGCGATTGCTTCTTCATAATCAGCTTTACTAATGGCTAGCAGAAAAATGACATTAGCCACTTCCTTGGTTTCTGCATTCCACTCGATCCCTTGTGGTGAAATTATCGTAACAACCACCGTTTTATTTGCCAATAAACCTAATGAGTGAGGTAAGGCAATACCTTCGCCTAGTAAGGTTGACACAATGGATTCTCGTTCGATCAGCGATGGATAAAAATCGCTAGTGACATAACCATCGGCTTGAAGTTTTTTACAGATTTTTTTAAATAGCGCTTCTTGGCTAATTTTTTCATTAAGTATGATGAAATAACGTTCATCAAAGAATCGTTCAATAATATAAGGTTTGGTTTGGTTGATCATCGCTAACCGCCCAACCTGCTCCAGTTGATAAGGAGTCGGAAAGGGAGCGATTTTCACCACTGGTTTATTTTTTTCCGCTAATCGAATGGTGGTAATGACAAAATCTTCATCGATGTTTTTTAAGGCTTCATATTCTTGTAATGATAGTGCACGATTAAATTTCAGTTGAGGAAATTCACGCATAATTTTGGTTTCTATAACCCGTACTGTTGAGTTGCCTGAATCAGTAACGACTAAAACCTGAGTTGGACGATGTTGGCTGGTACCATAATTACATTCCAAACTTACTCCAATATGGACTGCTAGATAACCAAGCTCGTCTTCACTAATTGGGTAAGGAAGCAGGGTACTAGCACTGCGTAGGGCATCGAGGGTGACATCATAAGCAAAAGGATAATATTGTTTGATATCGTTAAGTAACGGATTCGGGGTATTAATATTAAATTGTAAACGAGTCAATAAGGTGGCGAGATGGGTGGTCAAGTCACGTTTTAGTTTCTCATCATTGCGTAAATCGTAATTATATGAATCGTTTATATATTGCAAAATATGATCAAGTAATTTGGTATGTAAACCTGTTTTTTGCGTGGGCGGTTCATTACCAATAATACGTTGAGCAGCTAGCTGTGTGCATAAGTAAGCTTGTTCTGCTTTTGATAGATCACCACCGAGAAAGTAAATCAGTCCGTTAGAAATCTCTTTGACCGCGTTTTGAATAACAGGATCCATTTCATTATTAATAAAAGTGGTTAATTCACGGCCACGAGTAATACGCAAGATAGTGGTAGCACAATTAAAGATAAGATATTGGTGGCCTTCGTTAGTTAGTCGAATATCAAAGCGGCTAAGGCTATTTTGCAATACTTTATCAATATAGGTTAAATCAATATTATCAAGATAGGTCATACTAAATTTAGCGATGTCTTTATTTATTTCCTGGGAGAAACGCCGCCATAATATTTCGGTAATACAAGTACGAATGGCCCATTCATTACCACTTAATCGTATCCCTTGATGTGGAATACCTTCCAACTGAATGTCATGTTTATGCAAATATTCTCTGACAATACTCATATCCTGCTGTATGGTACCGCGACTGATAAACCATTTTTCTGCAATATCATCAAGTTTAACGGGTAATGGCAACATTAAAAGCTTTAATAATAATGCATCAACTCGATCTTTCGCTGTACGCGGAATATTTTCATCATCCGCTATTTTTTCCGTTTTGATGGTAGCAAAAAGGGCTTCGTTATTAATTTTTAAATGGTATCCGTTGCCGCGCTCATAAACGATGCACGCATCATAATCCTGCAAATATTCATTTAATTCGTTGATGTCTGAACGTATGGTGCGCGTTGAAACACCAAAACGTTTAGCAAGTTCTTCTTGCGATACAATTTCGGTCTGAATATTAGTAAAAATTTGATGGATACGTTGATTTGTAAAAACAGCCACGAGTTATACCTTTCAATTAATAAAATAGAAAAGTTGTTTGTGATTGAAGATGATATCCTAGTTAAAAACTTGATGAAAAGGTTATCACTGACATCCAAATAAATTATATCTATTAAAAACTCTATTTATTCTATCACTTTTATTTGCTGTCGATCTTTTTATTAAATACTTTATTGAAAGTTATCAATTTTATGTTTAATTTAAATAAATCAATATGCCACGAAAATCTGTTTGGGCAGTTAATTTTACCTTTTGTTCCTGCATCAAAAATGCACCATCACTATAGTCAATATAAGCTATTTTGTGAATATTGTTTTCTAATTTGATTATTCCTGTAATTGAATATAGATAACTATTTTTCTCTTTCAGGTTAAGCGTTATATTTTGTTCCATTTTTAAATAAATATGGCTAATCCAAGTTTGTTGTCGAATTTTTAAGCTCTTCTCCGAACCATTTGGTGAAGCAAGTAATGTCAATGCATTATTATTAACCAGTTTACGTTTTTGGGGTGGGTGGCAGAAATATTCAACGCAGGCATTAATCCATAACTGTAATTGTATTAACGGTTTTTCGTGATTAATATTGTGTTCGCTATAACTTATATTATGTAACGGAGATATAAGTAAGCACTCATTTTCAGATTGATAAATGCGATTTCCTTCACTATCGTGGAATTCAGCCTCACCCTGTAAAACCAAATTAATGATATCGATATTGGGATAGGTTTTGGCCCGGCAGGCCGCCTTTGGCGCGATAGTTTCTCGATTTAATACTCGCAAAGCACCGTAATGGGTAAAATTAGGATCAAAATAGTGACCAAAAGAGAAGGTATACTGTGCTTGTAACCAACCAAAATCAGCATGACCACACTCTTTTTCTATTCTAGGAATTATCATAGTAATTTTACCTTTCAGATAATTTATGATGAAAAATAATAATTAACTAGACGAAAAATTGTTAGCTAGTTAATCTGAGTTAAACATTCAAATTTCTTGATTGAGATCCTTTATGAGTAAAGAGCGTGCACTAACATTAGATGCGTTACGCGTAATGAATGCCATTGACCGACGCGGAAGTTTTGCAGCAGCAGCTGATGAATTGGGTAAAGTCCCTTCTGCATTAAGTTATACGATGCAAAAATTAGAAGAAGAGCTTGATGTGGTACTCTTTGATCGTTCTGGCCATCGAACTCGTTTTACGGATGTTGGTCGAATGTTATTGGAACGAGGGCGATTATTACTAGAAGCAGCAGATAAACTTGTGGTTGATGCTGAAGCATTAGCGCGTGGTTGGGAACCCTATCTTACTATTGTTTGTGAAGTCTTAATTCCCGTCTCAACACTTTTTCCTTTAGTCGATAAATTGGCACAAAAATCGGAAACACAACTCTCTTTATTAACTGAAGTATTAGCCGGTGCATGGGAATGTTTAGAAACCGGTAAAGCTGATATTGTGATTGCCCCTGATTTGCATTTTCGCTCCTCACCTGAAATTAATAGTCGTCGACTTTGTACTATTAATAATGTTTATGTTGCCAGTCCTGAGCATCCTATTCATCAAGAACCAGAGCCACTTTCCGATATGACACGGATTAAATATCGTGGGATTGCCATTGCCGATACCGCCAAAGAACGGCCAGTCTTAACGGTACAGTTATTAGATAAACAGCAGAGATTAACAGTCAGTTCGATCGATGAAAAACGTCGCGCTTTATTAGCTGGGTTAGGTGTAGCAACTATGCCTTATACGTTGGTTGAAAAAGATATTAAAGAGGGGCGATTACGTGTCGTGGGATCAGAACATAGCCATGAGACGAATATTATTATGGCTTGGCATCGTGGCAAAATTGGTGAAGCCAAATTTTGGTGCTTGCGTCAAATTCCTCAATTATTTAATAGTGAACACTATATCGATCATTTTTGCTAAAAATATTGGGTTAAATTTTACTTATGGACGATGGTGAAATTATCGCCCAAACTTTAAGTATTACCATTTTTTATTTAACCAGTGATCAATACTGAATTTGCCTGGTCCGAGAATGGCTAATAGCATATAGCCGCCAGCTATAGAGAGATCTTTTAAAAACATCAATTGGTTATCGCCTTCGGCAAAGTTGAAGTGAAAAATAAAAGCGGTTAACAAACTAAAAGCAACGGTAAAAATAGCTGTGGTTCGAGTTAAAAACCCAAATAGGATCGCTATGCCACCGCCAAACTCTAATAAAATCGTCAATGGGAGTAAAAATGCGGGGACACCCATAGCTTGCATATATTGCTGGGTTTCAATATAACCACTACCAAGCTTACCGTAGCCGGCAAAAATAAATAACAGTGGCATTAAAATACGCGCCACTAAAATTGTGATATTTTCTATGTTTTTCATATTGATCCTTCTTAAAGCATAATATTTAAAGTAAAGGGTTTTAATCTATAGTGGGCGTTTGGCCGCCAAGCAAGAACAGTTAATTGCTGTTTTATTTATAGTAAAGCCTAGATTATTAAAAATACTAGCTAGGAAAATTCAATCTCTTATGCAAAAAAATTGAATGAATTAATGCAGGTAATTTTTGGCGAAAGGGAGTATTTTACAAATTTACGACTAGATTAGGCTTTTTTTGCTATAAATGTTTGTAAAGTTTTAGCTATCCCCCAGACACCAATAGCGCGTCGACTGAGGCGATAAAGTTTTTTAGGATGACGAATATTATAGAGTGCAATTAATGAAAAACTTGCAATGACCAGTGGTTTGAAAGCGAGTATCTTTTGCCAAGTACGATCATAGGGTGCAGTAATTGCTAACCAATGTTCAGAGGTTGCTGACAGCGCATTACGCTGCTGCTGAATATTGGTTAACAATTGCTGCTTTTTTAATACCAATTGTTTCGCTTTACTCAGTTTCATGTTCATCCTGTTTTAACTGTTTGATATCCTGCTTTAATTGTTCACGTGTAGCCGCTAATAGAGACGTGCGATGGGCTATTTTTAATGTCCAGCAAGTACCTAATAATGCTAGGATAAGTAAAACAGCCGTTGTAATAGCAACCACTTGTATACGATAGGCGGGATCAACCATGAGAAAAACTAATACCAGCAAACTCATCAGGCCAAATGCGATTAATAGTAATGTGGTACCGGCTAATAAAATCAGTTGAACAAAGGTTTGCTTTTCTTGCTCGAGTTCGACTGCAACAAGTTGCAGTCGTGTCTCAACCATATTAATAAGAATAGAACCTATCCGTTGTAAGGTAGTTAGCAAGCCTTTAGCCGGCCCATCTGGATGTTGATTTTCTCGCATATTAACGTCTAGCCAGTAAAATGCCTAATACCAGCCCGACAGCGGCACCTACGCCAACACCGGTCCATGGTTTTTCATGTACATAATCATCTGCCCGGCCAGCAACTTCCTTAGTTTGATCAATAATTTTACCACTGACATCACTCAGTTTTTGGCGAGAATCGTTTAACGCTTTTTCTGCTTTACGGCGAATTTTATCAATTTCTGCTTTGGACTTATTTTCTGTATTGTTCAAAACTTCTTCCAAAGAATCAGCTAATGATTTTAATTCTGTACGTAGGTTTTCGGTATTTTTCATAACGTTAACCTCTTTTCAATAAAGATCGTTAATTTTTATCACTCTTGTTCTTTGAGAATAGTAAAAGATCCAATAAAATCAATCTATATCTCATTAAAGGTAATTTAAAATTTGTTATATTGAAATATAAAAATAACTATATTGGTATGACAATTTGATAAACAGTTTGACTGAAAGGAATGCTGTTACTAGGGAAGTAGGCAACAGCATAAATTAAGTTGGATTTAGGGATTACGGCGATTAAATTTTTTCTTTAATACTACGGCTATACTGCCTATTAGACCAATAAAAAGCAAGACAACCGGGATCAGCATCAAGATGCTCATAATTTGGCGTTCATAGTATTGAAAGAGTGGACTTTTACCGAATACATAACCAATAGTGGTTAAAATCAATACCCAAAGTAACCCACTAAGCCAATTAAAAAACTGGAAGCGTCCATTAGGTAAACCGGATAGGCCGGCGATGGTAGGGAGAACTGTCCTGATAAAAGCAAGAAAACGGCCAATAAGCAGTGCTGCCAAACCATGGCGATGGAAAAGGCCATAAGCTCGCTGGTGATAATGTTCAGGTAGATGAGAGAGCCAGCTTTGCACAATTTTATTGTTTTCTAGCCATTTACCTTGCAGATATCCTATCCAGCAACCCAAACTGGCACCTGCAGTTAAGATAAAGATTGTTAATGGATAATTGATAGTGTCTTTGGCTATTAGGACACCGACTAGGATAAGCAAACTGTCACCAGGTAAAAAAGCGGCAGGTAATATTCCATTTTCCAAAAATAATATTGCAAACAATATAATGTAGATAGCCCATACCAATGAAGGATTCATTAGCATATTGTAATCTTGATGCCAGAGTGCAAAAAAAAGTTCTTTAACTAATTCCATCAAGTGTTTCCTAAATACCGTTATCTTTAAACCTAATTGGCAGTTATTACCTATTATCCCTTATTAGAGATAATGTGATTCTAGTTAAAAAGGTTGTAATATGAGCTTAAATATTAAATTCAGATATAAGCATAATATATTAGACTAATCAGATACTCTAACAAAATCATAAATAACTAAATAGTAAATTTTCGGTGAAATTGACTTTCTATTTAATATTTTATTTTTTTACAATTCATGAAATACATTTACCAATATCTTGTGTTTCGCTAGCAAATCTTTTATTTTATTAGCTAGCAAAGGGGAGTAACTTCTTTAGCCGGTTTGTCGTCATTACGGTGTTATGCACCCGGTAGCCGGGCATCACAGGTGAATATCAACGTCGCTTTTGTGTTGTAAGTGAGACCTTGCCAGTAGGCAAGGTTTACTTATAATTTAAATTAGTGGAATAGAAACCTATGAAGACTAAAATGGATTATAACGGCTGAGCCTTCTGTGGGGTTCGGCCGTTTTTCGTTTCTAGGAGCTAATATGCATTCTGTTGGTACTCCCGTATTATGGGTAATTTTTACTATTGTTATTGCGGTTATGTTACTTATTGATATTTCTTTACAGAGTAAGCATAAGGGAAGAGAAATAACAGTAAGACAGGCTATTACATGGAGTTTAATTTGGATTAGTTTGGCATTATTGTTTGCCTTAGGTCTATGGTTTTATTTTAAACAGACAACTAGCCTAACGATTGCTAACCGTCAAACAATGGCTTTTTTAACCGGTTATTTACTGGAAAAAGCATTGGCTGTTGATAATGTATTTGTTTGGTTAATGTTATTTAATTATTTTTCAATACCGGTGAATTTACAGCGCCGAGTACTTATCTATGGCGTGTTGGGTGCGATAGTATTGCGTACTATTATGATCTTTACAGGCAGTTGGCTAGTCTCACAATTTCATTGGATTTTGTATCTTTTTGGCATTTTTCTACTCTTCACTGGTATTAAAATGTTCTTCGTTAAAGAAAATGATCAATCAATTGATAAAAAACCCTTAGTAAAATGGCTAGGTTCTCATTTACGCATGACAAATACCTTACATGGGAAGTGTTTTTTTATTCGTCAACAAGGCATTTTATTAGCGACTCCGTTGATTATGGTATTAATTTTAGTTGAGATTAGTGACATTATTTTCGCGGTGGATAGCATACCGGCTATTTTTGCAGTAACAACAGATCCATTTATTGTATTAACTTCAAATCTATTTGCGATTTTAGGTTTGCGGGCGATGTATTTTGTTTTATCGGGTATTGCTGAAAAATTCTCTATGCTAAAATATGGGCTATCTATTATCTTAATTTTTATTGGCATAAAAATGTTATTAATGGATATATTTCATATTCCGACCGCTGTTTCACTGAGTATTGTTGCCGGTATTTTAACATTAACGATGCTCATTAATCTTATTGTTAATAAATATAAAAAATATATTTAATCATTAAATAATATCTTTAAATATTATAATACTGTATCCCTTTATATTGATTAATAATGGTAAAAAGGGATATGGCTATTTTTTCTATTAGTTAAATTAGTTCTACGGGTTAATTCATTAATAAAACAGTTAGTTGTTTATCTAATCAATCTGTTTTTATATACGATGGTATCTTTTTATCCAGACTAGAGTAAATACAATATTTTTATAGCCATAAAACAATTGTCATGACTATAGAAAAAGCATGTTGGCTGATTGTCTTATATCGTACATGAAGTTTAATAAAGTAAAGACTATTTAATTTAAATGCTGTATTACTTTTGCGAAGCTTGGGGTTAATGGCATGCAGAATGATAATTTTTTTAACGACAGTTTATTAGTTTCTTGGGAGTGGTTACGCTTATTTAAGTATGAATATTGGTTATTTCTTCGATTGTTAACCATAAAAGAGGCCAGAAAACCTATAGTCGGCCTATTCAATTGCTGCCTTTCTGATGGCTATATCAACGATTATTGGTGTTTTTCTTTATATTGTATATGCAAGGCGCATTCCTTGATCAATCGCGCGCCGTGCATCAAGCTCTACGGCAATATCAGCACCACCAATAATATGGGGTCTCTTGCCTAATTTATATAATGCGTCGGCTAAAGTGCGAAGGGATTCTTGGCCAGCACAGATGATGATGTTATCAACAGGCAAACACTTTTTTGCTTATTATGATAAATGTGCAGCCCCTGATCATCAATTTTATGGTAGCTAACACCATTCATCATAATAACGCCATGGCGTAGTAAGTTTAAGCGATGGATCCAGCCGGTTGTTTTGCCAAGTTGTTCACCAACACGCGCTAATTTTCATTGCAGCAGATAAATTTTACGAGGAGAACTTAGGTGCTGTTCACCTTTAAGATTAATACCACCTGGTTGAGATATCGTTGTATCAATGTTCCATTGATGTGTAAAAGCATCAATGTCTTGGCTACTATTATCTATTTCTTGACAAAGATGTTGTGCTATATCAAAACCAATCCCGCCAGCGCCAATAATTGCTACTTGAGAACCAATGGAAATATGATGTTTTAATACATCGTAATAATTTACGACACTAGCGTGCTCGATACCTTCAATGTGGATTTTTTTGGGTAGGACGCCTGTAGCAATGATGATTTCATCAAAGTTTACCAATTGTTCAGCTGAGGCTTTTTTAGTTAAATGAACAGTAACATTTTTTAGTATCAGTTGACGTTGAAAGTAACGAATAGTTTCTTGAAATTCTATTTTCCCAGGGATTTGTTTAGCAAGATTGAGTTGGCCGCCGATCTGACATTCTTGTTCAAATAAAGTAATATGGTGACCACGCTCTGCCGCTGTGATAGCAAATGATAATCCAGCTGGACCGGCGCCGATAACCGCAATGTTTTTTGGTTTTAATACGGGTCGAAAAGGAAAGTCTAATTCATGGCAAGCGCGTGGGTTAACTAAACATGATGCTTGTTTACCAACAAATATCTGATCTAAACAGGCTTGATTGCAAGCTATACAGGTATTAATTTCATCCGCACGATTTTCCGCCGCTTTAGTCATAAACTCAGAATCAGCAAGAAATGGTCGTGCCATAGAAACTAAATCAGCACAGCCATCAGATAAAATCTGCTCAGCGACTTCGGGTGAATTGATGCGATTAGTACAAATTAAAGGGATTGATATTTTTCCCATCAATTTTTTAGTGACCCAAGTAAAGCCTGCCCTTGGTACCATCATTGCAATAGTCGGGATCCTCGATTCATGCCAGCCAATACCGGTACTGATCATCGATGCACCTGCAATTTCGATTGCTTGTGCTAAGTGCTCAATTTCACACCAGATGGATCCTTTTTCAATTAAATCAAGCATAGATAGTCGGTAAATAATAATAAAATTATCTCCTACTCGTTGTCGAACAGTTTTGATGACTTCAATCGGAAATCGGATCCGATTTTGATAACTACCGCCCCATAAATCATCACGATGATTTGTATATTGAGTAATAAATTGGTTAATTAAATAACCCTCTGAACCCATAATTTCTATACCATCATAGCCCGCGAGCAAAGCAAGTTCAGCACAATTAGCGTAGTCTTCAATTGTTTGTAAAATTGCAGTATGACCGAGTGGTTTAGGCAAAAAGGGATTAATACTCGCTTGTAGTGCACTAGGTGCAACTAGATCAGGATGATAGCTATAACGGCCAGCGTGAAGGATTTGTAAGGCGATTTTCCCCCCTGCTTGATGCACTGCATTAGTAATCTTTTGATGATGGAAAATTTGTTTCTTGCTAATTAAGGTTGCTCCATCTTTGGTTAGGCTGCCAGGGTGATTAGGGGCGATGCCGCCAGTGATGATTAATCCAATATTATTTTTTGCCCTTTCAGCATAGAATTTGGCTAACCTAACACTAGCTTGAGGATGCTCTTCTAGTCCAGTATGCATAGAGCCCATAATAACTCTGTTTTTTAATTGCGTATAACCTAAGTCTAAGGGCTTAAATAAATGAGGAAAGAGATGCATATCCATTTTCCTTATGATGGGTTTTTAGTATTGGATTATTGTTATTACTTAATAGCTAATTGCAACGCAAATTTTAGAAACATTATCTTAATTTAACCCATATAAATAGTTGAAAAACGATATTGTTATTAATAAATTGTGATTTTTATCATATTTACTGAAATATATT
Source organism: Arsenophonus nasoniae DSM 15247 (assembly GCF_000429565.1). Taxonomy (GTDB): domain Bacteria; phylum Pseudomonadota; class Gammaproteobacteria; order Enterobacterales; family Enterobacteriaceae; genus Arsenophonus; species Arsenophonus nasoniae. Next base: position 85,598 of record NZ_AUCC01000001.1, read on the forward strand.
TGCTGATTAATAAATACCTATAAAATCCTATACTAATCATAGTTAGGATAAAAATGACGTTGTAAAAGCCTAAAATTGCAATTTTCATTCTTTTGGTAGTTAAATGTTATTAATTTTAGTGTAGAGTCACATTTGAATGATAGGAGATTTGATAGAATTGTGCTTCTTCATAGATCTATTTTCACCTTACGATAACAACCGAATTTTTACAGGACTGTTATAAACCACATATTTGGTAAGTATGATTGTACAATTTTAACTTATTGATTTAGAAAATTATTTATAATAATTAACCGTTTTTTGTATTCATTTTACTTTTGGTCATTGGGCGTAGACTAAAAAATTGTTATGTTATCACTTTTATTTATATGTATAAGATTTTTTTGATACTTAGCTAAAATTTAAGTAGACAAAAGTTAGTTAATTAGAATTAATCAAAATAGATTTAGAAGGTATTCGGGAGTTCTTTATTATTTTGTTGTAGTGATAATATTTTTAACTATTAAGATCAATCTGATTATGTTGAAGTATTGCTGGATTTAGGATGAGTAAGATAAAACTAAAAAGTTTTGATCTTTTATAAATATATAGGTAGTTATAAAAAGGCAAATGGCTTTAACCGGAAAATAAAGAATAATAATGTTAAAATAAGAAGCGTATCTATAGAAATATAATCCAGATGAGTAATTGTTCATTTTTCATATGAAATTAATTATATTCTATATTAACAATAAAGTTTTTATCTTTAATTAACTCTATAATATAAACATTAATATTATAATACCTAGTATTTGGTGTTTAATCAATAAATCAAAGAAGGTAATGTTATAACAAAAAACTTATTTCATAATCTTTTGTTACAAATTTTATTAAATTTAAAAATCTTGTGATGTACTGTAGTAAAATAAAATATACATTACAATTTGTTAATTGTAATGTATATATTCTAGTTATTTATTTTTTTATTTAAATGCACTAAGAATTATTAATTTTACAATGTCATAATTACTATTTTTTAAAAATACAAAATATATGTATTTTTATACAGTTTATTATAAGTTGTTAAATATGATAAATTTTAAAAATTTCATTATTATTCTTATAAATGATTACAAATTTATGATAAGTAAACAATAAATGAAAAAAAGGTATGTGACATTTTATTATTTATAAGTTATAAGAAGTAATAACAAATGATAGGGAGAAGTTATATGTAGCTATATTAGGATGAAATAAAAGCTTACACTATATATTATTACATTGAGAATTCTAAAAATATAAAAATTATTGAACTGATTATTTATAGGTTTTGAGTTGTTTTTCTAATAAAATTTTGCTTCTATCTAATTTTTTTATAGAGAAGATAATATGTTTTTCGTAAAAAATTTATTTTTATCAGATTTTCATATAGGAGATAATATGTTTTTCTCAAAAAGAGTTGAGCAATTTATAACTATTGCCCAAAAAGGAACTTTTAAAGAAGCGGCAGATGAGTTATGTATATCTCCTTCTGCCCTTAGTAAGGGAATGAAGGAAATAGAGGGGCAGTTAGGTGTTCAACTTTTTCGACACTCAGGAAGAGGAGCAAGATTAACTTCTAATGGGGAAAAATTATATCAAGAATTATTTCCACATTATCAAGATGTAAGTGCTACAACAAAAAAATTAATGTTAGGTTTTTCTAGTAAAAAAGAGTCTGTTATTAATATAGCGACAGATGATGCATATTTTCCTGATCTGGCATCAATAATATCAAAAATAGACTCAATTGAATCGGGAATTCTTGTTGATATTAAGAAGTATTCTAATCATTTAATATCAGATATTATATGTCGTATTCAGGCAGATATTTTTATTGGTTCAAGAGAAGAGGAGAATTTACCTGCTAATATTGAAAGCTTAGCACTATCTTCTAAGTTAGAGTTAGGTGCGGCTGAAGATATTATAAATAGCTATAAAGATAAAATGGAATTACTGCTTAATAATAATATTATACAAACAGAAAGTATGTTGTTATCGAAAGGTTTTGAAAGAATAAAAAATCTATTAATGGATAAGCATAAAAAAAATATAATTTCAGTTCCAAGTATTGATGATGTTTTTCAGATATTAGGCGATGGAAAAGGTATTTCGTTTATTCCTAAATCCAATAAAAATATATCATTAGGTAAGCAACATAAAGTGAATTTTGCTATTCCTCCCGCACCTTTCAATATTGAAGTTCGTGGCAAATTATATTATAAGGCTGAAAAAAAAGAATCTTTACAATGGCTTATCGATTTAATATGTGATTAATATGATGTAATAAACACCAGGGAATCTAATATTAAACCAAAAATATATAATATAGCAGTTTTTCTGTATGAACTTTCTATTTGAAATTTATCTTCTGGTTTTTATTTATTACATGATATTTATTGTTTTCTTGAGCGATAATTATTGAATTTTAATTATTGTCAGTTTTTATTTAATTATGATTTTAATAAATTATTATAATTTATTTTGTTATTTTAATGATTCATAGATATATTAATTTAAATAAAATAATAAATTAACTCTTTAATTAAAAGACTGTTTTTTAGTAATTACAATTCATATAATCCTTTATTCAATAATCTTAAAATTTTGTAAGATAAATGTTTTTTAATAATGAAATGTAAAAATTATTTTAAAATAATTTAATTTTTATATAATGATTAATTAAGTATGGTAATTTAGATAATTATTATTTTTATAACGAATCACATTATTGATGTTATAAAAAACAAAACTTTAGCTAGCAAAAATATATTTTTTAAATAGCTTATACAAATATTAATTTTCATGTGATAAGTAATTAACAGTTTAAATAATTTTTATACTTTAAGATATTAATAAATTTATTATTTAGCACTTTTAAATCGACTATCTTTCATCATTGATAATGATATTGCCAAGCAGCGATAAGCAGGGATGGTTTGATTATAGAGCTTGATCACTGCGAGTCGAACTTCTGGTTTATTAATTTAACCTAAACTTTCCGCTACTGACAAATAATCAGTATAAATTTGGGGAGAGCCGGAGAAAGAGGCAAATTGTTTCCACTCTTTATACATAAGTTTAGTGTCCTGATGTGCCCGTGCAAAATGAAAAGCGTTATCAGTGGCTATATCTGGTTTGGGATAAAATAGATTAAGAGCTGCAAGACTTTCAATCTCCATCATTACCACGTATTGATCTAGACGGTTTCCGCGCTCACCTTTTAATAAGCGAAATTTCCATCCTGGATAATCCTCTATTCGATGATGGTTTTCAGCAATAAAAGTTTCAAAAGTTTCTGCCTTAACTCCAGGCCGTAGCGCTAAGTTGTGGATCCCTATTATTCTGGCAATAGTCTCTTGGTTAGGTCGCTCCATATAGCGTGGGCCATAACAGACGGTACTTTTTTTATTTTCAGCCAGTAGTTGATAATCAGTATAAATAGTTGGAATTTCACTAAAAGTACCATAACGTTGCCATTCGGCAAGGATTTGATGGATTTTTTGTGGTTGTTCTTGCCAGAATTGATTCGCTAATTCTGTTTTGTTGCCGTCATTGGATTGATAGCGATTACGATGTTCAACACTGTCTATTTCAAACAGCATCAGGTATTGTCCAACTCGCTTGCCGCGCAGACCTCGCAATAGCGTCCAGCGCCAACCTGGATAACATGGAAGATAGACACCTTTTTGGCGAACGAATGTTTCGAATTGCTCTGTTGTAATACCTGCCTCGGTATCGATTGCAACGTAATACAGACTGAAAACGGGTAAGGGCGAGTTATATTTTTTTCCATGAATAATTTCCTTACATTTTGCCGTAGATAACGGGCTATGGCCTCGTGCCAAACATTATGTCATTAGGCATCCAGTATAATGTTCGCTGCCAATGAGATAGGGTGTCATGGTAGAGTATTGGCTGCTACTTATTAATAACGAGTTATAAATCTGTTGCCATAATAACGTTATTATGATTACAGATATGCCAGAAAAATACGGCATCAAAAAATAGTGTTGATTTTTTTAATTAAATAATGTTAACAAAATTGGGTATTAATAATGGACTCAATTAATATTGCCGCTTCTTTAGTTAAAAAAAACCTGTTATTATCAATGAAAATAAGTTTTCTAAGCTGTAATTTTGTTAGAGCATGATTAATAGTTTTATTGGTAAAAAAACTTTCTCCATCAAATTTTGCTTTATAAACATTATCATCGACCGGGATCAAGCTAGATAATGCCATTTTAAAAGCATTTATTCTTTTTTGATCGTTTGAAAAACCTCTAATGGAGTGACAAGGTAGTTGGCTTTTAATAATAGATTCTTTGTATTGTTTATAGTTTGTTATATTTATCATTTCAGAGGAGATAGATTTTGAACTTCCACCTAATCCGATCGCTATCTCAGGGTATTGCTTATTAAGATCAGTAATAAGGCTTTTCCATTTTTCAGGATAAGTATTTTTCTTATAAAAATACATTGTCGGGTGTTCGTTATATTCCCTAGCTAGATATTTATCTATTAAATCTCGCATTTGATACTGTTTTCCTAAACTGGGTATCAATTTATCCGCATCAGAAATTATTTTTTTCTGCCACAAACTATCTCTCTCTCCCGATACGCCGGTTCTTGTTTCCATAAACTCTTTCATATGTAATTTAGTGCAAACAACATGAGAAATATTCAGTTTTTTTATTATTTCCATATCGTTTTTTACATCATCAACAGTTTGGCCGAATAAACCATAAATGAGGTCAACACTAATTAATTCAAAACCTAATGTATTAGCATCTGCAATGGTTTTAAAAAACTCTTCAGCAGTGTGTTTTCTGCCACAGGCTTTAATTAAATGATCCTGAAATGATTGAGTACCAAAGGATAATTTAGAAAAACCAAGTTCTTTTAACAACGACAAATATTCTTTATTTAGACTACCAGGCTCTCCTTCAAATCGCATAGTTGTGGATGAGAAGTTAAAATTATTTTTATAAAAATTTATTAATCTTTTTAATTCTCTATCAGGCAGAAGAGAGGGAGTACCGCCAAATATATTAAATTCGCCAATACTCACATTAGTTAGATTTGGCACCTGCTTTAACCAAAACGTAGCTTCTTTAATATTAAGGTCAACAATTTCTTTAAATAAACTATCAGCTTTTGCAGTGTTAGGGTTCACTATAACGGTTGGAAACTGACAAAAGTGGCATCGATAACGACAAGTTGGAATATAAACCCAGAGATGAATATTTTCTGCCTTTTTTATTTCCTTATTCATATCATTATAAAATGAGGTTAAGGGATAATTATCGATATCGCCGGGGAAAATATGACAGCCAAAAGGATCCTTAACTACATATTCAAGTAAATCTGTATTTTCTTGTTTACTTAAAATATTGCATATATTTGGTTTAGGATATTTTTCATCAATATCATTAAGAGAGGCAATATAGGTATCTCGCATTAGAACACTCCACCATTAGCAAAATAGTTGTGTGCTTCTCCAGATTCTCTATCCTCGCAAAAATAATAAACAAATCTATTAAAATCTTTATTATCAATAGCATTAAAGCACTCAGGGATTGGTGGCGGATAGCCGATGTCTTCACCTACATAACGGCGAAGTGAGTTAAATATCTCTTCTTTAAATTCAAAATAGAGTCGGAAGGCGGGGGTTTTGTAAGAATGTATGGGTTTGAAATCAGTAATACTGGTTTCATTTTTGATCTCATTAATTCTATTATAGAGATCCTTAGCAACCTCAGGTGTGAAAAAATTAATAACTTCTTGGTTATTAATCAAAATATTAGGATTTAATAACGCCGGTAATATAATGTTTTTCGGGATATAATCTTTTATTGAATAAAACCAAGCTTGTTGTGCATCATTAAGGCTTAAATCTTGATAATGATTTAATTGATTATCTAATGGCCTTACGTCTTTCATCGTAATAACGCCATTTTCACCATAGGCGATGCCATTAATAACATCATATAATAAGGTATCTACTCTTCTACTATTAATTTTTACATATGATTTTGGTGAATATACTGGTTTTCCACCATAAGCAATAACTTTTATGCCAAAATCCCAATCGTCAGATAAATGTTCGACAAATTTACCATTTTGTAATTGGTAAAATATTTCAATGCCATCAACAAGATCATACATTTTTTTTTCAACAGCAAATCCTTTTCCATCGGGAAAGCCACCAAACAAGGAGAATGAAAAATCACGGCAGCGTAATGTTTTATTTATTTCTTTATATAAATTAGGCCGCTCGATAAAATCATTTTTCTCATAAAAATAATTACAGGTACCTAAATCACCATCTTCGGTGATCATGGTATAGATAAGTTCGTCAAGCCAATATTGGTCTACAGTACAATCAGCATCAGCTGAAACTATATAATGTTTTTGCCAGTTGTTAAATTGAACCCGTCGTTTTTCAGCTCGTAGGGATGCATAATCCATTCCTTTTTTTCTTGCTGAAGAAACGCCTTGAATTTTTTCATTAATAATATGAATATCAAGATTATTATATCTGTTTTGACAAGCAATAATTTTATTAACAGAATCATCGGTTGAATTATTATCAACAAAAATTAATTCAGCATTACTCAGATCAAATAGTTTATATTTAAATTTTTGATTATAGATTGATTCTATGACACTTTCTAATCGTTCACTTTCATTATAAAAAGGGAATACAATAGATATAAAGGTTTCTTTACGCATAAATTATCCATATTAAAGGTTAAATATCTCATTTTTAATACTAGATATTAAATATTTTATTTATTACCTGATTAGATAATAAATTTTTTCCTATATTAAAATTATGTTTTACCAAAGCTGCTGTCTTATTTTGATCATTAATTAAATTATAAACTCGCTGGATAAAGTCGTCGTCCGGTAGTCCATCTTCTTTTGGCGAAATATTCATTAATTCAGTTTTAAAGCCATGTTGTCCATAAACTTCATGATAGTATTCGTAACTTGTAGATATATAACAACGATTATGACTAATTGCTTCTCCTATGGGATTACCATAACTATCATAATCATAGGATGTTAAGAATGAAACCATATCGCTAGAATAATAGAGGTCTTGAATAGTGGGTTTATTGTTTTCATTTTCTATAAAATCATGTTGTAGTGGCCCAGAAAATCTTATAAAATTCTCTAGTTCTAATTCTTTTATATATTTCCTTAAATAATGTGAATAATCACTATTTTCTTTTTCATCACCAGCAATAATTAAATATATAGAGCATGATTTATTATTTTTTGTATATAAATCGTTAAGCTTTTTGACTAGGTAAATATCCCTTTCTAATTTTTTTTCAGGAATAATTCTAGTGGTTCTAGCGATTAAAAAATCATTTTTTGTTATATTAAATCTATCTCTTATATTTATTCTATCATGATTATTATTATTAAATAAATAAGTGTTACGCATAACATCAATATTGATATCCTGCTTACTCCAATCTTTTAGTTTTTTAGCTAATGAATTGTTTAACGTAACGTATTTTATATATTTTGATTTAATAGGTTTTATTGCATAATGCCAAGGTTCTTGGCCGTATTTTTTTGATAATGTTTCACTGTTCCACATTAGGTCATGATCTCGCCATAATACAAAACAGGCTAGATTTTTTTGTGAGCCATATTTTTCTATACTTTTATATAGCGCTTTAGTATAAATAATATTTTCAGGTAATGTTCCATTTTCAATGACCAGATGAGTAATCTGCAGTTTATTCCATATCTTAAAAATTATTTCAGATAACTCATTGGCAACAATATCTATTTGTTCAAGTAGTTTATTTTTCTCTATTAAATTTATTTTTGTCGTACATTTAATTAAAGAGTTATTTACTTTATCAATAAATTCAGGAGTATAATTTTTTAACAAATGTATATCATTAATTCTTACTAATTTAAAATGTTTATCAAAAATTGATTTTTCATAACAAGAATAGGGTTTAGCAAAATTTCCTTTATCAATTTTTATGTCATAGCCTAATTCAATAAAGGATTCAAATCCTTTATTATTTAAATAACATGCTAATTTTGCTGCTTCAACTGTAATTCCTGAAACAGCTATAGCATCAAATGAAATAAACATAACTTTTTTTATAAGGCATATTAATTCCCTATCTTTTATTTTTTTGCTTTGAATAAAAAAATATTTATCATGTATAATATAAATATTTTCTTATTTTTTAATGATTATTAATATATTTTGTGATAAGCATCGAATAAAAATATTTGCAACAAGGATAAAAGTAATTTTTGCTATAATTGAGATACAAATAAAAATCTTTCAAATAACACTTGTCATTTAACTTTAAATATATTTCAACTTTTTAACACATTAAAGTTTATATTAATTAGATATCTATAAACAGTTTATTAAAAATATTAAATAAAAACAAAAAAATGATTAATCCTAAATGTTATTAAAATAATTGAAACTAAGTAATAACATCTCTGAATAGAATTTTAGTAAAATTTCAATTTTTATATTTAAAGTTAATGGCTAATATAAATATTATTTTAATTTAATAAATATTTCTTTTAGAAATTTATGTTGATAATTGAATGACATAAAATCATTATCTGTTGTTTTATTCTAAATAATTAGAATAATAAAAAATTATTCTCAAGATAAATTGACATAAGTAAGTTATATTTATTTAAAAAAGAAAAATTCTCATACCGATGCTTATTAAAATTATAAAATTATCATTATATTATTCAAAATAAATAATAGTTTTTCAAAAAATTACAGTCATTTTGTTTTATATCTATTTTGTGATTGATCTCTATGAAATATGATTATTGATGAGATATTTTATATTTTATTATGTAAAAATATAAAATTATTGAAATTATGTTAAAAAATATCACAATAAGTCATGTTAATATTAACAAGATTATTTCTACGATTGGTGGTAGAAATAATGTTAATAGTTTTACCCACTGTTTGACTAGATTACGTTTTATTTTACATGAACCAGAAAAGGTAAATATAGAGGATTTAAAAAAACTACCCGATGTTAAAGGTTGTTTTAATCAAGCAGGACAACTACAAATTGTTATTGGTACCAATGTAGATAAATATTATAAAGCCATTCAAGAACAATTTGATATAACAAACTGTGACGACAATAAAAGAGAGTCCAAAAGAGCGATTAAAAAAAAGACAAAAATTTGGACACGTTTAATTACCAATCTTGCTGAAATTTTTTTTTCCATTGCTGCCAGCGCTTATTTGTGGCGGCTTGCTGTTGGGCTTGAGAAATGTTTTAGGCGAAATGCCAGTAGTAAATAATCAACCATTAATGGCATTTTATCCTACACTAAAACCGATTTATGATTTCCTTTGGCTGCCTTGTGAGGCTATTTTTCATTTTTTACCGGTTGCAATTTGCTGGTCAACAGTAAAAAAAATAGGTGGAACGCCGATATTAGGTATTATTCTTGGAATTACATTAGTTTCACCACAATTAATGAATGCCTATAATTTAGGCAGTCAGTTACCTGCTGTTTGGGATTTTGGTCTATTTACTATTCAAAAAGTAGGTTATCAGGCCCAAGTTATTCCCGCTATTTTTGCTGGCTTATTTTTAGGTTGGTTTGAAATATTCATACGCCGTTATGTTCCTGGTTATTTAAAATTTGTGGTTGTTCCTATTGTTACTTTGAGTATTTCTGTTTTTGTTGCTCATGCAATACTCGGCCCAATAGGGCGAATGATTGGTAACGAAATTGCAGAAGTAGTCAGATTTGTCATGTTCGGTGGTTTTGCACCAATTGGCTCTGCTATTTTTGGTTTTACCTATCCTCTATTAGTAATCAGTGGCGTTCATCATACGACGTTGGCCATTGATCTCCAGATAATGCAATCGCAGGGTGGAACGCCAATTTGGCCAATTATTGCACTTTCTAATATTGCACAAGCCTCTGCTGTGGTGGGCATTATTATTGTCAGTCGTAAAGAAAATGAACGTGAAGTCACTATTCCGGCCGCCATTTCTGCTTATCTCGGGGTTACTGAGCCGGCGCTTTATAGTGTCAATCTTTATTATCGTTTTCCCTTGCTCTGCGCTATGGTAGGTTCTGCCGTTGCCGGTTTTATTTGTGGTGTCTTTGGCGTACTTTCGAACGGTATTGGTGTGGGGGGACTGCCTGGTATTCTTTCTATCCAACCGATTTATTGGCTAGTTTATTCTTTTGCAACAATCATTGCGATTGTCGTTCCAATCATATTGACGATAGTGATTTACCGTTACCAACAACGAAAAGGCACACTTATTTCTGATTAAAGGATTATTTGACTAATACATTTTTAATAGTGAATTTGAATATGAATTATTTGCATGTTGTTTTTAAACCACAAGAATTAGTGGTTTACCAAGCCCAAATGAATAATAAATCTTATCCGATAACCTATCAGAAAATTAAAAAATTAGATTTATTAGCGTTAATTAAGCAAATTAAATTAGATTTTCCCCATAATCAAGGGGGAATATTAAAAGGAGATGCGTTAGCGTTTTATTCGCCATTTTGTATAAAAATTGCTGATGAAGATGTCGTTGACATGGAGAAATGTTTTGCTGAAATATTTAATGTTCCTTTCGTTCGAGCAGAGGCTTTGGTTGATAATGGTGAAGAAACATTAAAAAAGACTTTGGCAGAGAAACAACAAACAATAGGTTGGAGCATTGATTATTGCGGATATAATCCAGGTAAAGCGGAATATACCACTGAGTCTTTATTGACCGTAGCGAATGGATATTTAGGATTAAGGGGTACATTACCTGAAATGGTAATCAGTGATGATACCTATCCGGCAACTTATCTTGCCGGGCTTTATAATCAAGCTATTTCGGTAATAGATGACCACCAAGTGCATAATGAAGATTTCGTTAATGCACCCAATGCACAATATATCTCGTTACGTATTGGCCAGGGTAAGTTTGTTAATCTTACTGATTTTAAGGTCATTTCTCTTTATCGTCGATTAGACTTTCTGACAGGGATTTTATCGAGTGAATTACAAATTGAAGATGAAGAAGGGCGTCGCTTAAAAATAGATTGCCGAAAATTTACTAATATGGCAAGAATGACACACTACAGTATTGAGTATCAATTTTGTCCGTTAAACTTTTCTGATCAAATAACTATTTGTACCAAAACAGATGGCGGAACGTTTAATTATGGTGTTGAACGTTATCGTTCGCTCAATTCTTATCATTATGAGATAAAAGATTTAATTGCTGATAAACATAAAACCTATTTATTAGCGCGAACCTATCAAAGTAAAATAGGTATTGGTATTTCGACAGAAATTAGCGGTGATTTCTTTGCGCCAGATAGTGTCGAAAATAGGATAAATGAAAATAGTATTGTTCAACAAGTCGTTTTTTCTGCGGAGCAAGGCAACTGTTATCGGTTAGAGAAAAATGTAGCTATCGCAATTTCCACTGTTTTTAAACAAGATTGGCAGCAGGTAGATACATGGCAACTACCTAACTTTGCCGCTCAGTTAGCAGAAAGTCAGCTTGCCTGGCAAACGCTTTGGCGGGAAAGTGATATTGTCATTGCTGGTGATATGATGGCGCAAAAACTGCTGCGTTTACATACCTATCATCTATTAGCCTCTTGTTCTCCTTTAACAAATGGCAAACATAAATTAGATGTTTCTGTTACTGCTAGAGGTTTACATGGAGAAGCTTACCGAGGGCATATTTTTTGGGATGAGATATTCATTCTGCCATTTTATATTATGCATTTTCCAACAACTGCTCGCCAATTACTGATGTACCGTTATCGGCGATTACCTGCCGCAAAACAGGCCGCTTCACAAGCGGGTTACCAAGGAGCTATGTTTCCCTGGCAATCGGGTCACGATGGTAGTGAGCAGACGCAAACCTTACATATCAATCCGCTGACAGGACAATGGGATCCTGATCATAGCCACTTACAGTGTCATATTTCTTTAAGCATTGCTTATAATGTATGGTTATATTGGCTAAATACGGGTGATAAGCCATTTATGATCGACTATGGGCTGGAATTATTAATCGAGATAGCCAAGTTTTGGCTGAGTAAAACAGCCTGGGATGCGACGAGCAATCGATATCATATTGCTGGTGTGATGGGACCAGATGAATTTCATGAATATAGTTTAGGTAATAAAGAAGCTGGTTTGCAGGATAATGCTTATACTAATTTAATGGTGGCATGGTTATTTAATCAAATTGATATAATTGTTTTGTCTCTATCGAAACAAGACTTAAATAATATTTTAAATCGAGTTGATATTGATACTGACTTCTGGCAGCAATTAACAACCATTAAAGAAAACTTAGCCTTGTCGATTAATGAGCAAAATATCATAGGTCAATTTGATGGTTATTTTGCCCTTAAAGAAATTGATTGGCAAAAATATCGCAATAAATACGGTAATATTTATCGGTTGGACAGAATACTGCGTGCTGAAGGGAAATCAGCTGATAATTACAAAGTGGCTAAACAAGCAGATTTGCTAATGATATTTCATAACCTGAGTCAAGACGTTGTAAAAAATTTATTAAAAAAAATGAATTATGCTACCTCTGATAATTATGTTGAAAAAAATTTCAATTATTATTTTTCTCGTACTTCCCACGGCTCGACATTATCTCGGGTTGTTCATGCTTCTTTGGCTGAAAATATTAAATTGTCAGCTTTATCATGGCAATTATATAAAGAGGCGCTATTTTCTGATTATCAGGATATTCAAGGTGGAACCACGTCAGAAGGGATTCATACTGGCGTAATGGCCGCTACCCTTAATATGACAATTATGACATATGGTGGGGTAGATATTCGTCAACCGTTATTAGAGATCAATCCTTCATTACCTAGTCATTGGCGACATCTCCAGTTTAAACTGTGCCATTTAGGTGTTAATTACCAATTTTTTATTACTCAAGAGAAGTTATTTGTGAGTTGTGATCGCGATACTGAAATACTGGTGAATAAGCAGGGATATCGGATTTCTGCCGGTAAAATTGCCAATATTGATTATAAAAATGAGGTAGTTGCATGAAGAAGGGAATGATCTTCGATCTTGACGGTGTTATTGTCGATACCGCTTTTTATCATTTTAAAGCTTGGCAATATCTGGCTAAACAAATCGATATTGATTTTGATGCAACGTTTAATGAAACCTTAAAAGGAATAAGCAGAGTTGAGTCATTGGAAAAAATTTTGCTTTATGGTGATAAAGTCGATGATTTTAGTGTGGCAGAAAAAAATATTCTGATGAACCGTAAAAATGATCACTATGTACAATCACTCAGGAAACTGACAGAGAAAAGTATTTTACTCGGAGTATTGCCTTTTATTCAGCAAGCAAAAAAAAAACAAATTCCTTGTGCGATTGCCTCTGCATCTAAAAATGCTACCATGATTCTTGAGCAACTTAATATTAAAGATTATTTTGATGCCATTGTTGATCCTCACTCTTTGTCTAAAGGCAAGCCGGATCCCGAGATTTTTTTAACCGCTGCTAATTTAATCGATGTATTGCCGAGTGAAGCAATTGGTTTTGAAGATTCACAAGCTGGCATTGAAGCATTAAATAGAGCGAATATTTTTTCTGTCGGCATATCGCCGCAAGACAATTTAGTCGGTGCTGATTTACGCGTCGACTGTTTTGAAAACATTAATTTTGAGCAGCTATTGAATATGTAAGTAACCATATTCAATATATGATAAAAATTATGAGTATTTAATAAAATAACCAATCCTGCCATCTTTCGGCTAGGCAACAAAATTGTTGATATTATTTAAAATATCATTGATATATATGTTGCCTACCTGCCATTACTTAGTTGTTTCTCTATTCATAATAACAATGATTAATAAACTTAATATTTTTCTGGTTGATAATGAGAATGATTCTCTATATCATTTGCATAAGTAAACAAATGTCAATTTATTATAATTTAATGTAACTATTAGTCTAAATAATTAAATTTTAGTGAGCAAAATTTAAAACTAAAATTGGATGGTTGTATCCAAATTTCTATATTCAGAGGTTTCAATTATCACCTTATAAATCAATCAAATATTAAGCTTTAGCACCATTGCTTATGTTGATACATGAATGTTGAAAGGGATAGTAAATAAAAGGGCTTTATTAAATGAACTCACTATTTACAAAAGTAAAATCACAAACTTCACATCTGACTAAAAAGAATTGGTTATATGCAAACCAGCACCTAGTCGCCAAAATATTGCGTGAACTTTTTCACGAAAAAATAATTCAGCCACTAAATTGTGGTGATAGTTATTCGATTGAGATTGGCCAATCACACTATCGTTTTCAAGCGCAAAGCTATCAACTTGATCATTTAGATATTAATCCTACCTCGATAAGTAGAAGTAAAAATGGCCAACCACAAGTTATTGATGCCATCGCCCTTATTATTGAATTATCGCCCTTATTGGATATTTCTGCTTCAATGCTACCTATCTATCTTGATGAAATATCCAGCACACTTTATGGTTATGCGTTTAAGTATCAAAATAATCGATTAACGGCACATGATCTGGTGCGAGCAGATTACCAAATAGTAGAAACTGCGATGACCGAGGGCCACCCAGTATTTATCGCAAATAATGGCAGGATCGGTTTTGATGCTGATGATTATTTACATTACGCACCAGAAAGCGCCAATCCAATCAAATTGGTCTGGATTGCAGCCCATCGTAATAAAACCGTTTTCTCCTCATTATCGTCATTCTCGTATTCGGCATTAATGGAACAAGAATTAGAGAAGTATTTGCTCACGCAATTTGCCCAATATATGCAGACATTAGATTTAGATTTAGCGGATTATTATTTAATGCCGCTACATCCCTGGCAATGGAAACATCGAATTGCAATTAGTTTTGCTGCTGATATTGCTAATCAAGATATTGTTTATTTGGGCGAAGGTCATCATGATTATCTGGCTCAACAATCTATTCGTACCTTTTTTAATATTAGCCAGCCGCAAAAAAATTATGTCAAAACGGCACTATCAGTGCTGAATATGGGATTTATGCGTGGGTTAGATCCACATAGCATGGTTACGACACCCAGTGTAAATGAATGGCTTAATCATCTAGTTCAGTCTGATAATTTTTTACAGCAAAAAGGGTTCACGATCCTGCGTGAGCATGCAGCAATAGGTTATTTTAATCCCTATTTTGAAATAGCGATTAAAAACAATAATCCGCATAAAAAAATGTTATCAGCATTGTGGCGAGAAAGCCCAATGACCATGTTAAACAGCGATCAACGTTTGATGACTATGGCTTCATTATTACATCTTGATAATCAAGGTAAAGCTGTTGTTGCTGCACTGATTGAAGATTCTGCTATTACCGTAGCAGATTGGATCTCACGTTATTTAGATGTTTATTTATCACCATTACTCCATACTTTTTTTGCCTATGATTTGGTCTTTATGCCGCATGGTGAAAATTTGATGTTGGTGTTAGAAAACAATCAACCGGTAAAAATGTTAATGAAGGATATTGGTGAAGAGATCGCTATTTTAAATAGTGATATTCAATTACCCAAAGAAATTGATTTTCTTCATGTTAAAGTCAAAGATGAGATGAAAATTAACTATATTCTGCTGGATATTTTTGACTGTTTTTTCCGTTATCTCGTCCCCCTACTGCAAAAACATCTTTCTTTCGCGGAAAGTCATTTTTGGCAATTAGTGGCTCAGTGTATCTATAACTACCAATCACAACATTTAGAACAAATAGAAAAATTCGAGAAGTTTGATCTGTTTCAGCCGGATTTTGTACGTATTTGTTTGAATCGGTTACAAATGGCGAATAATCAGCAGATGATCGATCTTGATGATCGAGAAAAAAATCTGAAATTCGCCGAAAAATTGCGTAATCCACTCTATGCATTCCGTGATAACTATGCAGTTACGGTGCAGATGAACAAGACAATAACAATATCGAACTGATTATAACAATAAATAATTTTAGGGATGGGATGAGAAAATGGTTAACCCACATTTGTATCATGATAGGGTGACATTGAAGAAGATATTATCTTTGATGGTGCCACTATTTATATCAGGGAACAATTCTGCTTTAGCCGCAGAAAAGTCGGCTATAAATGACGATATTATTATTATAACCGGCAAAGCAGAAGCAACAGGCATCACTGAAGACAGCAAAATGTATAATACTTCATCGATGTCAACCGCCACCGGATTAAATCTTTCGGCGCGTGAAACACCGCAAAGTGTGAGTGTGCTTACCAAGCAACGAATGCTAGATCAGGATCTTAAGAATGTTACCAGTGCAGTGGATAATATTACTGGCATCAGTGTGCGGCAATCAGATAGCGATCGTTTTAGTTTTACATCGCGGGGAATGCGGATTAAAAATATTCTGCGTGATGGTGTAGCGACCTATTATGATACGCGCTTTAATTATGGCGATAACTTATTGGATACAATCTTATTTGATCGGATTGAAGTTGTTCGCGGTGCGGCCGGTTTAATGGTCGGGCCAGGCCAGCCTTCAGCAGTAATAAATTTGATCCGTAAGCGACCAACTCGCGATTTCCGTGGCGAAGTGATGATGGCAGTCGGTTCCTGGGATAAGTGGAGAACCGGGCTTGATTTGTCTGGGCCTTTAAATGCGGCAGGTACGGTGAGAGGGCGATTTATTACCGCTTACCAACGCAACAATGCTTTTATTGATCGTGAACAACATGAACGATATCCATTTTATGGCATTGTCGAGATAGACTTAACTGCTAATACCTTGTTAACAATAGGTGCTGATTACCAATTTAATCACACTCGCCAGGGTATGTTTGGCGGCTTACCGATTTTCTTCTCCGACGGAAGTAAAACCGATTATAAGCGTCATACCAGTTATGCGCCGGATTGGGCATTTTCCAAGGTTCGTTCATTCTCAATGTTTACCAGCTTACAGCATCAATTTGCTAATAATTGGAGTATGAAAGGAACGTTTACTTACGATAATAATACCCTCGATCAAAAAGTATTATGGGCCACCGGATACCCCAATCCTAACAATAATCAGGGTATGTATCCAGGGAGTATGACCTTGATTGATGGTAGTCGCCGTCAAACTAGTTTTGATTTACAACTGAATGGTGATTATGGCTTATTCAGTCGTACCCATCATGCGAGTTTTGGGATTAATTATCAAAAACAGCATTTTCAAAACGATTATTACAGTGCGTTATGTATGCTGAAGAAAACTTGTAAATCCTTAGGCGATTTTCGCGAATCTAACTGGAATTATCCGCAACCCTCTTGGTCAAAGTCTCGTACCTATGGTTCAAAAGGCTATATTGAACAAACGGCGGGTTATGCAGTGACTCAACTCTCATTAATGGATCCTGTAACCCTCATTCTTGGTGGCCGGCTAACCAGTTGGAAAACCCGCGGTGATGATTTCAATCAGCCCAAAAATGGCAGTTATAGCGATCAATTTGTGCCGTATGGTGGATTAATTTACGATATTGCGCCAGATATCTCTATATATGGTAGTTATACCCAAATCTTTGATCCAGAAAGCCGGGTTGATCGCAATGGGCAACTACTTAAACCGGTTAGCGGAGAAAATTTTGAGCTAGGAATAAAGGGTATTGCGATGGATAATAGTGTCGATTATTCATTAGCGCTATTTGAGATCCGGCAGAATAACTTTACCCAATTAGATAGTAATGCGCCGCCACGCCCGGATGGCTCAAGAGTTTATTACGCTATTGATGGCGTTAAAACCCGAGGCTTTGAAGTTGAAGTCAGCGGTCAGCTCACTGATGATTGGAAAATTTATGCCGGTTATACTCAGTTCCGCGGCACAGATAGGGATGGAAAACGGATCAATAGAGAAATACCAAATAGATTATTTAAACTGTTTACCACTTATACGTTGCCGGGTGCAATGAGCAATCTGACAATTGGCGGTGGTGTTAACTGGCAAGGTAGTACTTGGCAACTGCTCGATGGGCCGGTTAAGAAGCAAGTGAAGGTTGAACAAGCGAGCTTTGCTGTTGTTAATTTAATGGGACGTTATCAATTTACACCGGCGCTTTCGCTAACGGTTAATTTGAATAATTTGTTTGATAAGACTTATTACACGCAATTTGGTGATTACAAACAATATTATTATGGTGCTCCGCGTAATATTGAAGCGACGCTAAATTATCAGTTTTAATTAAATAATAGATTTAAAGGTTATCAATAATGGTACTGCTGCGACAACGATTAGCATCTTATAAAATGGGGTTCACAGTACCATTAATATTGCTGATAATTTTATTAACCGCTTGTGATAAACCGCCGGTAGTAACAAATTTACCGCCAGATACTATTGGCTATCCCAAAACGATTATTACCGCGCTAGGGAAAGCAGAAATTAACCAACAGCCGCAACGGATTGTGGCCTTGGGAAGTGGTAGTGAGGATATCTTATTAGCACTCGGGATCGTGCCTATAGCGATTGAATCTCATTACTGGGGGGGCGATGCACAAGGATATTTACCCTGGTTTAAGGAAGAGGTTGAACGGCGTGGCGCTCGATTACCCGTGATCATTGAAATGTATCCTGAATTGGATATAGAAAAAATTATAAAATTAAAACCTGATTTAATTCTGGCAACCCAATCTGGCATCACCCAAGCGGATTTTAACTCTTTATCTTATTTTGCGCCTGTGGTGACCTATCCAGCTAAACCATGGCAAACAACACCACAACAGCAAATTAAATTAATTGCTAATGCCTTGGATAAACAACCGCAGGGAAAGAAATTATGTGCTGAACTTGATGCGATGTTAGCCGCAGCCGGTCATCGTATTCCTAATATACAAGACTATCAGTTTGCCTATATTAAGGCAGGGACAACCGCCAATAGTTTATCCATTTATGTAAAAAATGATCCGCGGGTTGACACCTTGGTTCATATAGGCTTGTCATTATTGCCATTGGCAAAAACAGTCACCGCTGCCTTTGGTAATTTTGCTGTCAATATTGGTCTAGAAAATGCCGACTTACTGAATGATGCTGATATTTTGTTAACCTGGTATAACAGCGAAAAAGAGCGACAAGAGACCGAATCTTTACCGCTATTCCAATCGATACGCGCAGTTCGTCAGGGAGTCTATATGCCATTAACGGATCAAACGCTGGTCATGTCGATGTCGTATGGCTCACCACTGAGTTTACGCTGGGGATTACCAAAATTTATGTCATTACTGCAGCAGGAGTTAGCTAAATATGATAAACCCTAAACGACGAATTTCCCGCCTGCTGGGATTAATATTAATGTTGCTATTAACCTGCCTTTGTATTTTGGCCAGTTTAAGTTTTGGTTCAAAACCCTTGCCATTATCAGCCGTTTGGCAACATTATTGCTATAACAGTCAAATTAATTATTATGATTTAGTCATTAACGCTCGAGAATCACGCACCTTTATTGGGTTAATGGCCGGCGCTGCATTAGCATTAGCAGGCGCAGTGGCGCAAGGATTGCTACGTAATCCGCTTGGTGATCCCGGTTTATTAGGCATTAACGCCGGCGCCGCGACCGCAGTGGTTTTTTGTTCTTTTGTACCTGCATTAACCAATGTCTCACATTTTTGGGCCGCTTTTATTGGTGCCAGTTTATCAACTTTACTGTTTTATTTTATCAGTGGTAGTAGTCGTAATACCAATCCGGTAAGGCTAATCTTAACTGGCGTTGCTATCAATGCTTGTTTATTAGCGCTAGTGCAGGGCGTTATTCTAATCAACCCCCAAGCGATGGATAATTATCGTTTTTGGAGTATGGGCGCTTTAAATTCAATGTCATTAACTGAAGCTGGCTGGCTAATCCCCTATTTATTAGTGGCTATTAGTTTAACATTTTCACTGAGTGCGGCATTAAATATTATGGTTTTTGGTGATGGCATTGTGCATTCGCTCGGCGGCAATGTTGCGCGTACCCGTCTATTGGCGCTATTAAGTGTCAGCATGCTAGCCGCTGTAGCAACCGCAATGGCAGGTCCAATTGCTTTTATCGGTTTGGCCGCGCCCCATTTAATGCGCACCTGGATAGGCAGTGATTTCCGTTGGCTGTTACCTTATAGCATGTTTGCCGGTTCATGTTTGTTGTTAATCTCTGATGTGATAGCACGGTTAGTCATTGCACCAGAAGAATTGATGGTCGGTATTATCACCGCAGCAATTGGTGCTCCTTTGCTTTATTGGGTAGCTAAAAAACCAACCGCTAGCAGAATGATAGAGTAAAATATGATGCAGATCGATTTGTCAGCGAAAAAAGTGAGCACTAAAACATTTGGTGTCGCCAATATACGATTTATTACTCCGTCATGGCAGACATCTAGTAGAATTTTATTCTTACTTCTGTTGTTAGTATTGTTTTTGTATCTCACTTTAGCCATTGGGCGAGAAGGGTTGGATAATCCTTGGTTAGAGATAAAAACCCGCTATCAGCAATTTATTCTATTGCAGATCCGTTTACCTAGAGCTTTAGTTGCCATCGGTGCCGGTATGACGCTGGCGCTTTCCGGTGCGCTTTTTCAGATCACCACCCGTAACGCATTAGCAAGTCCAGATATTATTGGGATTAATGCCGGCGCCGCTGTTGGCATTATGGCGGCACTATTATTCTGGCCAGATGTCGTACCTGTTTCTATTGGCGCATTGAGCGGCGCCGTGGTTGCCGTATTATTGGTTTATCTTGCTAATGGTGCCGTAAGTGGCGAGATCCAAACGACTAAAATTGTGCTTTCAGGTATTGCTGTTGCGGCTTTATCTATGGCTTTAGTTGATTTTGCTATTTCGAATACGCGTATTGAGCAGGCACAACAAATTCGGTCACTGTTAAGTGGTAGTTTGGCTAATCGGGGTTGGCAGGATGTGGTGCTAATTAGCGGTATGTTGGTTTTTATACCTATTCTGTTTTGGTTGGGTAAGCAGTTGAACTATATCAGTTTAGGTAATGATATTGCGATTACACTCGGTGTTCCTGTTCGTTTGGTGCAAATCATCAGCATACTGATAGCGATTATTTTTGCCACCCTGTCCGTATTAGTTGTTGGGCCGGTTGCTTTTGTGGCACTAGCAGCACCGCAAATTGCCAGGCGGATCATTTTGCATAAAGGTGTTGCGCTATTTTGTTCGATGCTAGTGGGCGCTTTATTAATGCTGTGCGCTGATTTTATTACGTTAATATTGCCAACGCCTGGGCGTTTAACGGTAGGTTTAGTCACGGCAGCAATGGGTGGGATTTATTTAATGTATTTATTGCATATGGAATTTAGGAGAATAAGCTAATGGTATCATCCACTCATTCTCCCTTGGTTGCTTCACGGCTGACAGCCCGTGATGTCTCTGTTGGATATGGCAAAAAAAGCATCATTAAAGAGGTAAATATAGCTATTTATGATAATGAATTTAGTGTCATTATCGGACCTAATGGCTGTGGTAAATCAACCTTATTAAAAACCTTTAGCCGTATTATGCAACCGCAGTGTGGTGAAATTCGATTGGATGGTAAGGATGTTTTCCACGCTAAACCTAAATGGGTTGCCCGGCAGCTCTCATTATTAGCGCAAGGCGCGATTATCACTGAACCGTTAACTATCTATGAACTCGTTTCCCGCGGTCGTTATCCTTATCAATCTTTTTTATTTCAGTGGTCAACTGAAGATGAACGGGCGGTGCAAGATGCGTTAAAGGCGGTTGATCTTTGGCCTATGGCACAAAAATTAGTCAGTGAATTATCAGGCGGTCAACGTCAGCGTGTCTGGTTTGCGATGACACTTGCTCAGCAAACTCCGATCATTTTATTAGATGAGCCAACAACCTATTTAGATATCGCTCATCAAATTGAAATGCTTGATCTTTGCCAACGTTTGCATCAGCAAGGAAAAACGTTAGTTTTGGTACTGCATGACATTAATCTGGCTTTACGCTATGCCTCGCGTCTAATTATGATGAAAGAGGGGCAGATTTATGCTGAAGGTAAACCTGAAAAAATTATTACCGAACAGAATATTAAAAATGTATTTGGTTTACCTTGTCGCATTATTTCAGATCCTGAATCGGGTAAACCACTAATTATTCCAAAATATAAAATCAATAAATAACCAACAAGATATTTTATTATATTTTAGTATTGGCAATATAAAATTGGAAAATCGGAGAATATGGCATGGGAAATAAAAATAATCAAAGTTCCATAGCTATTATACCTAAAATTGAAATAGCAGATATTACTAAGTTATTTGATAGTAAATTCAGCCATTTTAATTCTTCATTTAAAGTGAATGCAGAAAATATAACTACCAATAGTATGGAATTTTATCAATGGTCAAAGGAAAAACAGTTTTTGTCATTAATGGATCGCTATCAATATGAATACTATGGTAATAGTAGTCAACATGTTAATCAGAAGGGTCTCTATTCTTTATGGGCTCAATGGTATTTTGGCTTAGTGATTCCGCCTATGATGTTGATGCTATTAGAGTATCCGCAGGCGATTAATACCAGTTATCATCGTTTCCGCGTTGAATTTCATGCCAGTGGTCGGCCTAATATTGTTCATTATCAGCTAGCATGGATGGCTAAACCTTTATCTTTATTAGAGCGTTATCATGATCTATTACAGCAGCATATTATTCCAGTCTCTAACAAAATAGAATTTTATCGTGGTATCAATGGCCGTTTATTATGGAATAATATTGGCTACATTATGTATTGGTATTTAATGAATTTCAAAGAAAAACTAGACGCGGATCAGTATAATAATTTAATTAATATGCTTTTTTTTGAAAAAAAAATGTTAAATAAGCAAGATAACCCGCTTTATCGTACCATTATTGTTAGAAATAATGTCATACAACGGCGTAGCTGCTGTCAGAGAAACAAATTACCCGGTGTCGGTAATTGCCATGATTGCCCTCTTGAGGTGATGGCATCAATTTAATTTATTAAATTTACTGCTTATTTAAAATAAAAATAATTATTTGTTAGTTTTGTACCGCTTTATTAAATGATTAATGTAAGGCATTTAATCTATTTAAAAATAATGTTGAGCAATTATTTTAGCAAATTACTATACAAGAGTAAGGATATACAATGCCTATTGAAGTAAAAATGTGTGCTGAATTGCCATCAGCAACAACTTCTTTTATAAAGGAAGATTATTTTAAAGATAGCCTTTTTTATTCCTATTTCTTTAATCGTGATAATGCACAATGTTATTTTGATAATGCTCATGACGTTATAATTAAGATAAAAGAAATATTACAACAGACGCAAATTCCGTTTAGTGGAATATTGCCCCATGAGTTATCTCAATTATTTTCAAAAGTAAATTTAGATAATTCATTATCTTCTTGGTCATCAGTTTTAGCAGAATTAAATCAGCTTTATATTAAAGATGCAGTTTATTTTCATCATCCCAAATATGTTGCTCATCTAAATTGCCCATTAGTATTACCCGCTGTGATCGCCGAAATGTTGATTGGTGCCATTAATTCATCGATGGATACTTGGGATCAAAGTGCCGGCGCAACCTTAATTGAGCAAAAAGTGCTTGCTTGGACCGTGGATAAGCTAGGTTTAGGTAAAGATGCTGATGGTATTTTTACCAGTGGTGGTACGCAATCCAATTTTATGGCGATGCTACTGGCTCGTGATTGGTTTTGTTGTCAGCGTGATCGACAACATAAAAATTTGATCCATGGCTTACCGGACGATTTTCGTAAGCTACGCATATTAACCTCATCAGTCAGTCACTTTAGTACCCAAAAAGCAGCGGCTATGTTAGGGCTCGGTTATCAAGCTATTATTTCAGTGCCTCATGATGATAAATTCTGTATGTCTATTGAGGCGTTAGAAACGAGTATTCAACAATGCCTTGCTGAAGGAAATATTCCATTTGCTGTGGTAGCCACGGCGGGAACTACCGATTTTGGCAGTATTGATCCGCTCCCCGCTATTGCCGATTTAGCCAAACAATATGGTTTGTGGATGCATGTTGATGCGGCTTATGGTTGTGGATTATTAGTCTCATCGCGTCATTCTCATTTACTTCAGGGAATAGAGCAGGCAGATTCTGTTACAATCGATTATCACAAAGCATTTTTCCAGCCAGTCAGTTGTGGTGCCTTTTTTATTAAGGATCGGCAGCATTTTTGTCACTTAACCTATCATGCAGATTATTTGAATCCGTTAAGTGCTGAACAAGAAAAAATTCCCAATTTGGTAAATAAAAGTATACAGACAACCCGCCGTTTTGATGCTTTAAAAATGTGGCTGACCCTGAGAATGATGGGAGCGGAACAATTGGGTTTGGCATTTGACAAAGTGTTGGATACTGCACAAATCGCCTACCACTTAATGGTAGCAAATTCCCATTTTGAAGTTGTTCATCAACCCGTGCTCAGCACGTTAGTTTTTCGTTTCATACCGCCGCAATCTCTGTCACAAGAACAAATTGATGATCTTAACGCTAATATTCGTAAGGCCTTATTCCGAGAAGGCGAAAGCATTATTGCTGCTACCAAAATTAACGGGCGACAATACTTGAAATTTACTTTTCTTAATCCATTAACAGAACGAAAACATCTGGTAGAAATAATGAATAACATTATTCAGCAAGGCAATTTCTTATTGACATCGTAAGCGTTTACTAACAAGACATCATGTAAATAAATAATTATTCCCGTTTTTAAACGGAGCAATTTTGTTAGGAGTTATTATGACAACCAGGACTTATGATTTTATCGCGATTGGTATTGGCCCATTTAATCTGGGATTAGCCTGTCTGGTTCAACCAATAAAAGAGATCAATAGCCTGTTTATTGATCAGAATGCAGCTTTCGATTGGCATCCTGGAATGATGTTGGAAAACTCCTCGATGCAGACGCCATTTATTGCCGATTTAGTTACTTTAGCATCACCCAGTCATCCATTAAGTTTTCTCAATTATATCAAACAAAAAGGACGTATTTACTCATTTTATATTCGGGAAAATTTCTTTTTATTGCGCAAAGAATATAACCAATATTGCCAATGGGCAGCAGAGCAATTATCCAATTTGCGTTTTAATACGCGGGTAGAAAATATCAATTATGATCCCTCGCTGGATTGCTATACCTTGCATTGTGTTGATACGGTAACCGGACAGTGTCATCAGTTTTGCTGCAAAAAACTCATATTAGGAACCGGCCCTTCACTTTATATACCGAAATGTTGCCAGCCATTTGCTGAGCAAATAGTACGAACTGATAACTATTTGGCTAATAAAGCCAGTTTACAGCAAAAGAAATCAATTACTATCATCGGTAGCGGCCAGAGTGCAGCAGAAATTTTTTATGATTTGCTTAGTCAGATTGATATCTATGGTTATCAACTGAATTGGGTAACGCGCTCGCCGCGTTTCTTCCCGTTAGAATATAGCAAATTAACGTTAGAAATGACTTCACCGGAGTATATCGATTATTTCCATAACCTATCAGACACCATACGTGATGAACTGAATCGTAGCCAAAAATCCCTCTACAAAGGAATTAATAGTTCACTTATCAATGACATTTTTGATCTGCTGTATTGCAAACGGTTGAATGGCAAGCTGCCTGTGGCATTACATACCAACAGTGAATTAAAACACCTACAGTATGATCATGAAAAACAACAACTGCGATTAGATTTATGTCAACATGAGCAACAAGCGGCATTTTCACTGGCAACGGAAGCTGTTGTGTTAGCAACAGGTTATCAATACCAAATACCTAAATGTATTGATGGTATCCGTGACCAGATCTGTTGGGATAAGTACGGACGCTATGACGTACGGCGTAATTACAGTATTGATGAGCATAATCGCATTTTTGTGCAAAATGCCGAACTCCATACTCATGGATTTATTACGCCAGATCTTGGCATGGCCTGTTATCGTAATTCTTATTTAATTAAACAAATTACCGGCAAAGAACACTATGCAATAGAAAATAGTATTGCATTCCAGCAGTTTGGTGTAGCGTAAGAAGGAGTCAATTGATGTCTGTTGCAACTATGGCGCCGTTTAAAAAAACAGTCACTGATGTCGGCACATTTTCAGTACAGCCACTGAATCTAAATGAAGATATTGCCATTATTAGCCAATGGGTTAATCGCAATTATGCGCATTATTGGGGAATGCAAAATTATACTTCGCAACAAGTAAAAAATTTTTATCAAGATCTATTGATCCGTCAGCCTAATTCGGTCTTTACTGGCAGTTACCAGGGAAAAATAGTATTTTTACTCGAGTGTTATTGGGCACAAGATGATGTTATCAGCCAGCACTATCGTGCTGACCCAGGTGACATGGGAATGCATATTTTGGTTGCGCCATCGGAGCAAAAAATCAAGCAGTTTACCTGGGGGGTTTTTCAAACCATTATCGCCTTCATTTTCAATAACCCTGCGGTTAAGCGGATTGTTGTTGAGCCTGATATTCGCAATACGAAAATTCATCGGCTAAATATAAAGGCGGGTTTTGTGTATGAAAAAACCGTGCAATTAGCAAATAAAATGGCTGGCTTAGCATTCTGTACCAGAGAGCAGCATCAAATAGCTTTGCAATCAGCGCCATTAATTAAATTTTCACAGCCCGATAATCCTTTGGTACATCATTTATATCCGCAGGTTTGGCAAAAAGTACATCGATTACAGCTGAGAAAAGCCATTTCCGAGTTTGCTCATGAGTGTTTATTATCGCCAAAACAATTAACAGAAAAAATCGATCGAGATGGTTATCATTATTATCGTTTGGATAATGATGAGTATGGCGTACAGTATTATTTCCGTGCGCGACGATTGGCATTAGATCATTGGTTGATTGATGCTGACTCGCTGCAAAAAATGCACACAGAGAATTGGGCTGAACTCGACTTTATCCGTTTCATTATTGAATTTAAACATCAGCTTGGGATCAGTGACAGTGTTATGCCAACTTATGTGGAAGAATTAATGAGTACACTACATAGTAGCGCATTTAAATACCATCGTACTGGTATTACCGTTGATAGTTTGTTGCATGCTGATTTTCAGACCATTGAGGCTGAAATGATGGAAGGGCACCCAATTTTTATCGCTAACAATGGCAGAATTGGCTTTGATGCACAGGATTTTCAATGTTTCAGTCCTGAATCAGCGGCAGGTATCCATTTAATATGGTTAGCGGCACATAAAAGTCAGGCCCAGTTTGCCTGTATAGAGCAGCTTAGTTATCAACAGCTAATCGAGCAAGAATTGAGTCAACAGGAGATAATTGATTTTAACCACCAATTAATTTTGCTTGGACTGGATCCACAGGAGTACCTATTGATGCCATTTCATCCATGGCAGTGGCAAAATAAGTTACCATCCATCTTTGCTCATGAGCTTGCTAGTCAAAAACTAATCTATCTAGGCGTAGGCAAAGATTGCTATCAAGCCCAACAATCAATACGGACGTTATTTAATCGCAGCCAACCACAGCGCTATTATGTGAAAACTGCGTTATCTATCTTGAACATGGGATTTATGCGCGGTTTGTCGCCCTATTACATGGTAACCACACCAGCGATTAATGATTGGCTATATGATCTGGTACAACAAGATGATGTTTTACGTCGTTGTGGTTTTCGGTTATTACGGGAAGTTGCCAGTATTGGTTTTAGAAATCATTACTATGAGCAAGCGATCCAAGGCGATACCCCTTATAAAAAAATGATGGCGGCACTGTGGCGGGAAAATCCCTTACAATTAATTGGCAGCAAACAAAAATTGATGACGATGGCGGCATTATTACACCATGATCAACAAGGTAACGCATTCTTACCTGCTCTAATTGCCGCATCAGGTATCTGTGCTGATGAATGGATTAAACGCTATCTGGACTGTTACTTACTACCACTCTTACACTGTTTATATGCTTATGATTTAATGTTTATGCCACATGGAGAGAATATTATTCTAGTGCTAGAAAATCATATTCCACAATCTATTTTTATGAAAGATTTGGCAGAAGAAGTGTTGGTGATGGATCCACAGGCGGATTTGCCAGCAGAAGCGAGTCGGGTAAAAGTTAGTATGCCAGAACAGATGAAAACACTGACTATTTTATCGGACGTGTTTGATGGTGTCTTTCGCTATATAGCCGCAATTCTTGATGAAAAAGCGGGTTATGCCCAACAACAGTTCTGGCAGTCAGTGGCGAATTGTATTTTAGATTATCAATCGACCCATCCACAATTTGCTCAGCAATTTAAACGTTATCCTCTATTTACGCCTACAATCAAACGTTGCTGTTTAAATCGATTACAAATTGCTAACAATCGTCAGATGCTGGATTTATTGGATCCCATGCAAAGTTTGCAATTTGCTGAAGATTTGATTAATCCTATCGCTGAGTTTGCTCAATAGATTGCTGATTTTAGCCAGTTAAGCGAGTAACCACCTCACTAATTGAAGTGAGGTTTTTTGTTAAGATTATGCTAAGTTAGTGCAGTTTGTTGATATTAGTTTATTTTTTCCTAAGCACAACAGTTAATTAATAAAACTTTTTTACTCACCAGTAATATAGGAATAAAAATGAAAAAATAGCTTTGTCATTGTGTCTGTTAAGTTTTTTTTGTTCCGCGAAAGTGATTACCCATCAACAATTAGCTGATCTATGGCAATCCCCAGAGGCGGAAGCCAAACAGCTCGTTGAAAACATGAGTTTTGCAGAAAAGTTAGGGCAGATGTTAATGTTGGGTTTTCCCCATTGGGGAATTGACGCGGAAAAAAATGCGTTGGCAATGACCAAACTCAAACCAGAAATCGCCAATATTATTCACCATTATCATTTAGGTTCAGTGATCTTATTTCGAGATAATTTAATTGACACGCCACAAACTGTAAACCTGATTAATGCGTTGCAACAGGCACGTAGCAATTTACCACTATTTATAAGTATTGACCAGGAAGGTGGTTATGTCACACGACTGCGGATAGGGACTGAGATGCCGGGTAATATGGCATTAGGTGCAACGCGTTCTAAACAACTGAGTGAATTGGTTGGTATGATCCATGGTTATGAACTTATGCATTTAGGATTTAATTTTAATTTTGCGCCCGTGGTTGATATTAATAATAATCAAGATAATCCTATTATTGGTGTCCGTTCTTATTCAGACAGGCCACAGCTGGTGGCGGAAATGGCCAACAGTTATATTCAAGGCATTCATCGCTATGCTGTTTTAACGGCAATTAAACATTTTCCAGGCCATGGTAATGTCACTGCTGATAGCCATTTATCCTTGCCAACGATTAATATTAGTCAGCAACAATGGCGCAAATTTGAGTTACTCCCATTCAGGCATACCATGCCAAATACCGATGCTATCATCACAGCACATATCGTTATACCGGCATTAGATAACCATAAACTAACTACTATAGATAAAAGGCAAGTCGGTGTGCCGGCAACCCTTTCTAAGCCAATATTAAGCGGGATATTACGCAATAAATTGAACTATCAAGGTTTAATTATCACCGATGCCATGGATATGGGCGCTATTGCCAAAAACTTTGACGCTAACTGGGTGGTTAAACAAGCCATATTGGCGGGCAATGACATCATTTTAATGCCAGTAAAAATTACCGCTATTGAGGATGTCACTAAACTGGAACAGCTCTATCACTATCTAAAAACGGAAGCGCAAAGCAATCCAGAATTAGACCGTCGCATTGGTGAATCTGCTTATCGGGTCGTACTGAGTAAGTTAAAAAATAGAATTTCCGCCCAAGATAAGTCTGCTCAGCAAGCACAACAAGTTGTTGCAGCAAAAATAGATAAAGATATTGAGAATATGGTTGCAGACAATGCCATCACATTAATAAAAAACAGTAACGTACTACCGTTTCAGTTAAAAAATAATAATAAAATTGTCATTTTTTCCGATGAAAAAGCACGTAATCAATTAATTAAAAAACATTTACTCGCTCTTGCTGATGAGTTAAATATTAATATGACTACCCAAGATGATGTGGTTACCATGATGGCGGATGATAAAACTGAGCAGCAATTAACGACAAAAATGCAAAATTCCGATCTCATTATTTTAGCCACTTATAATCTTAAAAAAGCCCCCATTAATGCCCAGCGAATACTCAATGTTGCTAATCGTAATGCTATTCCAGTGGTCGTGATAGCGACCAATAATCCTTATGATATTGCTTACTTGCGTGGCGTGAAAGCCAATATTGCCATTTATGGCATTACGGGCTTTGATGCGATAAATAATAATAGAAATAACTTGGAAACCAACATCCGTAGTGGGCTAAGAACGCTATTTCTCACCCCCAATAAGCGCTTAATCAACTCCCCGACAGGTAAATTGCCGGTGGATATTAAAACGCCTGATTTAGACCGTACTCTCTATCCCTATGGATATGGTTTAGTTTATTAAAAATATTTCCGCAACGCACACCTTGATAAGTGTGAGTCAAAACCGCGTCAGGAATTGGGCCGGGTTTTTATATTGGACCATTAAGAAAATACATTATCAAACTCGCTGAAAATATTCCGTTATTCTAATTACAAAGCGCGGTAGCCAGACTGGAAATAGGCAAAAATGGTCATGCGCAAGGATAACCGCTGTAAAGCGGTTATCTGCTGTCGCTGTCGCTATCGCTTTGTCTTCTAAACTAGGCGATTACCCTTTCGCCGTTTAACCACTAAGCCCAATTATGCCTGTCAATTTCTGACCTAATTTTTTTCCAATCTGTCGCGGCTATTTAAGCTGGAGGCATTGCTTTAGCAAAATATCTGAATTTTATCCAGTACAGCAGTTTCGGAGTTTAAAGCTATCAAGAGTTTTGTTGAGTTGGCTTATTATGATCAAAAAATTAGCATTAGCTGGGTAAAAGTAACTAATAATCTGCCGGTAAAATAAATATGCCATCACTTATAAAGTAGCGCCGATGGGGGCAAATCTGTTTATCAGACCGATAAAAGCAAGCAGCAAGTGGGCGATGTTGATTGCTGATTTGGCGGACATAGCTGTTAAGTGGCGGAGAAGATTGAGAAGCGAAGTTAGGGTTTTGCAATTAAAGGGTGGTGAACCTTTTGCCGCAGGGAAAGTAACGGATAATGCCAAACCCGCCAGCAAGCCAGCGTAGAATTAATAAATTAACAATCACTATTTTCTCATCATTTGCTTTTGCTGGGAGTAACAAGATGAAGGTATTCGCGAGACAGGTAAGAATTAGCATGTGGCGCACAGTAATGCTTTTGTTCAGCAGTCTCTGGCTGGTGGCCTGTACTGAACATATTAGTATCTACCGGCCGATTGATATAACCCGCGCCGGCCAATCGGTTAAGGTTGAGTTTGAAATTAAAAAGGAAGGGGGCTATCTGTTTGCCTTATTATTTGAGACTGGCGAGGGGCATGATGAAATGGAAAGGCGTTTTGAGTTGTTCGAGGGTATTAATAAGACTGGGGTGATAATTCCCATTTCGCTGCGTATCGTTAAGGATGGTCAGGTTTTTTTTGACGAGACAATCAATACGCAGGGAACTGATGGCGGGCAAGCTTTTTATTACCAGGGGAGAAGAATAGATACCACAGCAGTACGGGATATTAAATCATTTTTGCTTTTCCTGGGACATTACTCGGTGGTGATTAGCACGCTGGAAGATGTTCCGCTGTTTAACGGGATCGAGAGTTTTGTTCAAGTTACCTATTCTGATCCTAAAATTTAACTGTAATTTTCTGTCAACAAGGAAGTAAAATATGGATAAAAAATATACTGTGACCTATAAAGTAGCACCAATGGGCGCCAAATATATTTATCAGGTCGATAAAGCAGGCAAAATCGATTGCTCATCGGGCAGAAAAATCTGTTAAGTGATTGGTTTTAAAGCGCTTAGACACTCATAGGTGATAATGGGTTATTTGCGGTGTAAATGGATTCAGTTGTAGTAACCAAGGCAATCCAATATCTGTTGTTTCATTTCCTCTTGATTAGCATAATATTTCTTGTACAACCAATGATACATTCAGTTGCTAAAAATCATTATCCTAGCCAGCATCTAAACCAACTTGGCGCTTTCTTCTCTTATCGCTTTTCAGTCAAGATGGATATTGCCCACGTATATATTGGTTTCTTTAGCCACTGAAAAAACACTCTCCTTTAACCTTTTCGCCGTTTAACCACTAAGCCTAACAACACTTGCCTATTTCTAAGCTAATTTTTGTTTCTATCTGTCGCGGCTATTTAAGCTGGAGGCATTGCTTTAACAAAATGTCTGAATTTTATCCAGTACAGCAGTTTCGGAGTTTAAAGCTATCGAGAGTTTTGTTGAGTTGGCTTATTATGATCAAAAAATTAACATTAGCTGGGTAAAAGTAACCAATAATCTGTCTGTAAAATAAATATGCCATCACTTATAAAGTAGCGCCGATGGGGTCAAATCTGTTTATCAGGCCGATAAGGTGAAGCAACAAATGGGCGATATTGATTGCTGATTTGGCGGACATAGCTGTTAAGTGGCGGAGAAGATTGAGAAGCGAAGTTAGGGTTTTGCAATCAAAGGGTGGTGGATTTTTGGCGCAGGGAAAGTAACGGCTAAAGCCAAACCCGCTAGTAAGCCAGCGTAGAATTAATAAATTAACAATCACTATTTTCTGATCATCTGCTTTTGCTGGAGTAACAAGATGAAGGTATTCGCGAGACAGGTAAGAGTTAGCATGTGGCGCACAGTAATGCTTTTGTTCAGCAGTGTCTGGCTGGTGGCCTGTACTGAACATATTAGTATCTACCGGCCGCTTGATATAACCCGCGCCGGTCAATCGGTTGCAGTTGAGTTTGAAATTAAAAAGGAAGGGGGCTATCTGTTTGCTCTGTTATTTGATAAAGGAGGAGATTATGAAGAAGTACTTAGGCGGCTTGAGTTATTCCGAGGCGTTAATGATACCGGGGTGATAATCCCCATTTCGCTGCGTATCGTTAAGGATGGTCAGGTTTTTTTTGACGAGATAATCAACACGAAGGGAACTGATGGCGGGCAGGCTTTCTATTACCAGAAGAGAAGGCTAAATACCGCGGTACGGAAAATGAAAATATTATCGCTTTTACCCGGACATTACTCGGTGGTCATTACTACGCTGGAAGATGTTGCGCTATTTAACGGGATCGAAAGTTTTGCTCACGTTAGCTATTTTGATCCTAAAATTTAACTGTAGCATTTTGTCAATAAGGAAGTAAAATATGGATAAAAAATATACTGTTACCTATAAAGTGGCGCCGATGGGAGCCAAATATATTTATCAGGTCGATAAGAATGAACACAAGGCCGGGGAGATACATTCTTCATCGGGCGGCCATATGTGGTATGTGTTAAGTGACGGCCAAGGCGAGGAGCTAAGTTATGGTTTTGAATCAAAACGTGGTGAGCCGTTTGGCGAAGGGTGGGTAACGGATACGGATAATGCCGCCTACCAACAGACTTCCTATGAGGTCACCCTGGCCTTAAGCCAGGCGCAGTATAATAAATTGAAAAATTTTTCAGAAACACCGGCATCGGGCGGATTTGATGATAGCAAATATAGCGTGCATGCCAACAGTTGTGTCGATTTTGTCTATTACTCCTTAAACTCCATTGGCTACAACGGTAAGCGTTTTGAAGGCAATCTGTTTCCTAATCTAACCCGGAAACCTTGAAAGCGATGTTAATATCGAAAGGAGCATCTATTATTCGGGATGACCTGATCCGCAATGGGGATAAATACGAAAAAAGAATTCCTAATATCACGATGAATACGCCACCCTGGCTTACGCCAATAAGGGGTAACGGCCCGCTGCCTAGCCCGCCGAAAAGTATGATTAAGATTAATATTAACCCGGCTCCCAAACCACAGCAACAGATCCAGGCGGAAAACCAGGCGCAGCTGGATGTGAGCAATGGCTATATTCACAATAGCCCGACCCACAAGATATCTGCCAATGGCGATATCCTTAGTAAAAGCGACTTCACCGCTACTCAGATGGCCAGCTTGGCGACCGGCGGCATTCGACCCGGTGCGGTGCAACTGGATACCAATGTCCGACCGAATGCTTATCTGGCCGAGTTCTATAAACCATCCCACTTTAGCTCCGGTGTCACCGATCATGCAAAACTGATCCACTAACGATCATCTAAAACTGATCCACTTGGTATTATTCGCACATTTTTGTACGGATAATTTATGTTAACCAAGGAGATATTTGTGGATATTCATGTTCGCTTTGCACAAGGACAAA
>NZ_AUCC01000002.1 GCF_000429565.1 Arsenophonus nasoniae DSM 15247
AGTGGATCAATTTTGATTGATCGGATTTAGATAAAAAGTGGATCAGTTTTCGGTGATCGTTGACAGATAGGAAATAATTATGGCAGAATCGTTAGCTATAAGAATAAAAAACTCATTTCCTTTTAACAAATCAGTTATCACTGAACAAAATTGCCAGCAATATTTTAAAAAAGAATTGCTTAATAGTTTGAAATCTATAGCAAATAATAGTAAAGCAAATATTAAAATTAGCGAGACATTCGAGATAGCAGCGGGAAAGTATTGTTCATTTTCCGCTGAAGGATTAGAGGCAATTTTAACTCATAAATATACTTGGAATGCGGTGGAGAAAATAAATAAAGTTAACTTACAAAAGTTTGGTTGTTGTCTTTTTGATTGTATAAAAGAGATAAAAAATTTAGATAATTTAGATAAATTAGATAATATACGATTACAAATAGGTGAAAATATTATAAATGTAATTGATTTAAAATTTTCAAGTAAGCATGAGAATGATAAGGACTTTAGTTATGTAAAAGAATGTAGCAATAAGATTGTTGACATGACAGATGAAGATAAAATAAACAAAGAAATTATAAAATGTTTTAATAAATTTATAACTATAAGTTATGTAGATGAATCAGCTATGAAAAATAAAACAAAAACGTCAGAGTTAACATTCGTTGAAAGCAGGACAGAAACAGCAGAAGAAATATTGGAATTATGTCCAGAGGAAGGAGAGAAAAAAAAGGAAATAGCACAAGGTGGAGGGGGTATGTTGAATAAAGCGGCAGAACAATCTCAGCAAAAATTAGAAATACGAGATAAATCAGGTTCATTGCGAGAAAACACTCCCAGTTTTTGGCAAAAATTAAGCCAAAAAACGACGCAACTTTTGGCTATATCGTGGGATTTTATCAAAAATAAACTCATCGGGTCTTTATTCCCTATTTTTTTTAGCACCAAGATTAACTAATCATTTTTCAATGTTAAGTGTGTCTTAAACAGCTAACCAGTAAAATAGCGTCTATATTGTTAGTAATTACTCGGTATAACTGTGTTATTTAAGCTTAAAAAAATGATTTTCCGAATTGTATGTATTAGCGTAAAATTAATTTCGTTAATTAACACTGAGGTTATAGTAATGACAGCAATTATACGACAATTTTTAAAGTTAGAAGCAGCAAGTGGGGTGCTGTTAATTATTGCTGCCGTCTTAGCTTTGATTATGGCAAATACCCCATTGCAAGCTATTTATCAGCAATTTCTTAATATTCCTGTTGCGGTTAAAATCAGCGCATTAAATATTGATAAACCTTTTTTATTATGGATAAACGATGGCCTAATGGCCATTTTCTTTTTGGTTGTAGGTCTTGAAGTTAAACGAGAACTGATTGAGGGCTCGTTAGCCGGTCGTGATAAAGCGATATTCCCTGCTGTTGCTGCGGTAGGTGGTATGCTGTTACCTGCTTTAGTATATCTATTTTTTAATGCTAATGATGAAATTGCCCGGCAGGGTTGGGCTATCCCGGCGGCGACGGATATTGCATTTGCACTTGGTGTTATGGCACTATTGGGTAAACGTGTACCAACAGAGTTAAAAGTATTTTTACTTGCCTTGGCGATTATTGATGATCTTGGCGTGATTATCATTATTGCTTTATTTTATACCAAGTCTGTTTCTATTATGTCATTAGGGTTAGCTACGCTTTCTCTATTGTTATTGATATGGATGAATTGGCGTAAAATTGAAAATACATCTGCTTATTTGGTTGTTGGCATAATCTTATGGGTTTGTATTTTAAAATCGGGTATTCATGCAACATTAGCGGGTGTCATTGTGGGCTTTTTGATACCCCTTAAAGGCAAACAAAATAATTCTCCTTCTGAACAATTAGAGCATCTTTTACATCCTTGGGTTGCTTATTTAATTTTACCATTATTTGCTTTTGCTAATGCCGGTTTACAACTTAGTGGTGTTACGCTAGCTAATCTTGCTAGTTCTCTACCGCTTGGGGTTGCGTTAGGTTTATTAATTGGCAAACCAGCGGGTATTTTTCTGTTTAGTTGGCTCGCATTAAAATTAGGTGTTGCAAAATTGCCGGCCAAAATAAACCTTAAGCAGATTTTTGCTGTTTCAGTGCTCTGTGGTATTGGTTTTACTATGTCAATTTTTATTGCTAGTTTAGCATTCGAAGGTTTAGATAATTTTAGTACTTATGCTCGACTGGGGATCCTCATCGGTTCAACTCTAGCGGCAATCTTAGGATTATTATTATTGAATTGCGCATTACCGAAGAATCCAATTAGCGCTAAAACTGCTAATTAGGCAAGATAAAGTTAATTTTAAGTTATATTCACGTGAAATAATTAGTGTTTTGTGCTCGTGCTACAATATTTTTATTTGTAGCACGAGTATCTTGTTTAGGTAAAATAAAATGGTTCGCTTATCTTCTGATGTTCAGAAAATAACGTATATAAACAGTTATCGGTGGTACAAAAAGGTATCGATATGAGAATGTCGCATCTCAATTTTAATCATCTCTATTACTTCTGGCATGTTTGTAAAGAGGGATCTGTTGTTGGCGCCGCTGAAGAACTTTATTTAACGCCTCAACAATAACAGGTCAGATAAAAGCGCTAGAAGAACGTTTGAATGGTAAATTATTTAAAAGACAAGGCAGAGGCCTGGTTCCTTCAGAACTTGGACAACTGGTTTTTCGTTATGCTGATAAAATGTTTGTGCTAAGCCAGGAAATGTTAGATATTGTTAATTATAGTCGTGAATCGAATTTATTATTTGATGTCGGTGTCGCTGACGCTTTATCTAAACGGCTGGTAAGCCGCGTCCTTGAAACAGCTATCGTTGAGCATGAGCAGATCCATTTACGTTGTTTTGAATCGACCCATGAGCTTTTATTAGAACAATTGAGTCAACATAAGTTAGACATGATCTTATCTGATTGTCCGGTTGATTCATCACAACAAGAAGGGTTATTTTCCGTCAAGCTTGGTGAATGTGGCGTTAGTTTTTTCTGTCGCAAACCAATACCGAAAAAACCTTTTCCACTTTGTTTAGAAGAGCGGCGATTATTGATCCCTGGTCGACGTTCTATGCTAGGTCGTCATCTACTTTCTTGGATCCAGAATAATAATCTGCAGATAGAAATTTTGGGTGAGTTCGATGATGCTGCCTTGATGAAAGCATTTGGTATGTATCATAATGCAATATTTGTCGCACCATCATTATACGCTAATGAAATTTTTTCAGATAATGAAGTGGTTGAAATTGGTCATATGGATAAAGTGAAAGAAGAATATTATGTTATTTTTGCTGAACGTATGATCCAGCATCCAGCAGTACAACGTGTCTGTAATAAAGATTTTTCTGGTTTATTTGATCAAACCTTTTATAAACCATAATAATCATTTTCAATAGTAATAAAAAAACCGGCTAAAGCCGGTTTTTTAGCAAAATCAAAATAACTTACATTGATTTGATTTGTGCCACTAAATTTGCTTTATGACGTGCAGCTTTATTTTTGTGGATCAAGCCTTTGCTAGCATAGCGATCAACAATAGGTTGCATGTCGTTAAATGCTTTTTGTGCTGCTTCTTTATCGCCGGTAGCGATAGCGGCATAAACTTTTTTGATAAAAGTACGCACCATAGAACGACGGCTAGCATTATGCTGACGGCGTTTCTCTGATTGTATGGCGCGTTTCTTAGCTGATTTGATATTAGCCAAGGTCCAACTCCCAAATATTTATTCTATCAAGGACACACTAAAGGCCGAGGAATATGCCTTTTTAGCCCTCATTTGTCAATGAATTTGTGTAAATAAGCATCGTGTACTGCAATGCAATCTGTTGTGATGACCTATGATTTTATCAGTTTACTGAGTGAGAATACAGTTTTAAATGTGAAAAAGGGGATGAAATTGCGGCAAAGTGGGTAAATTAACTATTTTTCTTGCCGACAAACAACAATTTATTATCTTTGTTATAAATATTAATCAAATGGTGACTTAACCTTGAAGGTAGTAAGCGGTATAATCCAGCAATTTTTATTATATTGAGCCGATTATGAAGTTAGTACGTGGTATACATAATATTCGCGCATATCATCATGGTTGTGTGTTGACTATTGGCAATTTTGATGCTGTTCATCGAGGACATCAGGCGTTGTTGAAACATTTAAAACAACAAGGTCAGCGTCTCGGACTGCCAACGATGGTAATGATTTTTGAGCCTCAACCATTGGAATTTTTTTTGGGTGCAAATGCACCAGCACGTTTAACGCGTTTACGTGATAAGATAAAATACTTTAGCGAATATGGTGTTGATTATTTACTGTGTGTTAAATTTAATCCCCCATTTGCTTCATTGTCACCGCAAGCTTTTGTTTCACAATTACTGGTGGAAAAATTAGGGGTTAAATTTTTGGCGATCGGTGATGATTTTCGCTTTGGCAAAGATAGGCAGGGAGATTTTAAATATCTCCGTGCAGCCGGGGAACAATATGGTTTTGAAGTCGCCAATACCGAAAGTTTTTGTGATGCCGGACAGCGAGTTAGCAGTACCGCTGTCCGGCAAGCACTATTAAGTGATAATCTTACGCTTGCTGAGAATCTTATGGGACACCCCTATCGATTAAGTGGTCGAGTGGTTCATGGTAGCCAGCTTGGTAGTAAGATCGGTTTTCCAACAGCAAATATACCATTTAACTGTTTAGTTATGCCTGTCAAAGGCGTTTATGTGGTAGAAGTATATGGTTTAGCCGACCATCCATTGCCGGCAGTAGCAAATATTGGTACCCGCCCAACAGTGAATGGGGGAGATAGGCAAATTGAAGTGCATTTGATAGATAGGCGCATGGATATATATGGACGTCATATTGACGTTGTGTTGCGTAAAAAATTACGCGATGAGCAGCGGTTTGCTTCTATTGATGAATTAAGACAGCAAATCGGTGAGGATATAATGGCTGCGAGGCAATTCTTCCAGTCGTCATAATTAAGATATTTAGCAGAAAAGTGGAACTGAGAATCTAAATGAGTGACTATAAAAATACCCTGAATTTACCGGAAACAGGGTTTCCTATGCGTGGTGATCTCGCTAAACGAGAACCACAAATGTTAGCCCGTTGGTATAAAGACGGTTTGTACCAAGCTATTCGCCAAGCCAAAACAGGCAAACCGGTGTTTATACTGCATGATGGTCCTCCTTATGCTAACGGTAGTCTTCATATTGGTCACTCAGTTAATAAAATTCTCAAAGATATTATCATTAAATCTAAAGGATTTGCGGGGTTTGATTCACCCTATATTCCTGGCTGGGATTGCCATGGTTTGCCGATTGAACATAAGGTTGAACAGATTATTGGTAAACCCGGTGATAAGGTTTCTGCTGCTGAATTTCGTGAAGAATGCCGCAAATATGCTAAAGAACAAATTGAAGGCCAGAAAGCTGATTTTATTAGAATGGGCGTGCTTGGTAACTGGGAGCAGCCTTATTTAACCATGGATTTTAATACTGAAGCCAATATTATTCGCGCGTTAGGTAAAGTGATTGAAAATGGCCATTTAGTAAAAGGTGCTAAACCGGTTCATTGGTGTACGGCTTGCGGTTCTTCCTTAGCGGAAGCGGAAGTTGAATATTATGATAAATCATCGCCTTCCATTGATGTACGCTTTAGCGCTATGGATGCCAAAGCCGTTTATGATAAATTTGGTGTAAAATCGACAATTTTACCGGTTTCGGCCGTGATCTGGACGACAACACCTTGGACATTGCCGGCTAATCGCGCGATTGCGGTTAACGCTGATTTAGAATATCAATTAGTCAAAGTTAATAATGATGAATGCTTAATTTTGGCAAAATCGTTGGTTGAAACGGTAATGCAACGTATTGCAGCAACAGAGTGGCAAATTGTCGCACAATGTAATGGTTCTCAATTGGAATCACTGCGCTTTCATCATCCCTTCATGAATTTCGATGTGCCTGTTATTTTAGGTGATCACGTTACTTTAGATGCGGGTACCGGGCTTGTACATACTGCACCAGGCCATGGCCCTGAGGATTATATTGTTGGACAGAAATATAAACTTGAAATAGCGAATCCTGTCGGCCCAAATGGTTGTTATTTACCTGATACTTATCCTGGCTTGGATGGGGTTTTTGTATTTAAAGCAAATGAGTTAATTATCGAACTTTTAGCGGCAAAAGGTGCACTGCTACATAAAGAAATGTTACAGCATAGTTATCCTTGTTGCTGGCGACATAAGACCCCAGTTATTTTTCGTGCAACCCCTCAGTGGTTTATAAGTATGGAAAAAAATGGTTTACGTGAACAATCACTAAAAGAGATCAAAGGTGTTAAATGGATCCCTGAGTGGGGACAAAGCCGAATTGAATCTATGGTGGCAAATCGCCCAGATTGGTGTATTTCTCGTCAGCGCACTTGGGGTATGCCAATGGCATTATTTGTGCATAAGCAGACAGAAAAATTACATCCACGTACGTTAGAGCTGATTGAACAAGTCGCTAGACTTGTTGAAAAATCGGGTATTCAGGCGTGGTGGGATCTGGATCCTATTGCCTTATTAGGAAGTGATGCAGCTGATTATGTTAAAGTCCCCGATACGCTTGATGTCTGGTTTGATTCTGGTTCTACCCATTATGCTGTTGTTGATGTTCGCCCTGAATTTAAAGGCCATTCTGCGGATTTATATTTGGAAGGTTCAGATCAGCATCGTGGTTGGTTTATGTCGTCTCTAATGCTGTCAACGGCGATGAAAGGTAAAGCGCCTTACCGAGAAGTATTAACCCATGGTTTTACGGTTGATGGACAAGGCCGTAAGATGTCAAAATCCTTGGGGAATACCATTAGCCCACAAGATGTCATGAATGATTTAGGTGCTGATATTCTAAGGCTATGGGTGGCTTCAACCGATTACACCAGTGAAATTGCTGTTTCTAGTGAGATTTTAAAACGTTCTGCCGATAGCTATCGGCGTATTCGTAATACAGCACGTTTCTTATTAGCCAATTTGAACGGTTTTGATCCGGCTTTGCATCAAGTTAAACCAGAACAAATGGTAGTATTAGATCGCTGGGCAGTTGGGCGGGCTAAAGCTGCTCAAACGGAAATCATGATGCATTATGCTAATTATGATTTTCACGCAGTTGCTCAGCGATTAATGCAGTTTTGTTCAGTTGAAATGGGCTCTTTCTATTTAGATATAATAAAAGATCGTCAATATACAGCAAAAAGTGATAGTTTGGCGCGGCGTAGTTGCCAGACAGCCTTATTCCATATCATAGAGGCATTGGTACGCTGGATTGCGCCAATCCTTTCTTTTACTGCCGATGAAATTTGGCAGCAATTGCCTGGTAAACATGGCAAATATGTCTTTACTGAGGAATATTATGATGGTTTGTTTGGCTTGGATGATAATGAAGCACTTAATGATGAATTTTGGAATGAACTATTAATTATCCGTAGTGAGGTTAATAAAGTTCTTGAACAAGCGCGTGCAGACAAACTGATCCGTAGCTCGTTGGAGGCTACCGTGACTTTATATGTAGATACCGAACTGGCTGAAATACTTAATCGTTTAGGTGATGAGTTACGTTTTGTATTATTAACCTCACAAGCTAAAGTCATTGATATTATCCAAGCCCCAGTTCAAGCACAGGATAGTGAACTGAGTGGATTAAAAATTGCTTTCCAGCAGGCGGAAGGCGATAAATGTCCTCGTTGTTGGCATTATGCAACGGATATTGGTCGGGAGGCGGAATATGCAGAATTATGCGGCCGCTGTGTTACTAATGTAGC
Source organism: Arsenophonus nasoniae DSM 15247 (assembly GCF_000429565.1). Classification (GTDB taxonomy): domain Bacteria; phylum Pseudomonadota; class Gammaproteobacteria; order Enterobacterales; family Enterobacteriaceae; genus Arsenophonus; species Arsenophonus nasoniae. The sequence continues at coordinate 7,819 of NZ_AUCC01000002.1, forward strand.
CGGTAACGGTGAAATACGTAAGTTTGCCTAATGAAAAATCCTATTTGCTCTACTGGCTTACGCTGGTTATGGTTAACGGTTGTGATATTAATTGTTGATCTTAGTAGTAAGCAACTCATTTTGAATCATTTTCAATTATATGAGTCGATACCGTTAATGCCTTATTTCAATTTGGCTTATGCTCAAAACCCTGGTGCAGCATTTAGTTTTTTAGCTGATAAAGGAGGGTGGCAGCGCTGGTTTTTTGCCTTTGTGGCGATTGTCATTTGTGTGGTGCTTATCGTGATGATGTATCGTCAAAGCGTGAACAAAAAATTGAGCAATATCGCTTATGCATTGGTTATTGGTGGAGCATTAGGGAATTTGTGTGATCGTTTAGTCCATGGCTTTGTAGTTGATTTTATTGATTTTTATGTCGGCGACTGGCATTGGCCAACATTTAACATTGCTGATATGGCGATTTGCGTTGGTGCGGCACTCATTATTCTCGACAGCTGCATCAATACAGATAAGAAAGCGAGTGCATCTTAGTGCATCGTTTGTTTACGCTGATAACAGGTTGATTTATTTTTAACAGTAGGTTTTTATTGTCATGTTAAGGTTAGTACAAGCAGATAGTGCCGTGTTGCTGCATTTCACGATGAAACTTAAGGATGGTTCAATTGCTGATTCAACCTATGATCAGGATAAACCGGCACTTTTTCGCCTTGGCGATAAAAGCCTCTCGCTCGCACTGGAAAAACAATTAGTTGGTTTAAGTGAGGGTGAGAAAAAAACGTTTACTTTAGGCGGAGAGGATGTATTTGGTAAATCAAACCCGGATATGATCCAATACTTTATGCCAAAAGATTTTATTCAGATCGGGATGCCTGAAGTTGGTGCCATCATATTATTTACCGCGATAAACGGCAGTGAAATGCCAGGGATCGTAACCGCAGTCACGGAAGAGTCTATCACCGTTGATTTTAATCACCCGTTAGCGGCTCAGGACATCATTTTTAACATTGAAGTGTTGGAAATTGACCCGAAATGGGAGGGATCAAATGCAAATATTGCTGGCTAACCCGAGAGGTTTTTGTGCAGGTGTTGATCGGGCAATTAGTATTGTTGATCGTGCACTGGCGCTTTATGGTGCTCCGATTTATGTTCGTCATGAAGTCGTCCATAATCGTTATGTGGTTGACAATTTACGTCGGCGCGGCGCGATTTTTATTGAACAAATTACTGAAGTGCCTGATGGGGCTATTTTGATCTTTTCTGCTCATGGTGTTTCTCAAGCAATTCGGCGGGAAGCTAAGCAACGACATCTGACCATGTTATTTGATGCAACTTGTCCGTTGGTGACTAAAGTACACATGGAAGTGGCGCGTGCTAGTCGTAAAGGTAAAGAAGCCATTTTAATTGGTCATGTTGGACACCCTGAAGTAGAAGGTACAATGGGACAATATAATAACCCGGCGGGTGGTATGTATCTCGTTGAATCGCCGGAGGATGTTTGGAAGTTACAAGTAAAAGATGAAAATAACCTCTGTTTTATGACGCAGACTACTTTATCAGTTGATGATACTGCTCATGTTATAGATGCACTAAATACGCGTTTTCCAAATATTATCGGGCCACGTAAAGATGATATCTGTTATGCAACCACCAATCGTCAAGAAGCGGCACGTGAGTTGGCCAATAAGGCTGATATTGTACTGGTTGTTGGCTCTAAAAATTCTTCTAATTCCAATCGTCTTGCTGAACTGGCGCAAAGAGCCGGCAAACCTGGTTACCTAATTGACTCTGCTGATGATATTCAAGAAGATTGGCTGGAAAACATGCAGATTATTGGTCTTACTGCTGGCGCTTCTGCACCAGATATTCTTGTTCGCCAGGTTATTGAACGCTTAAAAGTTTTAGGTGCCAGTGAAATGATCGAACTTGCTGGTCATGAAGAAAATATTGTTTTTGAAGTGCCAAAAGAGCTGCGTGTTGAAATCAAGGAAATATAATAATTGCTGTTTTGGTATTTTATTAAATTAATTTTTTAGTGCAGCAATTTATTTACTCATTAAGCCAACTCTAATGGCTTTTTTTGTCACTGATGCTTACTAGGATGAGTGTTAACCTTATTGAACTCAAGATATTTAATCTGTTTTTTTAATCAAGAGAGAAAAACATGACTAATTCAGATATTCGTGTTGCTATCGTTGGTGCTGGTGGTCGCATGGGACGTGAACTAATCAAAGCAGTTTCACAACAGGATGGTGTTACTCTAGGGGCGGTGTTAGAAAGAAAAGGCTCAAGCATAGTAGGTACTGATGCCGGTGAGTTAGTCGGTATTGGCCGTTTAAATGTTATAGTCAGTGATGATTTGATTAATGTTTTAGATAAATTTGATATTTTGATCGATTTTACCCGTCCCGAAGGTACGCAATATTACCTGTCTGTTTGTAAAAAATATGCCAAAGCGATGATTATTGGCACGACGGGTTTTAATGAAACTGAACGAAAGTCGATTGACGAAACGGCGAAAACGATCCCTATTGTATTAGCGGCAAATTTTAGTGTCGGCGTTAATCTGGTGTTGAAGTTATTAGAAAAAGCAGCAAAAGTGATGGGCGAATATAGTGATATTGAAATTATTGAAGCTCATCACAGGCATAAAGTCGATGCACCCTCAGGAACCGCCTTAGCAATGGGTGATGTTATTGCTAAGACAATTGGCCGTGATTTAAAAAACTGTGCAGTTTATAGTCGCCAAGGAATTACAGGTGAAAGAGAAAATAACAGCATTGGTTTTGCAACGATTAGAGCTGGTGATATTGTTGGAGAGCATACAGCAATTTTTGCTGATATTGGTGAAAGAATAGAGATAACTCATAAAGCAACAAGTCGCATGACGTTTGCAAATGGCGCTGTTAAGGCTTGTTTATGGCTAAAAGGGAAAAATAGTGGCTTATATAGCATGAAAGATGTATTAGATTTAGAAAATATTTAAATTCTTATTTATCTATTGCTTTGATAAATTATAATTATTTTGGGATTTCGTATTTATTTTTAGTTTTATTATGTTTTTTATTTGATGGCTATGATTTTTGTCATTTTAAATAAAAATTTTATTGATAATAGATGAATTTTTGCGCATTTATTATAATGAAATTTATTTAAACCCCACTTTTACAATTATCTTGTAGTGCAATCGATTATCTTGCTAAGATAAACTATCATTTTACTAGTTACATTGATTTTTTATTATAAATTAGCTAAAAAAATAACAAAAAATTATTTTTTACTAGACAATCACTCTTCTCATCATTAGATTGCGCGCAATTTGCCAAAAATTTGCATAAAGTCCATTTTGGCACGAATTTATTGGCTTACGCATGAATAAATATGCTAAATATATAATTTTTTATTCTTTTGGAGGGTATTTTGATTAAGCCAGCTATATTGGTTCTGGAAGACGGAACCCAGTTTCATGGTCATTCCATTGGGGCTGAAGGAATTGTTGTTGGAGAAGTTGTTTTTAATACATCAATAACTGGATATCAAGAAATTCTCACTGATCCTTCCTACTCCCGCCAAATTGTTACACTCACTTATCCCCATATCGGAAACACAGGCATCAATCCTGATGATGAAGAGTCTGCCATCATTCATGCTCAAGGGCTAGTGATATGTGATTTATCATTAATTTACAGTAATTTTCGTGGCAAAGAGAGTTTATCTGATTATTTAAAGCGCCATAAAACAGTCGCCATTGCTGATATTGATACACGTAAGCTTACACGGTTATTAAGGGAAAAAGGCGCTCAGAACGGCTGTATTATTACTGGCGATAATTTAGATGTCCATTTGGCATTAGAAAAAATTAAATCATTTGGTGGTATAACAGGGCTGGATTTAGCTAAAGAAGTCACCACCAAAGACGTTTATGCCTGGCAGCAGCAGAGTTGGCATCTGGCAGCCGATGGATTATCGGCTACTAAGGCGCGGGAGCAACTGCCTTATCATGTCGTTGCTTATGATTTTGGTGTTAAACAAAATATTTTACGCTTACTCGTTGATCGCGGTTGTTATTTGACGGTTGTGCCAGCAACCACACCGGCTGATGAAGTATTAAAAATGGCACCTGATGGCATCTTTCTTTCTAATGGTCCGGGTGATCCCGCCGCTTGTGATTATGCAATAAACGCAATCAAACAGTTTTTAACCACAGAGATCCCTGTTTTTGGTATTTGTTTAGGTCATCAATTACTGGCATTAGCCAGTGGAGCAGATACCGTTAAAATGAAATTTGGCCATCATGGTGGTAACCATCCAGTAAAAGATTTAATTAATAATCGTGTCATGATTACTGCACAAAATCACGGTTTTGCGGTTGATGAAGCAACATTATCTGACAAATTGCGAGTTACTCATAAATCGCTATTTGATGGCAGTCTACAAGGAATACATCGTACCGATAAACCTGCATTTGGATTTCAAGGACATCCTGAAGCAAGTCCTGGCCCTAAAGATGCAGAACCCCTATTCGATTATTTTATTGAATTGATTAAAAAGTATCGTCAAATAAATTTAGCTACTCAAGTTGATTAATCAGGAGCAAAAAATGGCAAAGCGTACAGATATTAAAAGTATCCTGATTTTAGGTGCGGGTCCTATTGTTATTGGCCAAGCTTGTGAATTTGATTACTCTGGAGCACAAGCATGTAAAGCACTCCGTGAAGAGGGTTATCGCGTTATTTTAGTCAATTCCAATCCAGCGACAATTATGACAGATCCCGAACTCGCAGATGCTACTTATATTGAGCCGATTCAGTGGGAAGTGGTACGCAAAATTATTGAAAAAGAGCGTCCTGATGCGATTTTACCTACAATGGGTGGACAAACAGCTTTAAACTGTGCTTTAGAATTAGAGCGTAAAGGGGTATTAAACGAATTTGCAGTTACCATGATTGGCGCAACGGCCGATGCCATTGATAAGGCAGAAGATCGTCAACGGTTTGATAAAGCAATGAAGAAAATCGGCCTTGAAACTGCACGTTCAGGAATTGCCCATTCCCTAGAAGAAGCGCTAGAGGTGGTAGAGAAAGTAGGCTTCCCCTGTATTATTCGTCCTTCATTTACTATGGGCGGTTCGGGCGGCGGTATTGCTTATAACCGTGAAGAGTTTGAAGATATTTGTCTGACCGGTTTAGATCTTTCACCGACCAATGAATTATTGATAGATGAATCGTTGATTGGTTGGAAAGAGTATGAAATGGAAGTGGTTCGTGATAAGAATGATAATTGTATCATCATATGTTCTATCGAAAATGTCGATGCGATGGGGATTCATACGGGAGATTCTATCACTGTCGCGCCTGCTCAAACATTAACCGATAAAGAATATCAAATTATGCGCAATGCATCGATGGCTGTGTTGCGAGAAATTGGTGTAGAAACCGGTGGTTCAAATGTTCAATTTGCCGTAAATCCTAAAACTGGTCGCTTAATTGTTATTGAAATGAATCCCCGGGTATCACGTTCTTCGGCCTTAGCATCTAAAGCAACCGGTTTTCCTATTGCTAAGGTTGCCGCAAAACTTGCGGTAGGTTATACGCTTGATGAATTAATGAATGATATTACCGGAGGACGCACACCCGCTTCTTTTGAACCTTCTATTGATTATGTCGTGACTAAGATCCCGCGTTTTAACTTTGAAAAATTCCCGGGTAGTAATGATCGTCTGACAACTCAGATGAAATCTGTTGGTGAGGTAATGGCTATTGGGCGAACTTTTCAAGAATCTATGCAAAAAGCATTGCGTGGATTAGAAGTCGCCGCAACGGGTTTTGATCCAAAAGTAGATTTAGATGAATTCGACTCGTTAACCAAAATTCGTCGTGAATTGAAAGACGCTGGTGCTGAACGTATCTGGTATATAGCCGATGCATTTCGCGCAGGAATGTCGGTGGATGGTGTGTTTAATCTAACTAATATCGATCGTTGGTTCTTGGTACAGATTGAAGAACTGGTTCGTTTAGAGGAGAAGGTTACTGAGTTTGGCATTAATGGATTGTCAGCGGGGTTTTTGCGGCGATTGAAACGAAAAGGTTTTGCGGATATTCGTTTAGCTAAATTAGTCGGTGTTTCTGAAGCTGAAATTCGTAAATTACGGCATAAATATAAACTGCATCCTGTTTTTAAACGAGTTGATACTTGTGCGGCAGAATTTGCTACAGATACCGCTTATCTCTATTCCACTTATGAAGATGAATGTGAAGCCAATCCTGACAATACTCAATCTAAGATTATGGTACTAGGTGGTGGACCTAACCGCATCGGTCAAGGCATTGAATTTGATTATTGTTGTGTTCATGCTGCGTTGGCGTTACGTGAAGATGGCTATCAAACAATAATGGTAAACTGTAATCCAGAAACAGTTTCTACCGATTATGATACTTCTGATCGTCTCTATTTTGAACCAGTAACATTAGAAGATGTATTAGAAATAGTTAGGATTGAACAGCCTGAAGGTGTCATTGTGCAGTATGGTGGCCAGACACCATTAAAATTAGCGCTTGCTTTAGAAGAAGCGGGCGTTCCTATTATTGGCACTAGCCCAGATGCGATTGATCGAGCTGAAGATCGTGAGCGTTTTCAACAAGCAGTGGCCCGTTTAGGACTGAAACAACCAGAAAACGCCACGGTTACCACTATTGAACAGGCGATAGAAAAGGCTCATAGTATTGGTTACCCCTTAGTTGTACGTCCTTCTTATGTTTTAGGTGGTCGGGCAATGGAGATTGTCTACGATGAAACTGACTTACGACGGTACTTTCAGACCGCGGTGAGTGTTTCCAATGATGCGCCAGTTTTACTCGATCATTTTCTGGATGATGCCATTGAGGTTGATGTCGATGCTATCTGTGATGGGGAAACCGTTTTAATTGGTGGTATTATGGAGCATATTGAACAAGCTGGCGTTCACTCCGGTGATTCTGCCTGTTCCTTGCCACCTTATACCTTGAGTCAGAATATACAGAATGTCATGCGTGAGCAGGTAAAAAAGCTGGCCTTTGAACTACGTGTTCGAGGATTAGTGAATGTGCAATTTGCCGTTAAAGATAATGAAGTTTATTTAATCGAAGTAAATCCGCGTGCTGCACGTACAGTGCCTTTTGTATCAAAAGCAACAGGCATAGCACTGGCAAAAGTAGCCGCTCGCGTCATGGTCGGACAATCTTTAGAGAAACAGGGTGTAACCAAAGAAATTATTCCACCTTACTATTCGGTTAAAGAAGTCGTATTGCCATTTAATAAATTCCCTGGTGTTGATCCTATTTTGGGACCAGAAATGCGTTCTACCGGTGAAGTTATGGGTATAGGTCGTACTTTTGCCGAAGCATTTGCTAAAGCCATGTTTGGTTGTTCTTCTACGATGAAAAAATCCGGGCGGGCATTACTCTCTGTAAGAGAAAATGATAAAGCCAAGGTGGTTGATTTAGCGGCTAAATTAATTGAGCATGGTTTTGAGTTAGATGCAACTCATGGCACGGCAATTGTATTGGGTGAGGCAGGAATTAACCCGCGTTTAGTTAATAAAGTTCATGAGGGGCGCCCTCATATTCAGGATAGAATAAAAAATGGTGAATACAGTTATATTGTCAATACAACCGCAGGTCGTCGTGCAATAGAAGATTCGAAGCTTATTCGTCGTAGCGCATTACAATATAAAGTAAATTATGATACCACTATTAATGGCGGCTTTGCGACAGCGATTTCCCTCAATGCTGATCCTACAGAGCAGGTAATCTCTGTCCAAGAGATGCATAAAATGATCCGACATTAACGATTACTCGCTATTTGCAATGGCCCTACTCGAAGGGCCATTTTCTTATTATGCTTTAATAAAACCCATGATATTTATTTGTTTTTTTTATGTTTCCAATATACGACAAGTGAGCCGATGAATCCGCTAATGAGAAGCAGTATAGGTAAGAATATTAAAATATTCATGACAATATTTTCGTGGCGTTTGATAAAAGGAATTTGATTTATTGAGTAACCTAGAGAAACAATGATCCCAATCCATAATAGGCCGCTAAGCCAATTGAATAATTGAAAGCGGCGGTGGTTTAAGGTCGAAAGTCCGGCTAAAACCGGCAATAGTGTGCGAACAAAAGCTAAAAAACGACCGATCAAAAGCGCATATAAGCCTTGGTTATTGAATAATCGGTTTGCACGATCGTAATACTCTTGTGGGATCTGTTTTAACCATTGTTTTATTATATTCGTATCGCTAAGCCATCGCCCCTGTAAAAAACCTAACCAGCAACCTAGGCTAGCGGCAACAGTTAAAATAATAATTGTCGGAATAAAGGAAAGAACACCTTTTGCAATTAAAGCACCGGAAAGAATAAGTAGCGTATCTCCTGGCAGAAATGCTGCAGGAAGAATACCATTTTCTAATACGATAATGGTAAAAAGTACTGCATAAATAATCCATAAAATATCGGGATTAATTAGTTTAGTAAAATCATGATGCCAAATTGCCATCACGATTTCATTGAGAACTTGCATAGCTTACCCTGTTAATAACAACCAATGAAGAACCGATATAGTTGCCAGTTTACCTTAAAAAGCTGGATTATGTTGAATTTATTCACGCGTTTAGTATAAAAGCAAGTTGAATAAAAAGTGTCTATCTCAGAGAAAAGAATATTAAAAATGGGAAATGTCTGTTGTGGCCACTTGTTATTAGAACAAGTCAAATTGCAGCAAACTTATTGATAACAAGTAAATAAATAAAAAATTCATCAAATAGTAATGATAATTACTATCAAATGATTTAATGTCTGGTATGATCAGTAAGTTTTACATAATGTAAGTGTGGTAAAAAAAGATTTACTACGAATAGACTAGCTGGCATAGGATATGATCAGCTAAAAGATCGCGTTAAATAACAGAAGAGTGATAGCCAACTGATGCGTAAATTGATAGCTTCTATTTTATTGGCAATAAGTTTGATAAATATAACATTCGCCGAGACAAATCTGGCAGACCTGTCTGAGCAGTCTCTGCCTGTTAATATACCTAATCAGCAAGATATATCCATTGCAAATTCACTTCCAACGACTTCAGCTAATGAAGTGCAAGCAAGTGAGAAAGATTTTGCCACTGAAAAAAATTTAGCGGCGCTACAACAGGAACCTAATTTATTAACTGCACAACGAGGATTTGATCAAGATCTTTCGATTTGGAGTATGTATCAGCATGCTGACATGGTTGTGAAAGCAGTCATGCTAGGATTAATTGTTGCTTCAATCATTACTTGGGCTCTGTTTTTCTCAAAAGGCATTGAAATGATTGGAGCATATCGACAGCTACAAAAAGAACAGCAAAAATTATCTAAAGTAAAATCACTTGATGATGCGATAGGAATTGCTGCAACATTTAAAAAAAATAGTGTTACTCGAAAATTATATGATGAAGTTGTGGCGGAAAAAACATTATCAGCCGGTAGTCATGATTTAAATGGAACCAAAGATCGTGCCAGTTTTCGCCTTGAAAGAGCTGTTGCTTCAATTAGTCGTTACATGGGGCGAGGTAATGGTTATTTAGCAACGATAGGGGCAATTTCCCCCTTCATTGGTTTATTTGGTACAGTCTGGGGAATTATGAATAGCTTTATTGGTATAGCCCACTCTCAAACGACTAATTTAGCTGTTGTTGCGCCTGGCATAGCAGAAGCTTTGTTAGCCACGGCAATAGGGCTGGTAGCCGCGATACCAGCAGTGGTTATCTATAATTTATTTGCGCGCATGATTAATACTTATCGAGGTCAACTGGGCGATGTAGCTGCTCAGGCTACGGTATTATTAGGTAGAGATTTGGATTTAGCTGATAGTAATAAAAAAAGGTAAGTGCTTATGGCGATCCGTTTAAACGATGATTTAAATGATAATGGTGAAATGCATGAAATTAATGTTACACCATTTATTGATGTAATGCTGGTTTTACTAATTATTTTCATGGTTGCGTCACCTTTAGCGACAGTTGATATTAAAGTTAATTTACCGGCTTCTACAGCTAAACCTCAACCTAGACCGGAAAAACCGTTATTTTTAACTGTGAAAGCTAATGGTCTAATGTATGTTGGAGAGCAAAATGTCTCGCAGGAACAATTGGCATCAGCATTGGATCAGATAACCGGTACAAACAATAAAGAAACCACTATTTTTTTTCAAGCAGATAAAACAGTAAATTATGAAAGGATTATGGATGTAATGAACTTATTACGTAAATCTGGTTACCTTAAAGTGGGATTAGTTGGCATGGAGATGTCACAGAGTACAAAATAGTGTATTGCTAATATTGTCAAAACTGGGTAATTAAATACCCAGTTTCGATTCAATTACATTAGTAATAAATCAATAGTGTAATATTTTTTATATTTAATAACCATATTAATAGTATTGTTATCAAATAATACAATTCATGATTTCAAATTTGTTAATATTACAAAATAATAAGCTATCACATGAAATTAAAATATAATAATAAAAAACTTATATTTATATTTCACATGATTTCTGGTTATTAATTTCATTTTTTTAACTATTAAGTTAGGCGTAAGTGTTCGTAAGTTTTTTATTCATCTAAATGGTCGACTTCCATTTATAATTTATATGAACATGGTGAATATATTTAAGTATAATGAGTTTAATGTAAGCTATAATCACCTACAAAAATTAAGGTAATTTAATTTGGTTGTGAGTTTACAAAATAATTTAACAAAAAATACTTGCATCAAAATAGAGTTTAATTATAGCATAATTATGCTAAATATTAGATAATGTGTTATTAATATTGTAGATAATTACTATTGAGTAGAATAACTGTATTTATAAATCATTTGGATAATTAATATAGTTATGTCTGCAATGAAATTATATCTAATAAACATAGTTATTTTCTCATCTGGCTATGATTTAAAGCAATTTTAGTATTTTTAATGGGCTGATTTTTCAATAACTACATACAGCAAAGTATATTAATAATATTTAACTACAGTAATATTAACGTTATCTAGCTAAGATAACGTTTTTTTTAGTCTATTCAGTATTTCTCATATAAAAATCGATATTTCAATTATCTATTTAGTAAATAATAAAATTTATTTTTGCTTCTTAATTTTTTTCTTATTGATTTTAATCCAATTCTTAGTTGAATATAACTGAAACTGCTATTGCTATAAATTTTTAGTGATAAAAAACTAATCTAATTATGATGAACCATAAATTATAGTTTAAAAAATTTTGTAATAAAAAATATAAGTTATTACTAATAATTATATTTTCTTCATTTAGACAAGCAGAAGGATAGAAATATGGATTTATATATCATTCCAGTCTGGGGGAGAGGGTAAATTTATCTAGCCGATAAAATAAAGCTGGCGATTAAAAATCGCCATTCTGAATGGTTTGATCATATTACCAAGTCAAGCTAATTAAATGTTAGTTTCAGCACCTAAAACATCAATTAGGGATTTTATCAGGGCACTAATTTCGTTTGTCATCAAGATATAATCGGCATCAAAGCGTTGGGCAAAATCTGTTTTATCAATATCGTCATTTTGTTCTTTTATCAGATCACTAAATTTTAGTCTTTTAATTGTTCCGTCGTCCAAAAGAATAAATTGAATACGCTCTTCCCATTCTAATGCTAACTTTGTTACTCGTTTTTTAGCTTCAATAAGGGCGATAATTTCATCACAGAGTAAATCTTGTTTTTTACAACGAATCACGCCATCTTCTTCAATGGGGGCTTTTAATTCCGCTTCATCCAGTAAACTAAATCCATTAGCAGCTTTGCCCGAGCGTACCCACTCCGTTAAAGTTAATTCGATTGGTTTTTGATAACTTAAAGGTACAACGGGAAGCGAGCCTAATGTTTTACGTAAAAATGCCAGATTATCTTCAGCGCGTTTAGTGCTTGCGGCATCTACGATAATTAGATTATTGATTATATCTAACCAGATATAAGTATGACTGATTTTGCTAAAAGCTCTGGGTAAAAGTGTATGAAGCACTTCATCTTTCAATGGATCTTTTTCGCTTTTTTTCAGTTTTCGCGCTTGAGAGGTTTCCAGCTTTTTAATTTTAGCTTCTAATTCTTGTTTGATAACCTGTGCTGGCAGGATCTTTTCTTCTTTTTTGGCACAAAGCAGGATATGATTATTCGCCGTATGGATTAAAGTTTCACCAAGCGATCCCATCGGTGAGGTCCAGCCTATTTTCATGATATCTTGGCTTGTGCATGGGCGATAAGCCAGTGTGGCAAGTTGTTTTTCAAGCTCATCTACGGATAATGTGAATTCCCGTTTTAAACGGTAGATCATTAAATTTTTAAACCACATTTCAAGGCTTCCTCGTTATTCCTAATTCAAAAAATCGGGGATATAATAACGGATCATATCCTGCGGCCCTAGTTTTCAATCGCTATTTTTACTGATTGAGTCAGTTTTAGTAGATTTTATCCATTTTACATATGTCATTTTTATCTTAAATTATCATTTTTTTCCATGGAAAATTAATTTTAAAATATAGGTAAATATTCTGTCATTCATTATTTTTTAATAAACGTTTTATTGTTAGCTGCTGATTTTAATAATCAATTAAAAAACACTATAAATAATATCTTATTTTTTTATTAAATTATTAAATAAAATTTCCTAGAGGATTCTATAGCAAGAAATAGAATATAAAAATGAGATTATTTTTGCCATGAAAATAATTTTTTTATTGTATGCTTAAATTTAATTTATTATTAACTTGCTGATTTTATAGGCTTGTTTTGTAATTTTTGAGGAGGTTGATTTTTAATAAATAATTTTATTCATTTTATAAAATTATTTCTATTTATCATTTCATTATAATTTTCTAATTACCTTAAAGCAAGGGAATTTATTTTATTATTTGGAATTAATATTTTTCAATTATTTTGTTTAGCATAAATTACTGGGTGTTTTTATGGCAAGAAAATTAAAACCCATCATAACATTTATTGCTACTATATCTTTAGCAGAGATTACACAGGCAACAAGTATTTATGATGATCAATATACACGTTTTGATATTTATGGGCAGATTAGATTAATAAATAGTTGGGATACTGAAAAGAATAAAGCCATTATTGGCGATGATGGTAGCCGTATTGGTTTATTTGCTGAGCATAAATTACCTCATGAAGTTAAAGTATTTGGTAATATTGAATTAGGTTTAGATACGCAAAAGTCGAATAGTAATAATCCTAACAGCCAATTTCAACTCTATAATCGAGTTGGTTATGTTGGTATTTCCCATGCAGAGTATGGAAAAGTTCAACTTGGCCGTACTTATGTTCCTATTGATTCGGTTGCTAAATCTAATTTAGGTTATAACAATACAGGTGTGCTCTATTTTGCTGATGTATTGAGTCGTAATACCGGTATATCCTCCGGTTATGTAAAGCAAGAAAATGGTAATACTATCTATCGTGGTACTGGACAGGATATTTTTACCCTACGTTTGCCCCATACTATTTACTTAGAAACCCCTTTATTTAAAGGCGTTAAGTTTGCAGGCAGTTATTCTAGACCCTCAGAAGGTAGTGCTGAGCGTGATCACAGTGATATTCTTCATGCTTATTCATTGGGTATTTTTTATCAGAACGCTTTAGGTTTCGAACTGGCAACAGGTTGGGCCGAAGCGGTGGGTGAAAAAAATCAAACAGGAAAAAAACCGCAAGACAATATGTTTGCATTGGGTGTCAAATATATTTTTCCTGATAAAACTGTTTCAATTGGGATCGATTATGGTCGATTACAATCAACGAATGTTGTAGTCGCTGGAAAAACACTGACGCCAACATCGGTGACAGGGAAATGGTCGGCTCATCTCTACAGTATTGGTGCAAAATGGCACTGGCCTGAATCTGATACAGGTTTATATGCCGGTTATGGACTAAGAGCGGGCGATAAAAGAACCTTTGATTATACAAAGCAGACTTATACATTAGGTGTAGATAAAGACTTTGCAGTAATGAAAAGTAAGCAATTACTTTTATATATGGAAATGGCATATAACCACCTTCATAGTAAGAATCAAGCTTACGAAAAAGATAATTGGTTTTTGGTTGAAACAGGTTTGCGCTTCTTTTTCTAACCATCCCTATAAATATTCACCCTTATGGATTGTAGCGATTTAGTCTATTACATAAAGGTAAAAATATAATAACAACAGCCATTTTGGCTGTTATTTTTTATGTTCGCTTCAATGGCTAACATCAAGATATTTGGTAAACTTTATCTTATTAATTTATGCCTTGTTGGTATAAGAAAGGCACAAAAACGTATTGCATTTTGCTACGCTAATGCCAGCTTACTCATAGTTTAACTATTGGACAAAATAAATTTTGCCGCAAGTTGAATCAATTTTCACCAAAGACTTTGAAGCGAATGTCATCGTTAATATAGGTTTTTTCATTGGCCTGTTGTTTAATTGCACCAAAGACTAATTGAGCGCGTAATTTCCACGAGCTTGGGATCTTCCAACTAGCATGCACTTTTTCATCAATAAGGGGATTGTAGTGTTGCAGTGATGCGCCCACCTTTTCTTGTGCCAGGCTAGCCCAAACCGCATATTGTGCCATCCCGCTACTTTGTTCAGACCAAACCGGAAAATTATCGGCATAAAGTGGAAATTTTTGCTGTAATTCTTTGATAACATTTTGTTCTTCAAAAAATAAAATCGTACCAGCGCCGGCAGCAAAGCTATCGATTTTTTTCTCTGTCGTAGTAAAAATCTCTTTAGCAACAATTTCTTTTAGTGTTTCTTTGGTAATATTGTGCCACAGTTTTTTATGTTCATCGCCAAATAGAATAACCCCACGCGATGTTTGAGAATTAAATGAAGAAGGCGCTTCTTTGACGGCTTCTTTAACTAATGTGATAAGTTTTTCTTGAGAGATAGGTAATGAGCTATCTATATTATAAATAGTTCTTCTTTCTTTCATCATTTCAATAAATTTGTTTGGCATTATATTCTCCTTATATTAATAAGGTCATGAATTAATTGTATGCAGACAGGTTATTGATAACTATAAACGGACTGATAAAAAATCATAGATAAAAAATTTAATCATATAGTTCAAAAATTCAGTTATTAATTAATTTTGTGAATTACATATCAGTTCTCATCTTAAGTCTAAAAATTTGTAACTTAACAAAATTGGCGACAATATTTCATTAAATGGTCATAAATATGAAATAATAGTACCGACTAATTTGATAATGAAATAATGATAGGATCAATCATGGTAAGACGTATTCTGGTCGTCGAAGATGAAACCGCGATTCGTGAGATGGTTTGCTTTGTATTAGAACAGAATGGATTCCAAACCGTTGAGGCTGATGATTATGATTCAGCAATCGCGCAGCTTATAGAGCCTTATCCTGCACTCATCTTGCTAGATTGGATGATCCCAGGTGGTTCGGGTATCCAGCTCATTGCGCATATGAAACGCGATCAACTAACCCGAAATATTCCGATTATGATGTTAACCGCAAGGGGAGAAGAAGAAGATCGGGTGCGAGGGTTAGAAATTGGGGCAGATGATTATCTTACTAAACCTTTTTCACCGAAAGAGCTGATTGCTAGGGTAAACGCAATTTTACGCCGTGTTTCTGCTATGGCTAGCGACAATGTTATTGAAATGAACGGATTGAAGTTAGATCCGGCGTCTCATAGGGTAATGAGCGATGCAACGTCGATAGAAATGGGACCGACAGAATATAAATTATTGTATTTTTTTATGACTCATCCAGAACGAGTCTATAACCGTGAGCAATTATTAAATTATGTTTGGGGTGTAAATGTTTATATCGAGGATCGTACAGTCGATGTGCATATTCGTCGTTTACGTAAAGCACTTGCGGTAGGTGGCCATGAAAAAATGATCCAGACCGTTCGAGGTACAGGCTACCGTTTCTCTGTCCGTTATTGATTGCTGTTTATAAGGAAAAGTCGACGTGCTTGAACGTTTGTCGTGGAAAAAATTAGTGGTTGTTCTGGTTTTATTCTGTTTACCGGCATGTGGATTATCACTTTTTATTGGTCATCTTTCTTGGCTGCTCGTGATTTCACTATTAGAGGCTTTATGTTGGCATAGTTATCATTTACTGAAATTATCCGATTGGCTTTGGCTTGAACGCCGTTTACTGCCACCCACTGGAAAAGGTGTTTGGGAGCCGATTTTTTATGGTATTTATCAGTTACAACAACGTAATCGTAAACGCCGGCGTGAATTGGTTCAGATTATTAGGCGGTTTCGTAGTGGCGCAGAATCTTTACCTGATGCTGTAATTATTATGACCGCAGAAGGTAATATTGTTTGGTGTAATCGTTTAGCTGAATATTTATTAGGTTTTCGTTGGCCGGAAGATAGCGGACAATCTATTTTCAATTTACTGCGTTATCCTGATTTTAACCGCTATTTTATTGTGGCCGACTATTCCGTGCCATTTACGATAGCGTTAAATAACGGTGCGATGGTTGAATTTCAAATTATGTCTTATGTTGATGAGCAATTATTGATGGTTGCAAGAGACATAACGGAAAAGGAGAAATTAGAAAAATTACGTGGCGAATTTTTTGCTAATGTTAATCATGAATTACATACACCGTTGACCGTTTTGCAAGGTTACCTGGAAATTATGGATGAGCAAACCGATAGTCATTCGACTAACAAAAAAGCCTTACACTCAATGCGTGAACAAGTGGCACGCATGGATAATCTGATTAAACAATTACTCCAGCTTTCCCGCATTGAAATAGCACCGCATATTAATTTGAATGAACAGGTCAATATTCCGGCAATGCTAAACATAATAAAACAGGATGTAATGAATTTAAGCCTGGCAAAGCATGAAATTATTTTTGATGTGGATAAAAAATTGCAAGTTTATGGTAACGAAGAGCAGCTGAGAAGTGCTATTTCAAATCTTATTTATAATGCGATTAACCATACACCAGTTGGAACATCCATTCACATTTGTTGGCAACATATTAAGCAGGGAGCACTTTTTTCTATTCGCGATAATGGACCGGGCATTGCTTTAGCGCATTTGCCGCGTTTAACGGAACGTTTTTATCGCGCAGAAAAATCGCGTTCACGCCGAATGGGGGGCGGTAGCGGATTAGGATTGGCTATTGTTAAACATGCATTAATACACCACCATTCCCAATTAAATATTGCAAGTCAATTGGGTAAGGGATCGGTGTTTAGTTTTATTTTACCGTCTAGTTTAGTTGTAACAACAAAAAATGGACAAAATTAAATTTCATATGCTGAATTTGGGTTAAAAAAATTTAGTCAAATAATGCATTGCATGATTAGATGTCAGTATTGATTGAATTTTGTACAAATCATATAACGTATATTGAGTAAACACTAAAACCAATCACTAAATAAAAAATTTATTTCAGATTTTTATTCTGCTTTTTCGTTTTACTATTGCCTTTTATCATTATAAAAGTTTTACTTGTAGTCTGTTATTGGCGTATTTTTCTGTTTTTATCAAATTTATCAGATTAATTAAATAGATATTTTACTGATTAAAAATTAGCAGCGATTACCGTCAATAAATAAAAAGTGGTTTAGGTTTTAGTTCTACTTAAGCTGGATGATAAATAACAACAAATTAACAACAATTATGGCATATCGTTTAACATCGAGAGATATTTTAGCGTTAGGGTTTATGACCTTTGCGTTATTTGTAGGAGCAGGAAATATTATTTTTCCTCCTATGGTTGGATTGCAAGCTGGTGAGCAAGTATGGATAGCGGCAGCCGGATTCCTGCTAACAGGTGTTGGTTTGCCTGTTATTGCTGTTATCGCGCTAGCAAAAGTAGGTGGCGGCATCGAACAACTCAGTGCGCCGATTGGTAAATCTGCTGGGTTATTGTTAGCTATTGTCGCCTATTTATCGGTCGGGCCATTATTTGCGACACCTCGTACCGCAACAGTTTCTTATGAAGTCGGAATTGCCCCATTAGTTGGAGGAGTTTCATCGCTTTCATTGTTTATTTATAGCCTAATTTATTTTGCTATTGTGATAACTATTTCACTTTATCCAGGACGATTGCTCGATAGCGTAGGACATATCTTAGCGCCAATAAAAATGATTGCACTTGCTATTTTGGGCATTGCTGCGTTACTTTGGCCAGCAGGTGAACCTATTATGTCAACGCCATCCTACAAAGAAATGGCTTTTTCTAATGGTTTTATTAATGGTTATCTAACTATGGATACCCTAGGTGCCATGGTTTTTGGCATTGTTATTGTTAATGCTGCTCGCTCACGAGGCGTTGAAAATTCTGCTCTTCTAACCCGTTATACCATGTGGGCTGGATTAATTGCCGGCGTGCTATTAACGTTGGTTTATGTTTCACTGTTTAAACTGGGTGAGAATAGCGGCTCGTTATTGCCTAATGCCAGCAATGGCGCTGATATTTTGCATGTCTATGTGCAACATACTTTCGGTAATTATGGTAGTTTTTTCTTAGGGGTACTGATTTTTGTTGCTTGTATGGTAACGGCAGTTGGACTCACTTGTGCTTGTGCTGAATTTTTTGCGCTTTATGTACCGATTTCTTATCGTACATTAGTTTGGATACTTGGTATCTTTTCTATGGTGATCTCGAATTTAGGATTAAGTAAACTGATTGAATTTTCCATTCCAGTATTAATCGCGATTTACCCACCTTGTATTGTATTGATTATGATGAGCTTTACTTTGAAATGGTGGAAATGTGCATCCAGGGTGGTTGCGCCAACCATGCTGGTAAGTCTACTATTTGGTTTGTTAGGTGCGCTGAAATCTTCAGCGCTTTTGCAAACATTCATTCCTGCTATTGCAAAGAAATTACCACTTTATGATCATGATTTAGCCTGGCTGGTACCATCATTAATTGTTTTAGTTTTGTTTGCATTATATGATCGTATTAACACTAAACAACACTGATATATAGTAGTGAGATGCCGGAAGGGTATAATTTAATAGTGACAAACCCTAGTCTTTAATCAGCTAGGGTTTATTTGTTTTCATTTAATAACGTTGTTTTTGCTGTTTGAGTTTTGGCAAAGGTGATCATTTCTGGATAAAATTGCCAAAAGAAACTAGAAAAACGAGAGTAATGCAGAATAAAGTCATCAAAGGAACCGATTAAATTAACCAGTTTAGGCCGTCTGCGCGCCATGCTGTTTAATACATCACTCATGTATTCAGGCTCTGCATAACGAATCAGCCAGTTTTGTGACCATAAATACTCATTTAATTCTTGAAATTTCTCAGGAGTATAATATAAGTTCGGCTCAATTTGCTGGCGCGCATAATGAACAAATTGGGGTAGCGTTTGTTTTGGTTCGATTTGATCCCAGTATAAAGCGAGAAAATGATCCCAAACTAAATCGAGAGTAATTGCGGCGACTCGACGGTATGGTGGCCGAAAAAGTTGCTTCGCATTAATCACAATGGGGTGTTGATCGGTAAATTTATCAACCTGACGATGCATTGTAATCCCGGCCACAACATCCGGTGAATACAAACCATCAGGATTACCGCGAACGAAATCCGCCATTAAATTTCCTAATAAGGAACTTTGAGCTTTTTGAGCTAAATGCAAGTGTGCAAGAAAATTCATAGTGTCATTATAAGTGAATTTTTTAGTTTTCGTGATGCTTATTTGTTGCACTGTCTTTATCGTCGCACTAGACTAGTGCGCTTGTTTTGATCAAATAGTATAAAGAAATGCGTGTCTCTGATTTTGCTTTTAAATTACCTGATGAGTTAATAGCCCATTATCCCTTAGCCAAACGTAGTCATTGCCGGCTACTTTCTTTAGACGGTTCAACTGGTGAACTGGCTCATGGTATTTTTACTGATATTGTTGATAAATTAGAATCCGGGGATCTGCTAGTTTTCAATAATACGCAGGTTATACCGGCGCGTCTTTATGGCCGTAAAATCTCTGGTGGCAAAATTGAAGTACTAATTGAGCGCATGTTAGATCCCCACCGAGTTTTGGCACATGTTCGTGCTTCTAAAGCACCCAAGGTTGGCGCTGAATTATTATTAGGTGATGATGAAAGTGTCAAAGCCATTATGTTGGCAAGACACGATACGCTATTTGAAATTGGTTTTCAGGATAAGCGAGATGTGCTAGCTATCTTAAATGATATTGGCCATATACCATTACCTCCCTACATTGCTCGTCCTGATGAAGAGATTGATAGAACACTTTATCAAACGGTTTATGGCCAACGACCTGGTGCAGTTGCTGCGCCCACGGCAGGATTACATTTTGATCAATCATTACTCGCGGCGCTGCGGCAAAAAGGAGTCGCAATGGCGTTTGTGACACTGCATGTAGGTGCTGGGACATTTCAACCTGTTCGGGTGGAAAATGTTGCTGAACATACCATGCATGCAGAGTATGTTGAAGTATCGCAAGAGGTTGTTGATGCAATATTGGCGTGTAAAGCGAGGGGTAAACGGGTTATTGCGGTTGGCACAACTTCAATTCGATCTTTAGAAAGCGCGGCTTGCGCGTGTAAGGAAGCAATTATTGCTCCCTTCTTTGATGATACTCGAATTTTTATTTATCCAGGCTTTCATTTTCAAATTGTCGATGCATTAATTACTAATTTCCATTTACCTGAATCTACATTAATTATGTTGGTATCTGCTTTTGCTGGTTATCAAAATACGATGAATGCCTACAAAAAAGCAATCGCAGAGAAGTATCGCTTTTTTAGTTATGGTGATGCCATGTTTATCACGCATAATCCTAAGGCAGTGAGTGAATAAGTGGCTGACTAGTTATTAACCTATAATTAACATCATCAATTTAGTTAACTAAATTGATAAATAACACATTGGACTGTTTTTCTGATGTTGGAGAGGCAAAGTGAAATATGAATTACAAACCCAAGATGGCCAAGCTCGCCGAGGTCGTTTGATTTTTGAGCGTGGCATAGTAGAAACGCCTGCTTTTATGCCGGTTGGTACTTATGGCACAGTTAAGGGTATGACGCCGGAAGAAGTTAAACAGACCGGAGCACAAATTCTGTTAGGCAATACTTTCCATTTATGGTTGCGCCCCGGGCAAGAGATAATGAAATTACATGGCGATTTGCATGATTTTATGCAATGGCAAGGACCCATTTTGACTGACTCAGGTGGATTTCAGGTTTTTAGCCTTGGTGCCATGCGTAAAATTAAAGAAGAGGGCGTCGATTTTCGTCATCCAATCAATGGTGAAAGAATTTTCCTTAGTCCTGAAAAATCAATGGAAATTCAGTACGATCTGGGTTCGGATATTGTCATGATTTTTGATGAATGTACGCCTTATCCAGCAGATTGGGAGTATGCTAAAAAGTCGATGGAGATGTCCCTTCGTTGGGCAAAACGTAGTCGTCAACGGTTTGATGAGTTAGCTAATAGAAATGCGCTTTTTGGCATTATACAGGGCAGTGTTTACCCGGATTTACGTGATATATCAGTAAAAGGCCTGATCGAGATTGGTTTTGATGGTTATGCGGTAGGCGGTTTAGCCGTGGGAGAACCGAAAGAGGATATGCACCGTATTTTAGAGCATGTTTGCCCACAAATTCCGCAGAATAAACCACGCTATTTAATGGGCGTAGGTAAACCGGAGGATCTGATTGAAGGGGTTCGTCGCGGTATTGATATGTTTGATTGTGTAATGCCCACCCGTAATGCACGAAATGGCCATTTATTTGTTACTGAAGGGGTAATTAAAATCCGGAATGCTAAATATAAATCGGATACTTCGCCACTAGATGCCCATTGTGACTGCTATACTTGCTCTAACTATAGCCGTGCTTATTTACATCATCTTGACCGCTGTAATGAAATTCTTGGTGCCAGGCTTAATACCTTACACAATTTAAGTTATTATCAACGGCTAATGGCTGAAATTCGACAAGCGATAGAGAAAGGTGAATTTGAGGCTTTTGCGGTAGAGTTTTATCGTCGAATCAATAAATCGATTTCATCAAATTAGAGTATAATTTCAGTCGTGCTAATTGAATCAAATCAGTGTAGGATTTATTGGTTTGGATTAATTTTTTGAGTTAGAAATATAGTTTTAATCACAATGAGGAAATTTTGATGAATTTGTTTATTTCTGATGCAGTCGCTTCAGCTGATGGTCAGACGCAAGGAAACCCATACTCTTTGATCATCATGCTGGTTGTTTTCGGATTGATTTTTTATTTTATGATTTTACGCCCACAGCAGAAGCGAGCTAAAGAGCATAAAAAATTAATGGATTCTATTTCTAAAGGTGATGAGGTTCTAACAACTGGTGGATTAATTGGCCGTGTCACCAAAGTATCTGAAACAGGTTATATTGTTGTCGCATTAAATGACACCAATGAAGTAACCATTAAACGTGATTTCGTTGCTGCTGTACTACCAAAAGGTACAATGAAGTCTATCTAATTTCTGATTTTCCCGAAGGGAATTGCCGTGCTAAATCGTTATCCTTTGTGGAAGTATTTAATGCTGATCGCTGCGTTACTCATCGGTCTGCTGTATGCGCTTCCCAATCTTTATGGAGAAGATCCGGCTGTTCAGATTACTGGCGTGCGGGGAACCGCTGCCAATGAACAGACTATGGATCAGGTTCGCAATATTTTAAAGAAAGAGAAAATCGAAAGTAAATCAATTGTACTGGAAAATGGTGTAATTCTTGCTCGTTTTGATAATCCAGATGTTCAGCTGCATGCACGCGAAACCCTAGTTGCCGGTTTAGGCGAGCAGTATATTGTGGCATTAAATCTGGCACCTGCTACCCCTCATTGGTTAAGGGCATTGGGCGGTGAACCCATGAAATTAGGGTTAGATTTGCGTGGTGGTGTTCACTTCTTAATGGAAGTGGATATAGAAACAGCATTGAGTAAATTACAAGAGCAGAATATGGATGGCCTGCGTAGTGATTTACGTGAAAAAGGGATCCCCTATTCAACGATACGTAAAATAGATAATTACGGCGTTGAGATTCGCTTTCGTGATGATAATGATCGCTCGCAAGCCGAATCTTATTTGACACCACGTTATCGCGATTTAGTTTTTACTACCGGTAACAACAATATATTAACGGCAGTAATGACAGATGAGCGGATCCGTGAAGCGCGTAATTATGCAGTATCACAAAATATTAATATTATCCGTAACCGCGTTAACCAATTAGGTGTTGCCGAACCATTAGTACAACGTCAGGGGGCTTCCCGTATTGTCGTTGAATTACCGGGTATCCAAGATACAGCGCGAGCAAAAGAGATTCTCGGTGCAACTGCAACGCTGGAGTTTCGCTTAGTTAATGTCGGTATAGACAGTTCGGCTATTCAACGTGGTCATATTCCGGGAGATTCTGAGATAAAATATACGCGTGATGGTGAGCCGGTCGTTCTTTATAAACGCGTTATTTTGACAGGCGATCACATTACTGATTCGACATCAGATTTGGATGAAATGGGAAGCCCACAGGTAAGCATTGGTCTGGATAGTGTTGGTGGCTCTATTATGTCTGATTTTACGCGTGATAATCAGGACAAATTGATGGCAACCTTATTTGTTGAATATAAAGATAGCGGGCGAAAAGATGCCAATGGTCGTGCTATTTTGGTAAAAGATGAGAAAGTCATTAATGTCGCCAGAATTTCTGCTCGCTTTGGTAGCAAATTTCGTATTACCGGTATCAGTAATCCAACGGAAGCTCGTCAATTATCTTTATTACTACGCGCTGGTGCATTGATCGCACCTATTCAAATTGTTGAAGAACGCACAATTGGGCCAACATTAGGCTTGCAAAATATTGAGCAAGGCATGAAAGCATCATTAGCTGGTTTGTTAGCTTCTGTGCTATTTATGATCATTTATTATCGCAAATTTGGTCTGATTGCCAGTTCCGCGTTGTTAGCAAACTTGATCCTCATTATGGGGATTATGTCGCTATTACCGGGAGCCACTTTAACCATGCCGGGAATTGCTGGTATTGTTTTAACGCTTGCTGTTGCTGTTGATGCTAATGTATTGATTAATGAACGGATTAAAGAAGAGCTAAAGAATGGTCGTTCTATACAGCAAGCGATACATGAAGGTTATAAAGGGGCATTTTCCAGTATTTTAGACGCGAATTTAACCACTGTGATCACGGCAACCATTTTGTATGCGGTAGGCACCGGCTCGATTAAGGGCTTTGCCATTACTACGGCGATTGGTATTGCCACCTCCATGTTTACTGCCATTGTTGGAACACGAGCTATCGTGAACTTATTGTATGGTGGTAAACGTATTAAAAAGCTGTCTATTTAAGGAGCGTGGTTGTGGCGCAAGATTACACAGTAGAACAGTTAAATCATGGCCGTAAAGTTATCGATTTTATGCGTTGGGATTATTTAGCATTTGGTATCTCAATTGCTTTGTTTATTCTTTCCATTACGGTCATATCATTGAAAGGTTTCAACTGGGGATTAGATTTTACCGGCGGGACTGTTATTGAAATTAATCTCAGTCAACCTGCAGATCTTGATAAAATTAGAGCTAGTTTAGCGAATAATGGCTATCGGGAACCACTGATCCAAAATTTTGGTAGCAGTCGAGATATTATGATCCGGTTGCCTCCTACTGAAGGTGTGGCTGGTCAAGAAATCGGTAAGTCTATTATTTCAGTGATTAACAAAGATGTCGATGAACAAGCAACGATTAAGCGTATCGAGTTTGTTGGGCCGAGTGTTGGTAGTGAATTAGCTCAAACCGGAGCAATGGCACTTTTAGCCGCTTTGATCTGTATTTTGATTTACGTTGGTTTCCGTTTTGAATGGCGCCTAGCTGCCGGAGCGGTAATATCATTAGCTCATGATGTGGTTATTACATTGGGCATTGTGTCACTTTTTCAGATTGAAGTTGATATGACCATTGTTGCTTCATTAATGTCGGTTATTGGTTATTCCTTAAATGACAGCATCGTTGTTTCTGATCGTATTCGCGAAAATTTCCGCAAGATCCGTCGTGGTACATCATACGAAATAGTGAACGTTTCATTAACACAAACATTGAGTCGAACACTTATTACATCAGGAACTTCTTTATTAGTGGTACTAATGCTCTATCTTTTTGGTGGTTCAATACTGAAAGGATTTTCTCTAGTTATGTTAATTGGTGTGACGATTGGAACAGTTTCTTCGATTTATGTTGCTTCTGCTCTAGCATTAAAGATGGGAATGAAACGAGAGCATTTGATCCCTCCTAAAGTGGAAAAAGAGGGAGCAGATCAACATTCTCTGCTGCCTTAAAGGTAAATTTTGTTAACTCGCACCCTGTTAGATTGCGCTAGCAGGGTGTTTTTCATTGATAGCTGAGTTAAACTGAAAAGCCGGACCCTAAAATCAGGAAATTTTATGCATTGCCCATTTTGCACCGCTGTAGATACCAAAGTGATTGATTCACGACTGGTTGGCGATGGTTCGCAGGTTCGTCGTCGTCGACAATGTCTTGAATGTCATGAGCGTTTTACGACTTTTGAAGTGGCTGAATTAGTTATGCCGCGGGTGGTAAAAAGCGATGATGTACGTGAGTCATTTGATGAACACAAACTTAGACGAGGTATGCAAAAAGCATTAGAAAAACGCCCGGTAAGTTCTGATGATGTGGAAACAGCTATTAACAATATAAAATCACAACTTCGCGCAACTGGAGAGCGAGAAATTCCGGCAAAAATGATCGGGAAAATTGTCATGGATGAATTGAAAAAGCTAGATAAAGTGGCTTATATACGCTTTGCTTCGGTTTATCGTAGTTTTGAAGATATTCGTGAATTTGGCGAAGAAATTGCTAAGTTACAGGATTAATAGTAAAAATGACCACGTTTGATAAGCAGTTTATGAGCCGTGCGTTGTCATTGGCCAAGCAGGGACGATTTACTACCTCACCTAACCCAAATGTAGGCTGTGTCATTGTACGTGATGGTGAAGTAGTGGGAGAAGGCTTTCATTGTAAAACAGGTGAAGCGCATGCGGAAATTTATGCTTTACAAATGGCGGGTGAAAAAGCTAACGGAGCAACTGCTTATGTCACATTAGAGCCCTGTAGCCATTATGGTAAAACGCCACCTTGTGCAGATGCGTTAATCAGTGCGGGTATTCAGCGTGTTGTTGTGGCGATGCAAGATCCAAATCCTCAGGTTGCAGGACGGGGTTTACTAAAATTACAGCAGGCTGGTATCGAAGTAATACACGGTTTACTAATTGATGAAGCTGAGCAGTTAAATCAAGGCTTTTTAAAAAGGATGCGAACGGGTTTCCCCTATGTTCAACTTAAATTAGCTGCATCCCTTGATGGGCGAACAGCCCTCGCATCAGGTGAAAGCAAATGGATTACTTCGCCAGCAGCTCGTCAGGATGTACAAAGTTTTAGAGCCCAGGCGAGCGCAATTTTAACCACCAGTGCTACTGTTTTAGCTGATAATCCTGCTTTAAATGTTCGTTGGAAAGATTTCGCGCCTGAACTACAAAATATTTATCCGGAAGAAAGCCTGCGCCAACCAATAAGGATTGTTTTGGATCGCAATAATCAAGTAAAACCAGAACATTTTGTTACAAAATCAGCGGGTGAATGTTGGCTTATTCGCTCGAATCCCATTGCGCAAAATTGGTTTGGTGATGTCAAACAAATAACCATCCCAACCTACGGAAAAGGAATTGATTTAGTTTTGCTGATGATGCAGTTGGCTAAACGTAATATTAATTCAATTTGGGTCGAAAGTGGGCCAACACTTGCCGGTACCTTGTTGACACTAGGATTAGTTGATGAATTGATTGTGTATGTGGCCCCTAAAATTTTAGGTGAAAGCGCTAGAGGATTAATTAATATTCCAGAATTACAAAAATTGAAAGATGCATCTGCGTTTGAATTTATTAATATTGAACTTATTGACATTGATTTACGTTTAACCTTGCGCCCATTGTGATGTCATATTTTCGTTAGCTGGTTAGCTTAATAAAGCATAGTAATATTGTTAAAGTAATATAACCTTTAATTGATTTAATTTAGCGTTCCTAATACCTGTTTTAAAGTTAGCTAAATTCAGCAGCGCAGTATATAAAAGAATATGGTAAAATTGTCGTTTATGTAGAGAATAATTAGCATTTTAAGGAACGCTATGAAGGTAATAAAAGGTACGGTAGCAGCGCCTAAAGCTCGTATAGCAATAGCTATTGCACGTTTTAATCATTTTATCAACAATAGCTTGCTCGAAGGCGCTATAGATACCTTGGAGCGTGTTGGCCAAGTTGCAACAGAAAATATTACGGTTGTTTGGGTACCTGGTGCTTATGAACTGCCATTGACGATTAAAACATTAGTAGAAACGAAAAAATATGATGCAGTCGTTGCTCTTGCTAGTGTCATACGTGGTGCAACTCCACATTTTGACTATGTTGCCGGTGAATGTAGTGCTGGACTTTCGAATGTCGCGATGACAAGTAATATTCCGGTTGCCTTTGGGGTATTAACCACTGAGGATATTGAGCAGGCCATCGAGCGTGCAGGTACGAAAGCGGGGAATAAAGGTGCTGATGCTGCATTAGCGGCGCTGGAAATGGTTAATGTAATTCAGGCCATTAAAGGCTAACTATTTTATTTAAGGGGAATGTTGTGAAACCTGCTGCTCGTCATCGCGCGCGTGAGTGTGCTGTTCAGGCGATTTATTCGTGGCAATTATCGGGTAATAGTATTGCTGATGTTGAAGAGGAGTTCTTAACTGAACAGGATATGTCAAATGTTGATGTGACTTACTTTCGTGAGCTACTTAATGGCGTTTCAACGCATGTGTCGGAACTCGATAAAAAAATGGCTCCTTATCTTTCTCGTCAGCTTGAGGAGCTTGGTCAGGTAGAAAAAGCGGTTTTACGTTTAGCGATGTTTGAACTCTGTTACCGTAATGATGTGCCTTATAAAGTTGCTATTAATGAAGCGATTGAATTAGCAAAAGTTTTTGGTGCCGAGGAGAGTCACAAATTTATCAATGGTGCGCTCGATAAAGTTGTTGTTACTGTGCGTAAGAAGTAACGGTGTTCAGGCTTTTCGAATAATCTGATGTTCATTTTGATTATAAGGTCGTGTGCTAGCCTTATAGCAATCGGAGCATAGTATATTGGAATATTATTATGGTTTGTGGCGAATTTGATATCATCGCGCGTTACTTTAATCGTCAACAGCAAAATCGGCATGACGTTAATATCGGTATTGGTGATGATTGTGCATTGATAACTATACCGGAAAAACAGCAATTAGCGATTACTACCGATACACTAGTTGCGGGCATCCATTTCCTTGATAGTATTTCACCAGAAGATTTGGCCTATAAATCTTTGGCGGTTAATTTAAGTGATTTAGCCGCTATGGGGGCAGATCCTGCATGGGTTTCTCTGGCGTTAACATTGCCACAAATCAATGAAGATTGGCTGGCAAGGTTTAGTTCTAGCCTATTTGAACAGCTTAATTACTATGAAATGCAGCTCATTGGTGGAGATACAACCCGAGGGCCAATGAGTTTAACCTATACTGCCCATGGTTTGATTCCTATCGGGAAATCACTAACACGGTCAGGAGCCTGTAATGGTGATTGGATTTATGTTACCGGAACATTGGGAGATAGTGCCGCAGGTCTTGCGATTTTGCAATCACAGCTGGTTGTTGAAGATGCAAAAGATCGTCATTGGTTAATTCAGCGCCATTTAAGGCCACAGCCGCGTATTTTGCAAGGCCAGGCTTTACGCCATCTTGCTTCTGCGGCGATAGATATTTCTGATGGCTTGATTTCTGATCTTGGCCATATTCTAAAAATTAGTGGCCGTGGCGCTAAAATTAAATTGGATTTTTTACCTTTATCGGATGCCTTACGCAGACATGTTACCTCAGAACAGGCGTTAACCTGGGCGTTAAGCGGTGGAGAAGATTATGAACTGTGCTTTACCGTGCCTGAGATAAACCGGGGTGCATTAGAATCAGCGCTAGCGCATACTGGGGCAAACTTTCATTGTATCGGCCAGATCACACCAGAATCAGAAGGTATCCGTTATTTTCATGGCAATAAGGAGGTCTCACCTGATTTAGCCGGGTTTGATCATTTTATCGAGGAGGCTTGTTATGACTGATGCCAAATCACGTTTAAACTTGTCAAATCCTTGGCATCTATTGGCAACTGGATTTGGTAGTGGTTTATCTCCCATTATTCCTGGCACAATGGGTTCATTAGCGGCTATTCCATTCTGGCTACTAATGTATTGGCTATTACCGGTTTGGTTATGTTGGTTGATTATTTTATTGGGTTTTGCTGTTGGCATTGTTATTTGTCAACGGACATCCGATGATATGCAAGTTCACGACCACGGTAGTATTGTGTGGGATGAATTTATTGGCATGTGGATGACCCTCATGGCAATACCATTAGTTAATTGGCAATGGGTATTGATCGCGTTTGTGCTTTTCCGCTTTTTTGACATGTTAAAACCTTGGCCTATTGGTTGGTTTGATCGGCAAGTAGGTGGAGGCTTTGGTATTATGTTAGATGATATCATCGCGGCTATTTTTGCTATTGCTATCGTGGCTGCCCTTGCGCACTGGTTACCCGCATTATAATGTCAGTGAGTTACTGAAAATCAAAAGCGATCGGTAAACCGCCGCTTTTGATTTTTCAACCTATCTATTTGGCGTAATAGTTGTTAATAGATTTAATAATTCCTTCAGCATTAAGCCCTAGCTCAGTCTGAATCTCTGCTTGACTTCCTTGTGGAATATAGTGATCAGGTAAACCGAGATTAATGATGGGCATAATATGATGGGCTTTTAATAAAAATTCATTAACGCCGCTACCGGCTCCACCCATAATTGCATTTTCTTCTAATGTTACTAATAGCTTATGTGTTTGAGCTATCTCCAGTATCAACGTTTCGTCTAACGGTTTTACAAACCGCATATCGACCACAGTGGCATTAAGTAATTCTGCTGCTTTTATTGCTTCAGTAAGCAAAGTTCCAAAGTTGAGGATGGCAATTTTTTTTCCTTGACGGCGAACAAGTCCTTTACCAATTGGAATTTTTGCAAGTGGTTGTAACGTGGCACCAGAACCCGTTCCTCTAGGATAACGAACTGCAACAGGACCATCCTGGTAGTGATATCCCGTATGTAACATTTGACGGCATTCGTTTTCATCACTTGGTGACATAATTACCATATCCGGTAGACAACGTAAGAATGATAGATCAAAGGCACCTTGATGGGTTTGTCCGTCGGCACCAACAATGCCGGCTCGATCGATAGCAAATAGGATAGGCAACTTTTGAATGGCCACATCATGGATCACTTGATCATACGCACGCTGTAAAAAAGTTGAATAAATGGCGACAACAGGTTTATAGCCTCCAATGGCAAGGCCAGCAGCAAAAGTCACAGCGTGTTGTTCTGCAATTGCTACATCAAAATATTGTTTGGGATAGGTTTTAGAAAACTCAACCATGCCCGAACCTTCCCGCATGGCTGGCGTGATTGCCATCAGTTTAGGATCATCAGCAGCTTCTTGGCATAACCAATCGCCAAAAATCTGTGAAAAAGTTAATTGTTTATTACTGTTTTTGGGTAGGCTAAAGGTTGCTGGATCAAATTTAGGCACGGCATGCCAGCTGATAGGATCTTTTTCGGCTGGTTCATAACCCTTGCCTTTTTTAGTCATGATATGTAAAAACTGCGGGCCTTTTAATTCACGCATATTTTTTAATGTTTGTACTAATGTAAGTACATCATGGCCATCAATTGGACCAATGTAGTTAAACCCCAACTCTTCAAACATAGTACTAGGAATTACCATGCCCTTAAGATGTTCTTCAGTTTTCTTTAACAATTCTTTAATTGATGGGATATTAGAAAATACCTTTTTTCCACCCTCACGTAAGCAAGTATATAGATTGCCAGATAACAGTTGTGCCAAATGATTATTTAATGCACCAACGTTTTCTGAAATTGACATTTCATTGTCATTGAGGATCACTAGTATATCTTTATGAATATCACCTGCATGGTTCATTGCTTCAAAAGCCATACCTGCTGTAATGGCACCATCACCAATAACACAAACTGTTTTGCGATCTTTATTTTCATATTCAGCTGCTACCGCCATGCCGAGTCCAGCACTGATTGAGGTAGAGGAATGACCGACACTAAGCACGTCATATTCACTTTCTGCTCGCCAGGGGAAAGGATGTAAGCCATTTTTTTGTCGTATTGTACCAATTCGGTCGCGGCGGCCAGTTAATATTTTATGTGGATATGCCTGGTGGCCAACATCCCAGATAAGATTATCAAATGGGGTTTTATAGACATAGTGTAAAGCAACAGTCAGTTCAATGGCACCTAAGCCAGAAGCGAAATGTCCACTGGAACGGCTAACACTATTTAATAAAAATTGTCTCAACTCTTCACATAATTTAACAAGACTTTCTTTTGGTAAAAGTCGCAATTCTTCCGGTGTTTCTATTAATGCTAAAGTTGGATAGGAAGCGATATCAATACTCATGTCTGCCCATTAAATAATTGTTTTTTGTTTATACCAATGACGCTGTAGTTGGCTGCCAAAAGATTATTTTGTATTTTTATTATCGGTAAAATGTTCTGTCTTTGAATCAAGGAAATTAGCTTTTTCGTTCGATAATAAAGTGCGTTAAGTTTTGTAGGGTTTCCGTATTAAGTCCATACTGTTGTTCTAACATATAAAGCGTATCCAGTGCTTGTTCATAGAGATTGTTCGCTTTTTTTTGTGCTTGTTCAAGACCGATTAATGATGGATAGGTGCTTTTTTTATGTTTTTTATCTGATCCCTGATTTTTACCTAAAATGTCTGTATCACCGGTAACATCAAGGATGTCATCATGGACTTGGAATAGCAGTCCAATTGCATTGGCATAATTATCTAATAATGGTAGTAATTTGTTGCCTTGGTTGCCAGCCGTAAGTGCACTCATTCTGATGGCAGCACGAATTAAAGCGCCCGTTTTATGATGATGAATAGTTTCCAATGTTGTGAAATCAATTTGTTGACCTTCTGATTCCATATCGAGCGCTTGGCCGCCACACATGCCTGCTGCTCCCGTAGCAGTAGCTAGCTCAGCTATCATCGCAAGGCGATAGGTATCACTAACATCTGGCATAGCCGAACGAGATAATATGTCAAAGGCGAGTGTTTGCAGGGCATCACCAGCTAAAATTGCATGGGCTTCACCAAAGGAAATATGACAGGTAGGCTGGCCACGACGTAGATTATCGTTATCCATTGCGGGTAAATCATCGTGGATTAATGAAAAGGCATGTATACATTCAACAGCGGCAGCAGGTACATCCAGATTTTCCACGGCAACATTTAACATATCACCTATAGCATAAACTAAAAAAGGTCTTAGTCGTTTTCCACCAAGTAACGCGCCATATTTCATCGCCGCGACAAGTTGACTCTGATTAAACGGAAGACGCTGGAATTGGTTTAGCAGAGTTTTGTTGACGCGATTTTGTACCCATTGGCGTTGATCGGCAAAAGAAAGTGTCACTATTTCAGACATGATTTATTTATCTTCCGGCGTAAAGTTATCTAGTTGTGCATTGTCATCGTCTTGTAACAAAATTTGGACGCGTTGTTCTGCCTGTTGCAACGCTTTCTGGCCTTGCCGGGCTAATTGAATCCCCTGTTCAAATTCACTTAATGCTTTTTCCAGCGGAAGTTCGCCTGACTCTAAGCGTGTGACGATCTGCTCTAACGCTATCAGTGAAGTTTCAAAAGATAGCGGATCTTGTTTATCAGATATTTTCTTTTTAGCCATAATCGTTTTACTTGCCTTAATATCGGGTGAATATGCGCGTAAGGCGATTTATTTTACTACATTTACGCATACAATTTATTCTTTTTAGCGATAAAACACAATATAGTGATATACTTCCCACCTTAAAATCAAACGCTCTGCTAATAAATATGCATAATATGCGTTTATTCGCAAAAATAAAAACCGACTTTTATACAAAATTATGAAGTTTATTATTAAACTATTTCCTGAAATTACCATTAAAAGCCAATCAGTGCGGTTGCGCTTTATTAAGATCTTGGCTAGCAATATCCTTAATATATTAAAGGTATTAGATGCGGAAATTACCGTTGTTCGCCACTGGGATAATATCGAAGTTCGCGCTAAAAAAAATACACATCATGATGAAATTTGTGATGCCTTAACAAGAATTCCTGGCATCCATCATATTCTGTTAGTTGAAGAATATCAATTCCGTGATCTCCACCATATTTTTGAGTTAGCTTATGCAACTTATGCTGAATTGCTAACAGATAAAACTTTTTGTGTGCGTGTTAAGCGTCGGGGTAAACAAGATTTTACTTCAATTGATGTAGAACGTTACGTTGGTGGTGGATTAAATCAACATATTTCTTCAGCCAAAGTGAAACTCAATCAGCCTGATATCACTGTGAATCTGGAAATTGAAAACGATAAAGTCATTCTGGTTAAATCCCGTATTCAAGGGATTGGTGGCTTTCCTATCGGTACACAAGAAGATGTTTTATCGTTGATATCCGGTGGCTTTGATTCGGGGGTGTCTAGCTACATGCTAATGCGGCGTGGTTGCCGAGTTCATTACTGCTTTTTTAATCTGGGTGGCACCAGCCATGAGATTGGTGTCAAGCAGGTTGCTTACCATCTTTGGCATCGTTTTGGTCGTTCACATAAAGTGCGTTTTGTGGCGATAGATTTTGCGCCAATCGTAAGCGAAATTCTTACAAAGATTGATGATGGCCAGATGGGAGTTGTACTGAAAAGGATGATTATACGTGCCGCATCGACAATAGCTGAACGTTATGGAGTTCAAGCGTTAGTAACTGGAGAAGCGTTAGGGCAAGTTTCTAGCCAGACATTAACCAATCTACGTTTAATTGATAATGTTACCGATACCTTGATTTTACGGCCATTAATTTCTCATGATAAAGAAAATATTATTAACATTGCTCGCGAGATAGGGACGGCAGATTTTGCGCGTACCATGCCCGAATTTTGTGGCGTGATCTCGAAAAAACCAACAGTGAAAGCAATAAAAACCAAAATTGAAGCGCAGGAAGCTAATTTCGATTTTACTCTGCTTGATCATGTTGTTAGTACAGCACAAAATATTGATATTCGTCAGATAATGAATGATGGTCAAGATAAAACGCCAGCAGTAGAAGTAGTTAGTACATTTTCTGTCGATGATATTATTTTGGATATTCGTTCCCCTGATGAGCAGGAAGCTCACCCACTCGCGCTAACCGGTGTTAAAGTGAAGTTACTACCATTTTATAAACTGAATAGCCAATTTGGTGAGTTACCGCCACAAAAACCTTATTTGCTCTATTGTGAGCGCGGTGTTATGAGCCGCTTACAAGCACTTTATTTACATGAACAAGGTTTTAAAAATGTAAAAGTGTATCGGCCTTGATGATAATAAGTTAACTTTTTTCGTCCTAAGGATAAATGGTTGCCAGTTAATATGTATAATTTTCGCTATGTTGCCGTTAGTTAGCATAGTTATAAATACCCGGCGGCGGCACAAGTTGCGCAGCAACTTCAGCTGCCTTTTTTTTGCCAACCAGTAACTCAATAAGTTTAAGTGAAAAATCAATAGCTGTGGCAGGTCCTTGACTAGTAAGTAGTTTTACTCGTTCATCATAGTAGACACGAGAATCAACGCGTTTATGGCTGGCTATTTTACTTTGTAAAGCAGGATAACCGGTCATATTGCCAATGGGAAATAAATTATGGTGTTCTAATACAATTGCTGGCACGGCACAAATGGCGGCAATGATGTTACCCTGATGATGGGATTGGCGAATTTTTTCAATGATCAGCGGATTATCACGAAACGCTTCTGCACCTTTTAATCCACCAGGTAATACGATGGCATCAAAATCTTGTTCAATAATCTTGACTAACTGAGTGTCGGCAACAATTTTTACTCCCCTTGAGCATGTTAATACCAATTCGCCATTATCTGCGGTACTCGCGGTTGTCACTGGGATTTCGGCTCTAGTTAATAGATCAATTGCTGTTACAGCTTCGATTTCTTCGCTACCGTGCGCCAGGCAAACGAGAACAGTTGGTGACATTTAAGTTTCTCTCTGTCTAATTAATGGATAAATAATTGTACTTATGATGTTGTCAGCTATAACTTGCAGACAGTGCCATCGGCAAAGATCGCGATTGTTTTCCATCTGACTGAATCAATTATGCTTTTTGATGAGTTATTTAACTTCAAGTATAGAGCTTTTGCTGATAATAAAAAGTAGTATTATGCTATTTTATGTGTAATTAGGAGGTGATGAAATATGCCATCATTTGATATAGTTTCTGAAATTGACATGCATGAAGTCAGTAATGCTGTTGAAAATGCGCAACGTGAATTGGCTAGTCGTTGGGATTTTCGCAATGTTGAAGCCAGTTTTGAACTAAATGAAAAAAATGAATCCATTAAAGTGACAAGTGTGTCCGACTTTCAGGTAAATCAATTGGTAGATATTTTACGCGAGAAATTAGCTAAACGTGGAATAGATGGTGCCGTTTTGAATATACCTGACGATATAGTTCATAGTGGCAAAACTTATAGCCTTGAGGCTTCATTATTACAGGGCATTGATTCGGTAATGGCAAAAAAAATCATTAAATTAATCAAAGAGAGTAAATTGAAGGTTCAAGCGCAAATTCAGGGAGAACAAGTTCGAGTAACCGGTAAGTCACGAAATGATTTACAATCTGTGATCGGATTAGTGCGAGAGGCGGAACTTGGTCAACCCTTTCAATTTACTAATTTTCGTGACTAAATTTGTTATGCCTGCTGTATATTCTACAGCAGGTAGTGGGTTATTGGTTATTAATGATAGTTTCCAACTGCTGCCGACTAATCATTTTTTTATCTATTCTAATGTAGGCGCTGAGCGCATTAAGATCGAGCATTACTTCACGCACACCCGGTTGATTCATCAATTGGGTGTGTAGTAAATTAAAATCTTTGATCTGTTGGGGTAAAATTAAACGGATACTACTGGTATATGTAGGTTGATGCATATTTAAGCTAATAAAAAACCAACCGCTACAAAGTATTAAGCTGGCCATAAAAACCCAGGAAGCGCCATTTAAGTGAAAAAGCCATCCACCTAAAATCCCACCTAACGCAACGCCCAGAAACTGACTGGTTGAATAGAGCCCCATTGCAGTGCCTTTATAACCGGCAGGCGCCTCTTTACTGATAAGTGAAGGTAATAATGCCTCCATAACATTAAATGCAATAAAAAATAGTTGCAGACCAAGCACGATTAACCAAAACTGTTGATTAGAAAAACAAAATGTTAATTCAGATATAAATAAGATACTAATACATAATAGGAAAACTTGTTTCATTCGCTGCTGCCTTTCAGCATAGATAACAAAAGGTAGAACCGTGATAAAAGCAATAAGCAAAGTGATTAAATATATTTTCCAATGTTGATTAGTTTGTAGACCTGAATCAATAAGCACTAACGGTAAAGCAACAAAATTTGCCATCAGCAGGGTATGTAAACAAAATATACCAAAATTAAGTTTAAGTAGTTGGCGATTATTAATAACCCTTTGTACGCTATTTTTTATAAAATGCGTTTCACGATTAACGATATGATATTGGCAATCAGGTATAACAAAACGAGTTATTAATATTCCACCCAAGGCAAGTAAGCTTATTCCCCAAAACAGACCATGTAGACCGACAGCATGAGTAATAATCGGGCCAAGAACAATTG
Organism: Arsenophonus nasoniae DSM 15247; assembly: GCF_000429565.1. Taxonomy (GTDB): domain Bacteria; phylum Pseudomonadota; class Gammaproteobacteria; order Enterobacterales; family Enterobacteriaceae; genus Arsenophonus; species Arsenophonus nasoniae. The sequence goes on from NZ_AUCC01000002.1 coordinate 44,766, forward strand.
CAATAGCAAAAGTGATGCCAAAGCTTATTCCCATAAAAGCCATCGCTTTGGTTCTATTTTGTTCGCTAGTCAGATCGGAAAGTAATGCCATAATGGCAGCAGAAATAGCGCCTGCGCCTTGTAAAGCGCGGCCGATAATAATACCCCAGATAGAATCAGTTATTGCGGCGATCACACTACCGCTAATAAAAATAAGTAAGCCGGCGGTAATTAATTGCTTACGACCAAATCGGTCGGACATTAGACCAAAAGGGATTTGGCAGATAGCCTGACTTATACCATAAATCCCAATAGCTAGACCAAGTAATAATTCGTTAGCATCTTTTAGTTCGCGTCCGTAGCTCGTTAGTATGGGTAATACCATGAACATGCCCAGCATACGTAATGTGAATACCGCTCCTAAACCCCAGGTTGCCTTTAATTCTTTTGGCGTCATTTTCCTATCATTCATGGTTTATCTCACAAGCTTTAGCAGTGGACATTGTAAAATGGTTTAGTCGATTAGTTAATATATTTGTCGTCGAAGTATTAATAAAGTATGAATAAAAAAGTAGGGAATTGGTTGACATATTGGCTATTTTAACTGTGAAGGTAGTGGCAATTATTTGCCACTATTCAAGCTAACTTATTATTTAATATAGACAAAAGTCTGTTCAGTAGTAACAGTTGGATCAATAGACATCATAACGCTAAGAGAGGTAATCGCTATGATAGAGAATATAAACAATTTTCGTGCCCAAAGACGATCATCATTCTGATTTTTAAAACCAGAAATTGCCATACCAAGCCACCATAAACTTACCACGGCGCTAACAATAAGATATTTGTAGCCGGCATAGCCGCTAATGGCGAGCATAATCGTTGCTACCATAAAAGCAAGGATATATAAAAAGATATGGGTTTTGGCGACGGAAATTCCTTTAATTACTGGTAACACGGGAATATTGGCAGTCTGATAATCTTTAAAACGAAAAATAGCAATGGCATAAGAGTGTGGCATTTGCCATAAACTAAAGATCAATAGCAGAATCAATGCTCCCATATCAAACTGATCAGAAACAGCGCAGTAACCAATAACGGGCGGAGCGGCGCCGGATAGACTGCCTACCAGGGTGCCATAAACCGATTTACGTTTCATATAGAGGCTATAAATACCCACATAAATGACAAAACCGATAACAGCAAGTAGTGCCGCTAAGGCATTGGTGGCAAGATAGAGCAAAGCTATGCCAGCAATACCTAGTATGCTGGCATAGATTAGGCAACATTTCGGATCAATAAGTCCTTTAACTAAAGGTCGATTTTTGGTTCTCTCCATCATTCGGTCGATATCACGGTCAATATAGTTGTTAAAAACACAACCAGAAGCGACGACCAGAGATACACCGAGTAATGTAGTCATAAATAGTGGGTAATCAATTATGCCTTTTGCTGCGAGTAGAAAACCGCCAATGACAGAAATTAGATTACCGAAAATAATACCTGGTTTGGTCACTTGTAGATATTGCTTCATCAGAACCACAACTCTTTAGTCGAGCATCATATTGATGTTCAGGTTATACATTATCCACAGAGAGCCAATAACAACAATGCCAATGATTAGCATCGTGAACAGGAAGGCAACCAGATTCCAACGGTCATCTGAAGAGGTATTCATATGTAAGAAACAGACAAGATGTACCAGGATCTGGGCAATTGCCGTACCAATAACGATCCACAGGATAGTGTCATGAGATGCAGTACTATTCATTACCATCCAAAAGGGGACAACCGTTAAAATGATCGAGAGTATAAAGCCAATTAGATAGGTCTTCATACTGCCGTGGCTAGCACCTGAGTGCGGTGTATTGGTGTAACTCATGCAAGGGCCCCCAACAGATAAACAACGGTGAATACACAGATCCAAACAACATCTAAGAAGTGCCAAAAAAGACTTAAACAACTTAAACGAGTCTGATTTACGGCAGTGAGGCCATGACGTGAAATATGGATAATCATGATAATGATCCAGGCTAAACCAAAGCTTACATGAATACCGTGTGTACTAACTAGGGTGAAGAAAGCGGAAAGGAAAGCACTGCGATCTGGTCCATAACCTTCAGCAATGAGCTCATGGAATTCGTAAATTTCCATGATAACAAAACCTAATCCGAGTAAAAAAGTAATCAGTAGCCATAGCTTAACTAGATTTATTTTCTGCTTATACATCGCCAGCATCGCAAATCCATAAGTAATGCTACTAAACAATAACAGGAAGGTTTCGATCAATACAAAATTGAGGTTAAAAATATCCTTTCCTGTCGGGCCGCCGGCAGTACCATTAACCAGAACAACGTAGGTGGCAAACAGGCAAGCAAACAGGATCAGATCGCTCATTAAATAGATCCAAAAACCAAATACTTTTGTTGCGCCTATGTCATGATGTCCATGATTTTCATGGGCAATATGTTGTTTAGCTATTGAATTAGTTGACATGCTGGATACCTGCTTTTTTCAGTTCATCGTAATGCTGATTTTCAATACGTTTAATTTCTTCTACAGGGACATAATAATCAACATTGTCATCAAAACTTTTACCAATCCAGGTGGCGATAATTCCCGCAAAGCCTATAATCGCTAGCCACCAAATATGCCAGACCATAGCAAAACCGAAGATCAAACAAAAGGCTGAGATAATCACCCCGGCAGCAGTATTTTTTGGCATATGAATGGGTTCATATTTGGTTGGCTGTTTATATGCAATCCCTTTTTCTTTCATATCCCACCAAGCATCACGTGTATCAATTTGAGGCTCTTTGGCGAAGTTATAAAAAGGTGCCGGAGACGATGTAGACCATTCTAGTGTACGGCCACTCCATGGGTCGCCGGTGATATCGCGATTTTTGTGGCGATCGCGAATACTGACTATTATTTGTATGACTTGGCAGAAGATCCCGATAGCAATTAGAGCCGCACCGAGTGAAGCGATCATCAGCATCGGATGATATTGTGGATCAATGTTTTGACTTAAACGACGAGTCATACCCATGAAACCCAGTATATAAAGTGGCATAAAGGCAATAAAGAAACCGCTGATCCAAAACCAGAAAGCACGAACGCCCCATTTTTCATTTAATGTAAACCCAAAAGCTTTCGGAAACCAGTAGGTCATACCGGCAAAGCAACCAAACACAACCCCGCCGATAATCACATTATGGAAATGGGCAATCAGAAATAAACTATTATGCAGTACAAAATTTGCGCCGGGAACGGCCAATAGTACGCCCGTCATTCCACCAATAGAGAAGGTAATAATAAAGCCAATCGTCCAGAGCATCGGTGTTTTGAATTCGATACGGCCATGGTACATGGTAAATAACCAATTGAATATTTTTACTCCAGTTGGAATAGCAATAATCATGGTAGCTATACCAAAGAATGCATTGACGTTGGCGCCGCTGCCCATGGTAAAGAAGTGATGTAACCAGACGACAAACGACATTACGGTAATAACAATAGTTGCCCAGACCAGAGACGTATATCCAAATAAACGTTTTTTAGCGAAAGTGGCGGTAACTTCCGAAAATACGCCAAAAACAGGTAACACGAGTATATAAACTTCAGGATGCCCCCAAGCCCAGACCAAATTGATATACATCATCATATTGCCGCCCATATCATTAGTGAAGAAATGGGTGCCTAAATATCGGTCAAGTGTGAGGAGTGCGATGGTAACAGTTAAGATAGGGAATGCGGCAATAATCAGTACATTAGTACAAAGTGCTGTCCAGGTAAAAACAGGCATTTTCATCATTGACATGCCAGGTGCTCGCATTCGTAGAATGGTGGCAAAAAAGTTTATTCCGGTTAGCGTCGTGCCAATGCCTGATATTTGTAAACTCCATATCCAGTAATCTACCCCGACACCAGGATTGTATTCCTTACCTGATAATGGGGGGTAAGCCAGCCAGCCGGTCTGGGCAAATTCACCGATACCTAATGACAGATTAATCAAGATAACGCCAACGATAAATAACCAAAGACTGAGAGAATTTAAAAAAGGAAAGGCGACGTCGCGAGCGCCTATCTGTAATGGGACAACCAAATTCATTAAACCAACCACGAAAGGTGTTGCCATGAAAAAAATCATGATCACACCGTGTGCGGTAAAAATTTGATCATAATGATGCGGTGGTAAAAAACCGGCCTCACCAGCTGATGCTAATGCTTGTTGACCTCGCATCATAATTGCATCGGCAAAACCACGCAGTAGCATGACCATGGCAACGATAATATACATAATGCCAATTTTTTTATGATCGACACTCGTTAGCCATTCACTCCATAACCACTTCCATTTACCAAAATAGGTGATAACCCCTAAAATAGCGATACCCGCTAATAAAATACAGATCACAGTGATGACAATAATTGGCTCGTGAATCGGGATTGCATCGAGCGTTAATTTACCCAACATACTATTTATTCCTTAGCATCGACATGAGCAGAATGGTTCATATGCATTAATTGATTGCCAGACATTTCATGTACGGTTTTGTTAGCATGATTGATATGATGTTCATGGCCGAATTTTAATATCAGTTCTTCATAGAGATTTGGTTTTACGCTTGAAAAATAGGTAACAGGAACATTGTGGCTAGGTTTAGCCAATTGGTTAAATGTCGCCATGCTATCTAGCGTTTTGGAAGATGCTTTTACTTTTTGTACCCATTTGTCAAAACTTGCCATATCAGGCGTTGCAATGACATTAAATTTCATGTCTGAAAAGCCATGCCCGCTATAACTTGATGAAAAGCCTTTATAGGTACCAGGTTCATTAGCAATCAAGTGAAGCTTGGTTTGCATACCGGCCATCGCATAAATTTGGCCACCAAGTGCGGGAATAAAAAAGGAATTCATCACTGACTCAGCGGTTACTTTAAAGTTGATTGGCACACCGACAGGAATCGCGATTTCATTAACGGTCGCAATATTTTCTTCTGGGTAGACAAATATCCATTTCCAATCGGTTGAAATGACCTGAATGGTAATAGGTTTTTTATCGCTTTCTAATGGTTTATAGGGATCCAATTGATGGGTGGTTTTCCAGGTAATTACGGCAAGAATAATGATGATGATGATAGGAACTGTCCAGCAAACTAACTCGATTTTATTTGAGTGTGCCCAGTCTGGCCGGTAGGTTGCTTGTTTATTGCTTGCTCGATATTTTCTGGCGAAAATAATCGCCATAAAAATGACCGGAATGACAACAATTAACATTAAACCAAGTGCAGTCAGTATTAGTTTTCTTTGCTCAATACCAATGGCGCCCTTAGGATCCATTAATACCATATCGCAACCAGTTAACAGGCAAACAATAGCAAGCAGTGAGATGACTCCAATACTTCCTTTATATTTTATAAGTCTCATTTAGCGACCCCAAATGACAAAGATGGTTATTGTCGTTTTGTTCAGTGTGGGCATTTTACGGTAACGTTATATTAGTGTAAACAATTGTAAGACGCACAAATATAATTGTTATTACTTTCTGTTAAAGTGATCACATGTAAAATTGAATTTATTATAGAACGGTTTTAATGATTATTTTGCAGTTAACAATTATTTACATTAAATGATTTTATTATGAATAAAAAGAGGCAGATAAATGGAAGCGGCCGTGTGATTTTATAGGTTGAAAATCAATTATAATGCTAAATAATAGTTAATTTTTTTGATGCTTATTATTTAGCACTAGTTAAAAATAGCATTTATTATCAAATACGCTGTCTTTACGTTAGCTTACATGATTAAAAATTATATTTGATGGTATAAATGATCCCATCGTGATAGAAATCATCTCCAAGCTTGTTATCGGCATAACGATATTGAATACCCGCAGATAAGGTTTCTAATGGCGTCCACCATAAAGCAATAGCGCCATTAATCCCTTTTTTTCCGCCATTGCCATAGCGTTTTGCGCGATTAAATTCCATTTCATGCCAATTAGTGATAGAAAAATTTTGTGACCACAATTGAAAACTATAACCTGCAACCCAACCAATGACATAACCATTGTTACCAGAATAGAAACTTTGATCAACATAATGTAAGGCTAAGAAGGGTTTTAGCCAAAAATTGCCGCGTGAGAAATTGTAGCCAAAACCATAAAGTGTGTTAATTTCGTGGAAATTACCCCCATATTTATAGCCGGGTAAGGACCAAATACCATAAAGATGGCCATATAGATTAAAGCCACTGTTACCTAAGTAGACACGACCTGTGGTTTTAACGGCGTAGCGTTGGTTTCTGCTGGGCTCGGTTCTACGCTGATGAAATGGGTTCTCCACATCAAAGAAACCATAAAGTTCACCCCAATTAAAGTTAGCGCCTCCTTCCAGTTCAAGATAGGCAAAATCTTTTTTGCGGGTAGAGTGAGCAGATTTATTTTCCGCTCGTTGTGACCAGTCAAAATAATTTAAACTGATATTAGCAAAACCATTTTGATAACCAACAGGGTTTTCTGTGGTGGTATTAGCCATGGCAAACGGAGTGAGCGACGTCAATATCGTAATAGGTAAAAACTTTTTACTCATAAATTTTGTTAACTTAATTTTAAATAAATTTAAACGCATTTTAATACAATACAATGCAATGCAAAAGTCGCGAGATGATAGAGTTTGTTTTTGTAAATAGAAATAGGATCCTATTCATAGAGTGATAGAGATCACTCTATATCAATGATTATTTCTTAACAGTCAATAATAAATAATTTATATAAATGTTATGAAGTTAACTATCTAGTATTTATTAATATATTCTAAAGGTTATTATTGCATTGTTTGGGTATTTCTGTTTTACGTATTGCTAGATAATCCAGAATCGCGCCTAAAATAAAACCAATGGTAGCCATTATTATACTAAAATTAATTAGTTGCTCTTTATAAATTAACATTTTTAGCCATAGCTCAATATGTTGGGTAAATAGATAAATTTGGCAGGTGGAAAAATAACAAGCAACGGTTACTATAAGCCAAAATATAAATATACCCACTGAGATGGCAAGACACAAAATAGCTAATTTATAGGTTTGTTTAAAATAAGTTCGACGCATAAATTGGCCAGTTTGTTGGATATAAAATAAAGATGGTTTGCAAATCAATAATAAAAAAATACTCGGCAATGAAATAATGATAGAGATAAGATAAAAAGTGGGCCAATCATATTTGCTTACTAACATGCTTGCGATGGGGCCAACATAAACTCTTCCAATGGCAGATAAGGCTGACAGTAATGCAAATTGAGTTGCTGAAAGAGAATGATTACAAAGGGTCATAAGTAGTGCGACAAAAGAGGCCGTTCCCATGCCGGAGAAGATATTTTCAATAAAGATAACGCTGCTGGTAGTATAAATATTGGCGGGCGTTACTGCCAGAAACCAATAACCAAAATTAGAAATAGCCTGTAAAATACCGAAAATAAGTAAGGCTTTAAATAAGGACATTTTTTGCATAACATAACCGCCATATAAAGCGCCAAGAATAGTTGCAAAGAGTCCAAAAGTTTTATTAATGGTGCCAACTTCACCTAGAGAAAAGCCAAGTTTATTTAATAGAAAATTGGTACTAAGCGCCATAACAAATGCATCACCCATTTTATAGAAAATGATCAACAACAAGGTGATCCAGGCATTATTACGGCTAAAAAATTCTACGAAGGGCTCATAGATAGCTTCATAGAGTGTTGTGGGTGGTGGGGATTTTATTAGCGGTTCTTTCGCCGATAGCGTTGCGTAGACACCAATTAGCATTAAGCTGGCCATCAGTAGATAGAGTTGCTGCCAAGTAACAAAATGCTCGACCAACCATAAAGCCAATCCACCTGAAACTAGCATACTAATACGATATCCCATAACGGATATTGCTGCTCCGGCACCACGCTCTTCTGCCGACAATAAATCGGTTTTATAAGCATCAAAAACAATATCTTGTGATGCAGAGCAGAAAGCGACAAGCACCGCAACCGCTGCCAACCACCAAAGATGTTCCTTTGGGTCCATCAATCCCATCGCCGCAATACTGATAATCAGCAAAATCTGTGTGGTTAATAACCAACCACGACGACGACCTAACCATGGCAGGGTATAGCGATCCATTAAGGGTGACCAAAGAAACTTTAATACATAAGCTTGGCCAACTAATGAAAAAAAACCGATCGTTTTTATATCAATATTTTCGACGGTCAGCCAGGCTTGTAAAGTACTTGCGGTAAGTGCCAGGGGCAATCCTGACACAAAACCTAACAAAAGCAGCATTCTGGAACGATGTTGGCTAAAAACGGTTAGATAGTTTTTTTTCATAGTCGTCCTATTGCTCTGTTGTTGATAAACAGAGTTATTGCGGGCAATACATTAATTAATACGCACAACAATTCATTATTTGTTTTGTTTTATAAACTGGCTGGTTTCAGGATCATTCGCCATATCAGCCATAATGTCGGTTAACGCTTTATTGATTGCATTAGCAATTTTTTCGTTGCTGGCCTCAAGCGGCCCTTGTTCGTTGTAGCTACGCGTATAGGTGCGTGTACTGGTTGAGCCGTTAGAAGCCATAGCTACCACACTAATTGCAACATCGACAGTAATATTATGACGTAAGCTGCCTTCCTGTACATCGGCATACAGCTTATTAAGAACAATTTGCAAATTGATATTAGCCGGTGCGCTAATAGTATAGCCTCTAGCAACCATCTGTTTTTCTAATGCTTCCTGTAATAGATAACGTAAATCGCGAGAGGGTTTTAATACGGCTAGTGTGGCGTTACGATTAACTTCGGCAAGTGCCGTTGAGCTTCGTTTATCAATGCTAGTAATGTTAATTGAAACTGCTCTTATGGTTGGATCTTGAGTTGGCAGTGTAATATTTGGATCGATAGATAAAGTATTACTTTGGGCAACACATCCCATTAAACCCAATGAGATTAACAGAGCAAAGATTAGACAAAAGGTGTTTTTTAACATGTTTTCTCAACCTATTTTGGAATTACTTGATTTAATCGTTACCATATTTTGGTATTTTACTGCTAGTATGCCAGAAAGTTATCGGCATTTGATGAAGGAACCTACTAAAAAAATTTGCCTGGATGAGGCTTTAATCGTAATTTAGTAAAATTTAATCCTATTGCTAACCAATATGGCTAAATTGCAGACAGTAATAATAAAAAATGCTTACTTAGGGTATTAAATCGGAAGAGTCTATTAATATGGTAACTAAACCTATGCAAACTATATGTAAGCAAATTGAAGAAAAACTTAAATACGCTTTTTCGCCTGTATATTTGTTGGTATTAGATGAAAGTGATCAACATAATGTTCCGCCAGGTACGGAAAGTCACTTTAAAGTTATTTTAGTAACAGAAAAATTTGCAGCACAACGGATGGTTGCTCGTCATCAAGTTGTTTATCAATTATTGGCAGATGAATTATCTAATTGTGTTCACGCATTGGCGTTACATACTTATACCCCAACTGAGTGGCAACAACGCCAACAGATAGTTTTTCCTTCACCAGCTTGCCGTGGTGGGGAGTAGGTCAATTGAGATTAAGAAATAGATAATTATGCTTGCTTACCGCGATATTATTTAACAATAGTTGCTAATAAAAATACTATTTTCGTTTTTTGCTTATACTGCGTTAGTCATAGCAATTTTAGCGCGTTTACTATTTATTATTCACCTTTTCTCGACTCACCCCTAATGCATCTGTATAATGTCGCGTCTAATTTTCTATAAGGTTTCGGAACACTTCTACTTATCAGGGATCCTCAAAATAGAGGGTAAACCCGGGTTTCGGGAGCAGCGTGTTGTCAGAGCAAGTGCTTGATAACATTCACTCTGGAGTTGACCGAGTACTAAGATTCTTTTGAGGTAACAAGATGCAAGTTTCTGTTGAAACAACTCAAGGGCTGGGGCGTCGTGTAACAATTACCGTTCCTAATGCTGATATTGAAAAAGCAGTGAATAGTGAACTCATTAATGTGGCAAAAAAAGTGCGCATTGATGGTTTTCGTAAAGGCAAAGTGCCGATGAATATCGTTAAGCAACGTTATGGTACTTCTGTATTACAGGATGTGCTGGGCGATTTAATGCAACGTAATTTTGTCAGTGCAATCATAGAACAAAAAATTAATCCAGCTGGGGCACCAAAATATCAACCTGAACAGTTTAAAACGGGTGAAGATTTTACCTATACCGTCGAATTTGAAGTATATCCAGAAATTGACCTAAAGGGTTTAGAAAATATCAAGGTTGAAAAACCTATTGTTGCGGTAAAAGATCAAGATGTTGATATCATGTTGGAAACATTACGCAAGCAACAAGCAACTTGGCAAGAGACAAAAGAGAAAGTTGGCGCAGATTCGCGAGTGACTATCGATTTTAAAGGCACCATCGATGGTGAAGCGTTCGAAGGCGGTAATGCGAGAGATTTTGTGTTAGTAATGGGTGAAGGTCGCATGATACCAGGTTTTGAAGATGGTATTATGGGGCATCAGGCAGGTGAAGAATTTACCATTGATGTCAATTTCCCAGCCGATTATCATGCAGAGAATTTAAAAGGTAAAGCGGCTAACTTTGCTATCACTTTGCAGAAAGTGGAACAACGGATATTACCAGAACTAACCGAAGAATTTATCAAACAGTTTGGTGTCCCTGATGGTTCAATGGAGAGTTTACGTGCAGAAGTACGCAAAAATATGGAGCGTGAGCTGAAAACCGCTGTTCGTAATCGAATTAAGACACAAGTACTTGATGGTTTAGTTAAGGAAAACGAAATTGAAGTGCCTACTGCTGTTGTTGACAGTGAAATAAATGTACTACGTCGACAAGCCGCACAACGTTTTGGTGGTAATGAAAAGCAAGCGTTAGAATTACCACGTGAAATATTTGAAGAGCAAGCTAAACATCGCGTCATTGTTGGTTTATTATTAGGTGAAGTTATTAATAAAAACTCGCTAACCGCAGATGACGCTCGCGTTAAATCACTGATTGAAGATATGGCTTCGGCTTATGAAGATCCCTCTGAAGTGATCGAATACTACAGCAAAAATAAAGAGTTAATGGATAGTGTTCGTAATTTGGCGCTAGAGGAACAGGCGATTGAAATATTATTAGAAAAAGCGGAAGTAACAGATAAAGAAACTCAATTCCAAGAGTTAATGAATCAGGCTCAGATGAGGTAATTGCTGAGTAGTGAAATGTTATTATCTGGTTTTGTAAAAACCCGTGGTTTGATGCTACGGGTTTTTTATCGTTAAAAAACTTTTCCTTTTTCTTGAAAAAAGAAAAGAATAACCCCAGATAATTTTCTATATTGTTGTATGACTTTCTTCATAAGGGAGAATATTCCTTATGAATAATGGTTAAGTTTGTAATTATAGTCATTCTTATTTATCTCAAGTAGAATTAGATAGATTGGGCACCATAAAGCGTTTAATTAGGAGATGGAAATGTCATATCATAATAATCAAGATCAACTTGCGCCGCATATGGCATTGGTGCCAATGGTCATTGAACAGACTTCACGCGGTGAACGTTCTTATGATATTTATTCGCGCCTACTTAAAGAAAGAATTATTTTTTTAACTGGCCAGGTCGAAGATCACATGGCGAATTTAGTGGTTGCTCAAATGCTGTTTTTAGAAGCTGAAAACCCGGATAAAGACATCCATCTTTATATTAATTCACCGGGTGGAGTTATAACGGCAGGTATGTCAATTTATGACACGATGCAATTTATTAAACCTGACGTTAGTACAATTTGTATGGGGCAAGCATGTTCGATGGGTGCTTTTCTGCTTACAGCAGGTGCTAAAGGAAAACGTTATTGTTTGCCCAATTCTCGTGTCATGATTCACCAACCGTTAGGCGGGTTTCAAGGACAAGCGTCTGATATCGAAATTCACGCCAAAGAGATTTTAAAAATTAAATCACGTATGAATGAATTAATGGCTAAGCATACGGGTAAAAAAATAAAAGAGGTTGAGAACGATACTGAACGGGATCGTTTTTTAACCGCTGAGGAAGCAGTTAGTTACGGTTTGGTAGATAAAATTTATACTAATCGTAATTAATTTACATAAATGTATGGCATGCCTGATATAGTTATATACATGATTAATTAGTAACAGTTTTCTGTTATACTCTTTGTTAAAATTAGGGTGATGGTTAAAAAAGTGAGGTTATCTGAATGACAGATAAACGCAAAGAGAGTTCAGGAAAGTTGCTGTACTGCTCCTTCTGCGGAAAAAGCCAGCATGAAGTTCGTAAATTAATTGCTGGTCCGTCAGTTTATATCTGTGATGAGTGTGTTGAGCTCTGTAACGATATTATTCGAGAAGAAGTTAAAGAGATTGCACCACATCGTGAGCGCAGCGCATTACCGACACCCCATGAAATTCGTCATCATCTGGATGATTATGTTATTGGCCAAGAAAATGCTAAGAAAGTATTGGCGGTAGCCGTTTATAACCATTATAAACGGCTACGTAATGTCTCTAACGAAGGGGTAAATGGAGAAGGGGTAGAGCTAGGTAAAAGTAATATTTTGCTTATTGGGCCCACTGGCAGCGGTAAGACACTATTAGCTGAAACTTTGGCGCGCTATCTAGATGTCCCATTTACCATGGCTGATGCGACAACATTAACGGAAGCAGGTTATGTTGGCGAAGATGTTGAAAATATTATTCAGAAACTTCTACAAAAATGTGACTATGATGTAGAGAAAGCACAGCGTGGTATCGTTTATATTGACGAAATAGACAAAATATCTCGTAAGTCTGATAATCCGTCAATTACGCGAGATGTTTCAGGGGAAGGGGTTCAGCAAGCTTTACTTAAGCTTATTGAAGGTACAATTGCTGCCGTGCCGCCTCAGGGAGGCCGTAAACATCCACAACAAGAATTTTTACAAGTTGATACTTCTAAAATTTTATTTATTTGTGGTGGTGCATTTGCAGGTCTTGATAAAGTGATTGGACAACGGTTAAATACACGTTCAGGCATTGGTTTCTCAGCTGAGGTGAAAAGCGAATCTGAGCGAGCGACTGAAGGTGAGCTGCTTTCTCAAGTGGAACCGGAAGATTTAATTAAGTTTGGTTTGATCCCTGAGTTTATTGGTCGTTTACCTGTCGTAGCTACTTTAGGCGAATTAAGTGAAGAAGCATTAATTCAGATTCTGAAAGAGCCTAAAAATGCGTTGACTAAGCAATATCAAGCACTGTTTGAACTTGAAGGTGTTAATCTGGAGTTTCGTGAAGAAGCATTGAAAGCAATTGCGAAAAAAGCCATGTCGAGGAAAACAGGAGCACGTGGTTTACGTTCTATTGTGGAAGGCGCTTTACTCGAAACTATGTATGATTTGCCGTCAATGGAGCATGTTGAGAAGATAGTAATTGATGAAATGGTCGTTGCCGGTCAATCAGAACCTTTGGTGATTTATAGTCAGCCTGATATTCAAGCATCCGGTGAAAAATAAATCTCAATGCTTTTTTGATTGAATTGTATAATGCAAAATGAGGGATTTCCCTCATTTTGTGTTTAATGCCGAATCAGGCTATTGAATGTCAAAATCTTGTCCCCATATAACTTTATATTTGAACTGAGGTTTCTCAAAACTTTTAAGGAAACCCTAAAATTGGCATAAGCTAAACGAAGAGAGAACCTTATGAATCTTGAGCGTTCCGAACGCATTGAAATTCCCGTACTGCCTCTGCGTGATGTCGTGGTTTATCCACATATGGTGATCCCATTATTTGTTGGCCGTGAGAAATCAATTCACTGTCTTGAAGCCGCAATGGATCATAATAAGCAGGTCATGTTGGTGGCTCAAAAAGAAGCGTCTACTGATGAGCCAAGTGTAAATGATCTTTTCTCTGTAGGGACAGTTGCTTCTGTTTTGCAGATGCTAAAACTACCAGATGGTACTGTTAAAGTATTAGTTGAAGGTCTGCGGCGTGCAAAAATCACAACGCTAACAGATAATGGAGAATATTTCATTGCACAGGCTGAGTATTTTAGTTCTCCAACTGTTGATGAAAAAGAGCAAGAAGTCCTAAACCGGACAACCATTAATCAGTTTGAAGGCTATATTAAACTGAATAAAAAGATCCCACCTGAAGTATTAACATCATTACATTCTATTGAACAATCGGACAAATTAGCTGATACAATCGCTTCCCATATGCCGTTAAAATTAGCGGATAAACAGCGTGTATTAGAAATGGCGGATGTGGTTGAGCGCCTTGAATATTTGATGGCAATGATGGAATCTGAAATTGATTTACTGCAGGTTGAAAAACGTATTCGTAATCGCGTTAAAAAGCAGATGGAGAAAAGTCAGCGCGAATACTATTTGAATGAGCAGATGAAAGCAATTCAGAAAGAATTAGGTGAGATGGAAGATGCGCCTGATGAATATGAAATGTTCAAACGTAAAATTGAAGAAGTCAAAATGCCAAAGGAAGCGCGGCAAAAAGCGGAAGCAGAATTACAAAAATTGAAAATGATGTCACCGATGTCTGCTGAAGCGACAGTTTTACGCAGCTATATTGATTGGATGGTGCAAGTCCCGTGGAATGCTCGTAGTAAAGTTAAAAAAGATTTGCTAAAAGCTCAGGAGACATTGGACAGCGATCATTATGGTTTAGAACGCGTTAAGGAACGTATTCTCGAATATTTAGCTGTGCAGAGTCGTGTGAGTAAAATTAAAGGGCCAATTTTATGTTTGGTGGGACCGCCTGGTGTCGGTAAAACATCCTTGGGCCAATCAATTGCTAAAGCGACAGGACGTAAATATATTCGTATGGCACTTGGTGGTGTCCGTGATGAGGCTGAAATTCGTGGACATAGACGAACTTATATTGGCTCCATGCCGGGAAAACTAATTCAAAAGATGGGAAAAGTGGGTGTTAAGAACCCCTTATTTTTGTTAGATGAAATCGATAAAATGTCCTCGGATATGCGAGGTGATCCTGCATCAGCTTTACTTGAAGTGCTCGATCCAGAACAAAATGTTGCCTTTAATGACCACTATTTAGAAGTTGATTATGACCTTTCTGATGTTATGTTCGTTGCAACTTCAAACTCGATGAACATTCCAGCACCGTTATTAGATCGGATGGAAGTGATTCGTCTTTCTGGTTATACCGAAGATGAAAAACTCAACATTGCGAAAAAACATTTGTTACCCAAACAGATCCAACGAAATGCCCTAAAAAAAGGGGAACTTACGATCGATGATAGCGCAATTATTGGCATTATTCGTTATTATACCCGCGAGGCTGGTGTTCGTGGTTTAGAACGAGAAATTTCAAAATTATGCCGTAAAGCAGTCAAAGCACTACTGATGGATAAATCATTAAAACACCTTGTCATTAATGACGATAATCTAAAAGACTATCTTGGTGTGCGTAAAGTTGATTACGGTCGTGCAGATACTGAAAATCGTATCGGTCAAGTGACGGGTTTGGCTTGGACAGAAGTTGGTGGTGATTTATTAACTATTGAAACAGCTTGTGTACCGGGCAAAGGTAAACTCACTTATACCGGATCACTAGGTGAGGTTATGCAAGAATCAATTCAGACTGCATTAACTACCGTTCGAGCGAGAGCAGAAAAGTTAGGTATTAATGCTGATTTCTACGAAAAACGGGATATTCATGTGCATGTACCAGAGGGAGCAACACCAAAAGATGGTCCCAGTGCAGGAATTGCGATGTGCACAGCATTGGTTTCTTGTTTGACCGGTAATCCTGTACGAGCAGATGTAGCGATGACAGGTGAGATAACATTACGCGGTTTAGTGTTACCAATTGGTGGTTTAAAAGAAAAATTGCTAGCCGCTCACCGTGGTGGGATAAAAATTGTGTTAATTCCCGATGAAAATCGTCGTGATTTGGAAGAAATACCTCAAAATGTTATCGCAAATTTAAAAATTTACCCGGTAAAGACCATTGAAGAAGTTTTTTCTATTGCATTACAAAATCCCCCTTTTGGGATGGAGATAGTGAGCAAAAAATGTTCTTAATGCCCTGATTTAAAATAAAAATTTTATATAAAATTAAAACTGATAAATCTTAAATGGTTTATCAGTTTTTTTTGTCTCCTAAATAATTTAAGTAAACAAATCTATAATTATTTGGCTGTAATATGTTTTCTTGCCATACTTTTGTAGTAGTGATACGACGGTGTCATCTTTTTGTGAACCGTTAGCAATATGTTTGTTTAATCCATAATTAATAAAATGGGGATGATAAGCGTGAAAAAGAAAGAACTAGTAGAGAAAATTGCAAAAGAGTCGAAGGCTGCTAAATCAGTCGCTGAGAGCGTGTTGAATGCATTTCTTAAAACTGTATCTCAAACTCTTAAAAAAGGTGATAAAGTTCAGTTAATAGGCTTTGGCACTTTTGAAGTTAAACAACGTGCAGCACGTAATGGCCGTAATCCTAAGACAGGTAAGGTAATTAAGATAGCTGCAGCAAAGGTACCGTCGTTTAAAGCCGGCCAAGGATTAAAAGATACTGTTAACGGCCACAAGAAAAAATAAGGATTGCGGCATACTGTTAACGGATAAACTAAAACAGAATCAATTGTTTTAGTAAGTTAGAATCGGGCGCATCATAAACATGATGCGCTTTTTTCTTTTAAGCTAAAATAGCGTATTATGCATCTATTTACTTTGATTAAAAACGGAGAGTATCCTCTTTATGATGGACAACCTACGCACGGCGGCAAATAGTCTTGTGCTAAAAATAGTATTTGTGATTATTATCTTATCCTTTGTGCTTACTGGCGTTGGTAGTTACCTGATTGGCGGTTCAAGTAATCACGTGGCGAAAGTGAATGGTACAGCAATTAGTCAAGTTCAACTACAGCAAGCTTTTCAGCAAGAAAAGCAAGTATTACAAGAACGATTGGGTGATCAATTTGCTGAAATTGCGAGTAGTGAACAAGGGATGCAAATGTTGCGTCGTCAAGCTTTGGAACGTTTAATTGGCGTGACATTGCTTAATCAATATTCAAACCAATTGGGTTTAACGGCGAGTGATAATCAAGTTAAGCAGGATATCTACAATATGCCGATATTTCAAACAGACGGGCATTTTGATAGTGAAAAATATCGAACGATTTTATCCCAACATAATGTTAATGCTGATGATCTTGCCCAAGAAATACGGCAAAACTTGATTAACCGTCAACTTAGCAAAATGTACATAACGGATGAATTTGTCTTACCTGAAGAAGTTAAGTCCTATGCTCAGTTACTTTTACAGCAACGTGAAGTAAAAACAGCAACTTTATCGCTTGCTAACTATCAATCTAAACAAACGGTTACAGATAAAGAGTTACAAGATTACTATAATGCGCATCAGAACAGTTTTATTTCACCCGAACAGGTACAGGTTAGTTATATTAAGTTAGATGCCGCTTCTCAACGTGAAAATGTGGCGGTCAAAGATGAAGAGCTGAAAAACTATTATGAGCAAAATATAGCTAACTTTACTCAGCCAGCGCAAAAACATTACAGCATGATCCAATTGCCAACAGAAAAAGAAGCCGATTCCGTTGTGAAATCGTTAGCCGGTGGTGCGGATTTTAAGCAATTAGTTGCCGAAAAATCGACAGATAAATTTAGCGCAGCAAATCATGGTGCTCTTGGTTGGATGGAGGCGACTTCAACGCCAAGTGAAATTATTGCTGCTAATCTAACTAAAAAAGGGCAGATTTCAGCTGTAATAAAATCGGCTAGCAATTATATTATATTTCGCCTTGATGATATTAAACCTGAAGTAGTAAAACCTTTTCAGTCTGTGAAAACAGAGATTGCCAATACACTAAAAAATGAAAAAGCGATTAATGCATTTTATTCACTCCAACAAACTGCAAGTCGTGCGGCAATGGATGATAACGAATCATTAACAGCTGCTGAAAAGGCTACGGGTATTAAAGCGGTAACAACAGGTTGGTTTAGTCGTAATAATCTTCCCGAAGAAATAAGATTTGATAAGGTGGCTGATACTATTTTTAACGGTAACTTAGTAGATAAAAATGGGCCAACAGGTATTAATTCAGATGTTATTAATGTCGATGGTGATCGTGCGTTTGTTATTCGAGTTGAAAAATATAAACCACAGGTAACACAGCCATTTGATGAGGTGAAAAAAACAGTAGCTGAATTAGTGAAGCTTAATAAGGCCACAAAAGAAATGGAAGCAGAGGGCAATAAATTGCTTACTGCATTAAAACAGGGGGCAGGTGAAGCTGCTTTAGCCAAACTAGGTATTAATTTTGGTGATGCTAAGATTATTGAGCGTTTTGAGCAAAATGACGTATTGGTTGAACCCATTTTTCAAATGCCTATTCCCAAAGAAAACACACCGACTTATTTCAGCACCAAAGATGCTAAAAATAATTTAGTTATTATTCAATTAATTAAAGTTACTCAAGGTCAACCGACAGATGAAGAATTAAAGGTTTTTTCGCAACGTTATAAAATGATACTTGGCAATGTTATGATGGAATCATTGATGTTAAATTTACGTGATAGTGCTAAAGTCGATTTAGGACGAATGGAGTAATTTGCGATCGTCTTTCACATAATTGAATACGATTACATAAATTAGAGGCTGTGCTTGCGCAGCCTTTTACTATTTTATCATTCTATTGTCGTAATGTTTTTTTATTCTTGTATCTTATCCATTGCTTAGAAAATCTGTTTTTTCATAGAGAAATTATCCCAGAATTGCTTAGCAAACGACCATAAAGCGTATACACCAGGGAAATATAATGCCTATTTGGGTAAATAAATATTGATTTTTACTAATGAATAAGGAGGTTAAAGATGCTGCTAATGATAAAAAAGAAAATAAAGTTTACAACTAGGATCTTGATTTTTGCGATAGGATTTTGTCATACCGCACTTGCCCAATCTGATCAGCTAAAAGTCGCTAATGATCAACCGCAAACTACAACGAAATTAGTTATCAATAAAATGGACAATCGACAGTTGATGGATGATAAAGTTAACATCAATACTGCATCTGAGGAGGAGTTGGCGGAGAAATTAAATGGGGTCGGATTAAAAAAAGCGCAGTTAATCGTGCTACATCGCAAGAAATTTGGCGGATTTAAATCAATCGAGCATCTTCAGGATGTGCCAGGTATTGGTTTGGGTTTTATTGAAAAAAATCGTGAGAAATTAACCTATTAAAATGTGATAGGAACTGAGAGATAGCTATTAGTCTCAGTTCCTTATTCCTTACACCAATATACGCTGTAGGTATTAAATACACTTAAGCTAAAAATAATAAATATAAATTATTATATCTTGCATTGATTAATAGAGTGCTATTTATTCTAAGTTAAATTAGGTTATTGTTTGCGTATCGTTAAATAGTATCAATTTAAAATTATTTAAGGTGCATTTTTTGCTTTAAAGAGGACATAATTGCTTGTCTATGATTAAGATAATATTTTAATCCCTCTGCACGCAGATGGCAGGCTGCACATTTTTGACAGCCATCACCTATAATACCATTGTAACAAGTAAGGGTTTTATTTTGTATAAATTCAAAGGAGTGGTAATAATCGGCTAGTGCCCAAGTCTCGGCTTTATTTAGCCACATAAGTGGGGTTTCAAAGCGAATTGCTTTAGCTATACCTAGGCAAATAGCTTGATTGAGCGCTTTAACAAATTCATCTCTACAATCAGGATAACCAGAAAAGTCTGTTTCACAAACACCGGTTATAACTACTTCAGCTTGAACTTGGTAAGCATAAATAGCAGCAAGTGTGAGAAATAGAATGTTACGTCCTGGAACGAAAGTGTTGGGTAATTCACTTTCACTGCTTTTTTCATAGGAAGGTATTGGAATGTTATCGCGAGTTAGACTACTAATAGCAAGTTCATTTAATAGTCCGACATCCAGTATTTTATGTGCTTTGATGTTAAAATGCTGGCATATCTTTTGAGCAACAACAATTTCAGTACTATGACGTTGAGCGTAATTGAAAGTAATACAATGAACTTCGTCATATTGTTTTATTGCTTGTATAAGACAAGTGGTGGAATCTTGTCCGCCACTAAATACAATAACTGCTCGTTTCAACATGCCAATACTATCCATCAATGAAGTTTAAGTAACAAATTTTGCTATTCCATATGATACGTTATGTTACCGAGTTTAATCTAGTTTAGATAGCCTTAATTGGGAAGATATATTCATTGTGTTATATTATTTTGTTTAAATTATTAAATATGGGGTTATTTTATTCTAACTATTTATTAATAATACTATATTAATTCTATGTAATCATTAGATAAAAAATGCCATTATTTATTGGATATATCGTAATGTTTCCTTGATTATAAAGCGGGTAAAATTAATTTGTTAAAAATATTTTAGATAAATATTATGATGTTAGGTGGATTTCGATAGTTTTATAAATATTTTGTCAACAAGATAGCTAATTGAATTGATCTTTTTTATTTTTGATTGAGAAAATAAAATATACAACAATTTTGTCTGTATCTCATTAATTTATTGAACTGTAACTTATTATATTTTTTGATGTAATTTTCAATATCAGGATAAAAAAATGTGAGATTATTTTCTCAATTACGTTGGTATTTCTTAACTGAGTGGCGCCGGTATTTTGGTGCAATCATTTTATTAATTTTTATTGCGGGATTACAGCTCATCCCACCACGCCTCGTTGGCTTTATTATTGATGGCATTTAAGCAAACCATGGGTATCAAACAACTTTTGGGTTGGATAAGTGTAATGGTATTTATTGCATTCATTATTTATGGATTGCGTTATATCTGGCGGTTATGGTTATTTGGTGCTTCTTACAAATTAGCCGTACAGTTAAGACAGAAATTTTATCAACAATTTAGTCGCCAAACTCCTGAGTTTTATTTACGTCATAGAGTGGGCGATCTTATTGCACGTACAACAAATGATGTTGATCGAGTTGTTTTTGCGGCGGGAGAAGGTGTCCTGACACTAGTCGATTCTTTGGTAATGGGGTGTGCGGTATTAATTATCATGAGTATAGAGATCAGTTGGCAACTGACCCTGCTATCATTGCTACCAATGCCAATTATGGCAATCATTATTAAGCGATATGGTGAGCAACTACATAAACGCTTTAAATCTGCCCAAGGTGCATTCTCTTCTCTCAATAATCATGCTCAGGAAAGTTTAACTAGTATCCGTATGATTAAAGCGTTTGGTCTTGAAGATTACCAATCCTATCAGTTTGAGATTGCGGCATTAGAGGCTGGACGTAAAAATATGCATGTTGCTAAAGTTGATGCCAAATTTGACCCTACTATCTATATTGCGATAGGCGCTGCAAATTTTTTGGCGGTAACGGGTGGAAGCTGGTTGGTTTGGCATAATAAAATGACACTAGGTGACTTGACTAGTTTTGTTATGTATTTAGGGCTTATGATATGGCCAATGTTAGCGCTTGCATGGATGTTTAATATTGTTGAGCGTGGAAGCGCTGCTTATAGCAGAATCTGTGTTTTATTTGAAGAACCCCTATCAATTATTGATGGAAAACAGTGTTTGCAGCCAAGATCTGGTCAATTGAGCGTAAACATTCGCCAATTTTATTATCCAGGTGCTGGAATATCTTCTTTGCATAATATTGTATTCAATATACAGCCAGGGCAATTAGTTGGAATTTGCGGTCCAACCGGGGCCGGAAAATCAACACTATTATCATTATTGCAACGTCATTTTGATGTTATTGATGGTGAGATTTTGTTCCAATCTCTTGCTCTGACTGATATTCAACAGGGGGACTGGCATGCCAGACTGGCTGTTGTGAACCAAATACCATTTTTATTTTCTGATACCATTGCAGGTAATATTGCTTTAGGTAAACCAACTGCCAGTCAAACAGAAATAGAGGAAGCGGCAAAGCTAGCTGATGTACATGAAGATATTATGCGTTTACCTAATGGATACAGTACACAAGTTGGTGAGCGTGGCATTATGTTATCTGGTGGACAAAAACAGCGTATTTCTATTGCAAGAGCACTATTATTAGATACTGAAATTTTGATATTAGACGATGCTTTATCTGCTGTAGATGGACAGACTGAAAATAGAATTTTAAAAAATTTACGTCAGTGGCGAGGACGCCATACTATTATCATTAGTGCCCACCGATTATCTGCGTTAGTGGATTCAGATCAACTCCTTGTATTGCAGCAAGGTACTATCTTATGTCAAGGTACCCATCAGCAATTAATTGCAAAACCTGGTTGGTATCGAGATATGTATTGCTATCAGCAAATTGAAGCTTCATTGGAAAATGAACATGAATAAGCCTCGTCTTTTATGGCCATCCTTAAAACGCTTATTAATTTATGGAAATTCATTTCGTAAACCGATAATTATTGCCGTTTTGATATCCTGGGTAGCCGCTGGTGCAGAAATTTGTGGGCCCCTACTAGTGAGTTACTTTATTGATAATATGTTAGCAAAAGCCCATATACCGTTGGAAAGCACGGTTATGTTAATAATAGTTTTTTTGCATCACAAATTATTGCTGCTATCTTACACTATTATCAAACAATTTTATTTAATCAAGTCGCTATCGGTGTTGTTCAAACATTACGTACAGATGTCATGAGTGCTGCTATCAGGCAGCCATTGAGTATTTTTGATAATCAACCAGTAGGACAGCTTATTTCTCGAGTGACAAATGATACTGAAGTGGTTAAGGATCTGTTTGTAACTGTTATTCCGACTATATTTCGTAGCTTAGCGCTAATTATTACCATGTTAATAGCGATGTTTTTTTTAGAGTGGCGAATGGCAATTGTTGCTAGCTTAATTTTCCCTGTCGTATTTTTGGTCATGGTAATTTACCAACGTTTAAGTACACCGATTGTTCGTCGAGTGCGGACTTACCTAGCTGATATCAACGATGGCTTTAATGAAATTATTAGCGGTATGACTGTTATCCAACAATTTAGGCAACAAGCTCGATTTGGTGAGAAAATGTTGGCAGTAAACCGCCAGCATTATATCGCCCGGATGCAGGCATTAAAGTTAGATAGTATTCTATTGCGCCCATTATTAAATTTATTTTCGGCATTAACACTCTGTGGATTAATTTTATTATTTGGATTTAAGGGAATAAATGTTATTAGTGTTGGGGTATTGTATGCGTTTATTAATTATCTTGGACGTTTAAATGAGCCATTAATTAAATTAACTTCACAGCAATCTGTATTACAACAAGCTGTAGTTGCAGGCGAAAGAATTTTTGAATTGATAGATAGCCCACGACAATGTTATGGCCATGATCAATTACCATTATTGTCGGGTCGAGTAGATATGAAAAAGCTTTCTTTTGCTTATCGTGATGATAAATATGTATTGTACGAGATTGATCTGCAGATGGAAGATAATGAATTTGTTGCATTAGTTGGGCATACAGGTAGTGGGAAAAGCACGATTACTAACTTATTAATGGGATACTATCAGTGGCAAGAAGGACAAATATTACTTGATGGACGTCCACTATCATCTCTTTCCCACCAAGTGTTGCGTAATTGTATTACTATAGTGCAACAAGAGCCGGTTATTTTAGCAACGACTGTTTTTGATAATATCGCTTTGGGAAGAGAAATTTCAGAACAGAAAGTTTGGCAAATTTTAACAATTGTTCAGCTCGCTGATTGGGTACATAAATTACCGAATGGCTTAAATACTCTACTAGGCGAGCAAGGCAATATGCTATCTGCAGGGCAGAAGCAGCTACTGGCGTTAGCGCGGGCTTTAGTACAAACGCCGAAAATTTTAATATTGGATGAGGCAACGGCAAATGTCGATTCGGGAACTGAGAGAGCTATCCAAGCCGCTTTACAGTTAATTCGTCGACAGACAACTTTAATCGTTATCGCCCATCGACTTTCTACTGTTATCGACGCGGATAAAATTTTTGTCTTACATCGTGGTAAAATCGTTGAGCAAGGCAAACATAATGAATTGTTGCGACATTCAGGGCTTTATGCTCAGATGTACCAATTGCAACAGATAGGTAATTTATTACATACTGGTAGCTTAGATCATCTCGATATGGTTTATTAATTTTTTTGCTATTATTTTTATATATTTAAGTCACTTAAATGTTTAACATTATTTATTTGAATAAGAAAACAGCACTTGATTTCTGTTTTCTTGCTATTTGAATTTGAATAACGCATAATGCACGCCTCTATTGTTCAGATAGAGCCATTCAATGGGGTCCTGTTGGTTCTCCCGCAATGCTAACTTGTTAACTTGGTCAGGTCTGGAAAGAAGCAGCCATAGCAAGGGATGTATGTGCCGGGATGTCGCTGACAGGACTCCGCCAGTTTAGCACTTCTAAGATATTTATGCTTTTTCCAAATAAAACTAATTTAGTTAACAAAAATTGTTTTTATGTTGATGGTTATTAAATTAATTTAACATGTTTAGTTTTTTATATAGAAAAAAATTCGATTAATTAGATGAATTTTCATTTTAATCTAAATGCCAGTTTTGGTTTAGTTTTTAAAGAAAAATAAGATTATGTAAAATTATAAATTTCAATTAACGATGCAATTAAATTATTAATTAAAAAATAAATAGCATTATAAGGATTGTTTTGCTGAATAGTTATTGGTTAAGTATGGTGCTCATTAATAAAAAAGAGTAAAAGTTGAGAGAGGATAATTATAAGGTTATTTTTCATTAAGCGAAAATATAAATAGGGTTCATTGTTTAATCTAATAATGTAAGCAACACCACGATATAACTATCCGTGCTATGAATGAATATTTTAAGTTATATAGTTACTAATAAAAGCCGATAAAGGCTATCGGCTAAAATTATAACCATATCCTATCTGATAAAGGAAAGACTTATTAGCGAACATACTTCCAAACTGACGAAGGAATTTTGTCATAAAGTTTATTCATTGTGAGTTCTGCTAACCTATGGTCGGCAGCAGAATAAAATAACTCAAGTTCGTCTTCAGATAATTCATATTTGTTTTTTTCGATTACGCGCTCCAATGTTTCGATAGTCGTACATTTTCTTAAGCGCATCAGATAGTCAATTTTAGTCATAATTTCCTTTCTTTAAATTATAGATGTATAAAATATGAATGTTATTGGCTGTTGCGTCAAGTGTTACTTAATGAATACTTTATATCATTTGTTAATATTTCAGACAAATGCTCATTCATTTTTTGCCAATCAGAAATATCTGTTAGGCTCATTACAGGTTTACCAAATAGGTTATAAGTTTCATCCAAATATTCGTCAATAAAAATAAAAAGATTTACGTTATTCGGATATTTTAATTTAAATTGACCAATAAAATCTGTGATATGATCAATTAATACATTAAATTTAACGTTTTGGTCGGAACCAAGATCATTCTTCCAATGGGTTTTTGTCCTATGCAAAGTTAACATCGCATCACGATGTAGAGCATCACATAAATACTTTAGCACTAAGATGTCATAACTCCTTGGTGAGTACTCATCCATAATCACCTCCATTCAAACCACAGATTACGGGTTATTACTCATTTTTATTGCATAATACCGCTAAAGATGAAGAATTTACCATTGAATTAATATATTGTTTTATTTTTTATAAAATCAAAAACACTATTAATTATGATTGTTGCCAAAATTATAAATGGTTGTCGGTAAACAATCAGAAGAATGTAGATAATTTATAAAAATTATACTTGTGTGAGTATAGCAAAAGTAATGCAAACAACCTACTGGATATTAATATAGCACTATTATCGCATAAGTCACTATCTCTGTATAAAGTTTTTTGTTATATGATGTTAATCAAAGAACTAATCTAGTGTAAAATATCAAATATATACAAAAAGTTACAGTATAACTGTGTTATTTCATTATTATTTATTTTTTTAATAAAAAATAAGTTTTAGTCATATATTTAGATTTATTTTTCATTTATTAAAAAATATTTTTACATAAAAGGCCAGATATTCTGGCCTTTTAATGGAAATATTACTAATAACTCGCTAAGTTAATATTTATTTGTGAAACGTCTACGTATGACGACAAAAAATACTGGAACAAAATAGATTGCTAATGTAGTTGCTGCAATCATTCCGCCAAGCACGCCTGTACCAACAGAGTTTTGCGCACCTGAACCGGCACCGTTACTAATAACCAGAGGTAAAACACCAAGCATGAATGCTAATGATGTCATTAAAATAGGTCGTAACCGCATTTTGACAGCATCTAGCGTTGCTTCAATCAACCCTTTTCCTTCTTTTTCCATTAGATCTTTCGCAAACTCAACAATTAATATGGCGTTTTTGGCAGATAGGCCAATGGTTGTTAATAAGCCTACCTTAAAGTAAACATCATTTTCTAATCCACGAATTGAAGTGAAGAGTAATGCTCCAATAACCCCTAAGGGTACAACTAACATAACAGAAAAAGGAATTGACCAACTTTCATATAAAGCGGCTAAACAGAGAAAAACGACAATAAGAGAAATTACATATAAAGCAGGTGCTTGATTACCAGAAAGACGTTCTTGATAAGACATACCAGTCCATTCATAACCAATACCTTCAGGTAATTTTTCAGTAAGTTGCTCCATTAATAGCATGGCATCACCGGTACTTTTCCCTGGAGTCGCAGAACCTTGGATTTCCATTGCAGGTAAACCATTATAGCGTTCTAAACGTGGTGAACCATATAGCCATGGATCTTTACTATGATCAATCAACGCCGAGAAAGGTACCATTTTTCCTTGATTATTGCGGACATAAAGTTTTTCAATATCAGCGGGCAACATTCGGAATGGGGCATTGGCTTGTACGTAAACTTTTTTAACACGTTCACGATCAATAAAGTCATTTACATAGATTCCACCAA
Organism: Arsenophonus nasoniae DSM 15247; assembly: GCF_000429565.1. GTDB lineage: Bacteria > Pseudomonadota > Gammaproteobacteria > Enterobacterales > Enterobacteriaceae > Arsenophonus > Arsenophonus nasoniae. Next base: position 71,725 of record NZ_AUCC01000002.1, read on the forward strand.
ACATAGTACTTAAGGTTGCATTAATATCATTGATAGATACACCTAAAGCCTCAGCTTTTTGTTGATCAAGATAAAAACGATACTGAGAGGTATCATCTTGCCCATTAGGACGAACATTTTGCAATATATCAGGATGTTGAGCGATAAGTCCAAGTAGTTGATTACGAGCTGCCATTAATTTCTCATGGCCTAAATTACCTTGATCAACAAGTTCATAATCAAAACCACTGGCTGTACCTAGCTCGGGTATGGCCGGAATATTGAAAGAGAAAATGATAGCTTCTTGTATTTTTGAAAAGGCAAGATTGGCACGATTAATAATTTGAGAAACGTGACTTTTATCGCTATGGCGTTCTTTCCAATCTTGTAGAACAACGAAAGCAAGACCCATGTTTTGTCCTTGTCCAGCGAAGCCAAAGCCACTTACGGTAAAGACAGATTTAACATTTTCTTTTTCTTTGGTTCGATAATATTGGTCAATATCGTTAAGCACCGCTACAGTTTGTTCTTGAGTTGAACCTGGCGGTAGCTGAACCATCGTCAAGAGTACTCCTTGATCTTCCTCAGGAAGAAACGAAGAAGGTAATTTTAGGAAGAGAAATGCCATACCGGCAACTAATATAACATAAATCACTAGGTAACGGCCGGTGCCTCTAAGCATATGGCCAATACTATTGGTATAGTGATGCGCACTTTTTTCAAACGTCCGGTTAAACCAACCGAAAAAGCCTGTCTGTTTACCATGACTACCTTTAGGGATAGGTTTTAATATTGTGGCACAAAGGGCGGGAGTTAGGATTAATGCGACCAGAACAGAAAGCACCATTGATGCGACAATTGTAACCGAGAATTGACGATAGATTGCGCCGGTAGAGCCACCAAAAAAAGCCATAGGTATAAATACTGCTGATAATACTAAGGCTATACCGACGAGCGCCCCTTGGATTTGTCCCATCGATTTTTTGGTGGCTTCTTTTGGCGATAGTCCCTCTTCTTGCATAACACGCTCAACGTTTTCTACTACCACAATCGCATCATCGACTAATAGTCCGATAGCGAGCACCATTGCGAACATGGTAAGCGTGTTAATTGAATACCCCATTGCAGACAAAATAGCAAAAGTACCAAGCAAAACAACAGGAACGGCGATCGTTGGGATCAAGGTTGCGCGGAAATTTTGCAGGAATAAGTACATAACAACGACGACTAGCATGATAGCTTCGATCAGTGTTTTCACTACTTCGTTAATTGAGATTTTTACAAACGGTGTGGTGTCATAAGGGTAAACAATCTCTAATCCATTAGGGAAAAAAAGCTCCATTTCAGCAAGCGTAGCACGTACGGCTTTGGCAGTATCTAAGGCATTAGCCCCGGTTGCCAATTTGATACCGATACCGGCTGACGCAGTACCATTATATTTGGCTTGAATGCTATAATTTTCCGCGCCTAATTCAACAACGGCAACGTCTTTTAAGCGAACCTGAGAACCATCTGGATTAACTCGTAACAGGATATTGGCAAACTGTTCGGCATTATTTAGCCGCGTTTGAGCAATGATAGAAACATTAAGTCGTTGGCCTGGGATCGGTGGTGTTCCACCTAGTTGGCCAGCAGCAACTTGGTTGTTTTGAATTTTTATGGCATTGATGACATCTTGAGTAGCCATATTGTATTTAACTAGTTTATCTGGATCTAACCAGATCCGCATAGCGTACTGGGTACCAAATAATTGTGTTTCACCGACACCTTTTACTCGGCTAATAGGATCTTTAATGTGAGAGTTAACATAATCAGCAATATCTTCTTGATTCATTGAGCCATTTTTGGAAATAAAAGCGACCACCATCAAGAAAGAACCGGTAGATTTATTAACATGAATGCCTTGCTGCTGTACCTCTTGAGGTAGTAATGGCATGGCCAATTGTAATTTATTTTGTACCTGCACTTGTGCAATATCAGGATCTGTCCCTGCTTCAAAGGTAAGCGTCAGAGACATGTTACCCATTGCATCACTAGTTGAAGACATATAAACCAGATTATCAATTCCATTCATGTTCTGTTCGATAACCTGAGTAACGGTATTTTGGACTGTAGTGGCGTCTGCTCCAGGATAGGTTGCTACAATTGAGATAGACGGTGGCGCAATAGTTGGATATTGTGCAACCGGTAATTTGATAATTGCCAATAGACCAGCAAGCATGGTAATAATGGCTATTACCCACGCGAATATTGGCCGTTCTATAAAAAACTGAGGCATTAATTATCGACTCCCTTAATTTAAGACTTATGCGTAGAAAATTTATTTTTCTGTTGTATTTGGATTTAACGATGTCTCTTTAGCTATCACTTTCATGCCTGGCTTGATTTTCTGTAACCCAATAACAATGACACGCTCTCCTGCTTTAAGTCCTTTAGTTATTAACCATTGATTACCAATTGCTTGCGCAGTAATTACCGTACGGACTTCAACTTCATTATTGGTATTAACAATCATCACTTGAGCTTCACCACGCGGCGTCCGACTTACGCCTTGCTGTGGCACTAGGATGGCATTTTTTTTCACTCCTTCTTCTAAAACGGCACGAACAAACATACCAGGAAGTAGTTTTTTTTCTGGATTGGGGAAAATAGCCCGCATCGTGATAGAGCCAGTACTTTCATCAACGGTTACATCGGAAAATTGAAGAATCCCTTTTTGTGAGTAAACTTCACCATTATTCATTTTTAGGCTAACCGGTGCTTGCTGCGATTCTTTAGATAAATTGCCGCTAGCGATTTCATTTTTTAAATTCAAATAATCGTCGCTGGATTGAGTAACATCAATATAAATAGGATCTAACTGTTGAATGGTTGTTAGCGCACTAGTTTGCCCGGTCGAGACCAGCGCGCCTTCTGTAACGTTGGATTTACCCGAACGGCCGGAAATAGGCGCAGTTACTTTGGTATATTCAAGATTGATACGCGCAGTTTCAACTGCCGCTTCAGCTGCTTTAAGAGAAGCTAATGCCTGAGCATAATTAGCGTTTGCGGTATCATACTCTTGTTTACTGATGTAATTTGTTCCCAATAAAGGTTTATAACGACTTACTGTTAAACGAGTAATTTCGGCATTAGCTTTTGCTTTTGCTAAATTGGCTTTTGCACTGTCATAATTGGCTTTATAGGTAGCAGGATCTATTTGATATAAAGAAGTTCCAGCTTCAACATCACTACCTTCTGTATAATTTCTTTTTAATATAATACCTCCTACTTGAGGTCTTACCTCGGCAATACGAAAAGCAGTAGTACGGCCAGGCAGTTCAGTTGTTACTGTCAATGGCTTTACTTCCAATGTTACGACACCAACTTCAGGTGTTGGAGGTGCAATATTACCTTGCTGGGAATTATCGCCACATGCTGTCAGGATCAAACAGCTTGAGAGTAGTAATATTACCAGAGGTAAAACCCCTCTGTTTTTTTGCATAAATAAACCTCAATATTCAAATATCAATTTCAAATCTGAAACCTAGTGAATTATTATGTGATAAGTCTCTTATGTTATTGCAAAAACATACATGAATGTATGTAAATTTACTTCAATAAGAAGAAAGTAAGTTAAAATGGCACGAAAAACTAAGCAACAAGCGAAAATAACTCGCCAAGAAATAATTGATGCAGCAATTAGAACATTTTCTAAGTATGGAGTTTCATCTACCTCTTTATCTAATATAGCCGAGGTCGCAGGTGTAACTCGTGGTGCTATTTATTGGCATTTTAAAAATAAAGTCGATCTTTTCTCTGAAGCTTGTAAATTCACTGATGAACAAATAGCTGAAACTCAGAAAAAGTATCACTTAAAATACCCTAATGATCCACTTTTTGTATTGAGAAAATTATTACATTATATTTTATTTACCTTTTTTGACGATACTAAAAACAAGGCGCTAACTGAGATTTTTTTTCATAAATGTGAATTGATAGGTGAAATGGCACAGTTTGCTGAATTGCGACGTGAAATTTATATGATTAACTATCAGAGATTAGTCGCTCTTTTAATTGCCTGTGTGGAAAAACAACAATTGCCTGCCAATATCAATGTTGAGTGCGCAGCAATTATGATACGAGCAGAAATTACCGGCCTGTTTGAAAATTGGTTATGTGTACCAGATAGTTTTAATATCAAAGAAAATGCGATTCGTTACGTGGATACGATGATTGATATGATGAAATATAGTCCATCAATAAGAAATAGTTGAAACGTTTTATTACATAATTAAGGAGGATTTGATGCAAGAAAAAAAACTATTTTTGATTATTGCCAATGGTGCCGCTTATGGTGATGAAAATCTTTTTAATGCACTACGTTTGGCGATTGCAGTTAAGGAACAGGCTGCGACAACGCAAATGAAAATTTTTTTAATGTCTGATGCAGTTGTTGCCGGTCTTATTAATCAAAAGCCAGTTGAAGGTTATAATTTAAAACAGATGTTAGAAATTTTGCTTGCGCAGCAAGTAGAAATAAAATTATGTAAGACATGTACTGATGCTCGAGGTATCACTGAATTACCGTTAATTAAAGGGATTACCATCGGCACTTTGATTGACTTAGCGGAGTGGACATTGGCATCCAATAAAGTTTTAACTTTTTAGATATAATAATATTTAAGACAAGGAAATAAATTCTAAGGAGAGATTGTTAACTGTTTTCTTATTTTTAATCTAACTCAGTGGATACTACTATGTTTTCATTTAGTCGAAGGTTGCAAAACAGAGCATATTATCAGCGGTTAGTTTCTTTATTGTCCTTGTCTTGTGGTTTATTCTTTCTTTTTAATGCAACCTTAGTTGAGAGCGCTACCTTAACCAATATAACTTCACGGCAAACTATTCAAAGCGAATTAAATGCATTAAGTAATCGTAGCAATTTAACTGCACCTGAAACCCAAGCTTTAGCTGACTATAAAAAAGCAATTCAATTTTATGATGAATTAGCGGAATTAGAAAAGCAAGCTGATCTAATGCAAAAAAGAGTTATACAAGCGCCGAAAGAAGCGCGAAATGCACTTGAGAAGTTGGCTAAAATTAAACGCGAGCAGCAACAAAGTGAGCAAACTAAAACTGAATATCAGCATTTAACATTATCACAACTGGAGAGCCAATTAAAAAATAAATTAGAAGTATTACAAAACCAGCAGGAAAATCTGGCCAATATTAATAGCAACTTAGTTGCATTACAAACCCAGCCAGAGCGAGCGATGAATATTATGTTAGAAAATGCTCGACGGCTACAAGATATTCGTTACCAACTAAATAATGACTTCTCTTCCAATGAAGATATTCGGCCTTCTTTGCAAAGATTATTGCAAATCGAACAATTTTATCTGCAGCAACAAAATAAATTTCAACAACACGCATTGGAAGCGAATACTCAATTGCAAGATGTGCTACAGAAGCAACGTGATTATACAGCAACTTATATTGAGTTAATTCAAAGTGATATACAATATGTTCAGGCTGCTATTAATAATAAACGCTTAAATTATTCTGAAGAAACGGCTAAAGAAGCTCAACGCTCAACGATAAATAGTCAGGAAGTAGAAGAATATCCGATAATTAAACATGAAAAAGCGATTAATAAAGCACTAAGTGAACGTTTGATTACAGTAACCCAAGATAGTAACCAATTAGTACAAAAGGGGATAAGGGTTAAATCTTGGTTAGAAAGAGCCATACAAGTAGAGAGTAATTTAAAAGAGCAAATTACCGTTTTACGAGGAAGTTTATTGCTTTCTCGCATACTTTTTCAAAAACAAATTAATTTGCCACCTAATGTATTAACAAAAAATCCACCAACATTAATTGCCGATTTAAGGCTAGAGCAGTTTGATATTAACCAAGAGCGTGATCAGTTATATCAATCTTCTAATTATATTAATAAATTGGCCGATACAATAAGTGATTCAATGGTAGATAAGAGCAAGGCAATGCCTCTTTCCAAGGAAGTCTGGCGGGCATTAGAGTTACTGATTGATATACGCCGCGATCTTTTAGATCAATTAAACGTACAGCTGGGTAATCAGATTTCTCAGGCGATTAATTTACAGTTAGATCAGCAACAATTACTGGGAGTCATTGATTCTTTAGAGCAGACATTAGCTCAGCAAATTTTTTGGGTAAATAGTAATAAACCGATTGATCTAACATGGTTAACTTCTTTTCCTGAAGCGGCGAAAGTAGAAATTACCTCTTTTAATTTTAAATTATCATTAATTAGCATATTCAAAGGGTTAATTAACTCTTCTGTTGTTACTATTCCCCTTTTGTTGGCTTGTCTGTTCTTTTTTTGGATGAATCGCAAGTTTAAACAACGTTTAAAAGAAATTAATGCGGAAGTTAGGGTATTCAAAAAAGATAACCAATTACATACACCGATAGCGTTAATTTTAACCCTAATGATGGCGTTTCCTGGCGCTTTTATGGCACTAGCAGTTGGTTACTGGTTTTTAAAAACAGGTAATCCCCATGGTGATTTTGTTTGGAGTTTTGCTCTGCAATTGGCCCTATTTTGGGTGTTATTTAGATGGTGTATTAATATTCTTAAACCTGATAGCATTGCAGAAAATCATTTTTTAATTGCTAAAAAAGAAACGTCCTGGCTACGTCAACATTTGATGAAATTGATGTTGCCGTTGATTGTTTTGATTTATTGGTCAAGTTATGGCGTCATGTATCCTTTGCGGTTGGCGGATGATGTCATCGGACAATTAATTGTATTAATATCCCTGTTTTTAGTTTTTCTATTTACTTTGCCGTTTTGCCGTCGGATCTGGCAACAAAAAGGTGGGCATTTAACTCGTACTATTATTATTACTATACTGGCTTTTTCTCCACTGGTGTTAATTGGTTTAATGATGGTCGGTTATTATTACACGACTCTTCGACTCTCCAGTCGCTGGATTGATAGCCTCTACTTATTACTCCTTTGGTATATTATTTACCATAGTTGTATTCGTGGATTATCTATTGCAGCGCGCAAGCTTGCTTATAAAAGGGCATTAGAGCGTCGTCATAATATGACGCGAGAAGAGCAAGAAAATGAACCCATTACCGAACCACCAATGTCAATTGAATTGATTAGTCAACAATCTCTACGTTTAACCAGTATGGTACTGTTTCTGATCTTTATCGTTGCTTTTTATTGGATTTGGTCAGATTTCATTACTATCTTCTCATTCTTAGATGGTATTCAACTTTGGCACACTAATGTACAAAATGAGGTTGGCCACACTTTACAAGCGGTTACCTTGGCTGATTTGATTTTAGCGATGATTATTTTTATTGTCGCTTTAGTATTGACGCGAAATCTACCCGGTTTGTTAGAGGTTTTAGTACTGTCTCGGTTAAAGCTTCGGCAGGGATCAAGCTATGCTATCACGACGATGCTAACCTACATCATTATCGGTATTGGTACCATTATCGTATTAGCAATGTTAGGTGTTACCTGGAATAAGTTACAGTGGCTAGCGGCAGCATTAACATTTGGTTTAGGTTTTGGCCTACAAGAAATTTTTGCCAACTTTGTCTCGGGTATTATTATTCTGTTTGAAAGGCCGGTCAGAATTGGTGATACCGTTACGATTGGTAATTTTTCAGGCACAGTAAGTAAAATTCGTATTCGAGCAACTACCATAACGGATTTTGATCGTAAAGAAGTCATTATTCCCAATAAAGCATTTGTGACGGAACGTTTAATAAATTGGTCGTTATCAGATACTATAACCCGTATTATTATCAAGCTAGGTGTTGCTTATGGTTCTGATCTTGATAAAGTCAAAGCGATTTTGTTACAGGCAGCGCAAAGTAACAATAAGATCATGTCGGATCCTGCTCCATTAGTATTTTTTACTGATTTTGGTGACAGTACCCTTAATCATGAATTACGTTTTTATGTTCGACAGATAGCGGATAGAAGTACAACATTGGACGAAGTTAATCGAATGATTGATCGCCTATGTCGAGAACAAAATATCGATATTGCTTTTAATCAGTTAGAAGTTCACCTTCGTAATAACAAAGGTGATTCAGTGCAAGAAGTTGAACGTACTCTTGGCGCTGGAAAGAGAGAAAAGCACCATGATAAAAACAATCGAGACTAATAATGCTGCAGAATAATAATTGGATTATTTATATCAACGTTTTTTAGTTGCATTGGTAAGTGATGTGATGGCTTTTTTATTCTCATAATCTTTTTTCACAATATCGAGTGCTTTGAGTGCAGTAGTGGGTTCGATTTGATTAATTTCCAGAAGATAAATTAAATCAATGGCAACTTGGATTTCTAATGGTGCATTCTCTAAATTCATTAAATATTACCTATATTATTTTTTATTCGATACTTTGATTTTCATCGCGCTCAATTGCCCTTTCTATGCGTGAAAGAGCCTGACGGCATCTCACTAACCTCCCTGTTAATGCAGCTATTTCTTGTTGCAGTTTCTGGCAAGCAACGTATGACTGTTGTTTAACTAATTGTTGTTCTCTATCATTTATCATTGCTATTAGGCGACGTTCATAATCTTGATGTTGAACTAAACGCTCATAGCGATCGACGGTTTTTTCTTTTTGGCTATGTTGATTTTCTTGTTCTCTTAATGTTTGGGTTGCAGATTCTCGCGTTATTGCACCAATTTGGGCAATAATTTTTTCTGTCAAGAAAGTAACCTGTTCTAAACGTGAAGTGATAACCGCATTTTTTAATTGACAAAAATGTTGCTTAATTTCAAATAAACAATCGCTTAATTGATGGCTTTTTCGATAAAATAATTTTTGATCAAAACGTGATGTTATAAAAGCAGAGTGTGCAATAGGCTTTATTTGTTCTGATAATGCTTCAATTTGCTCTTCAAGCGCGTTCAGTAACTTTTGTGTTTTCATATAGTAAGCCATAATAATAAAAAAATATGTGATTGTGATTTGACTTATTACAGTAAAAATGCGCATATTGGTAAGTAAGTTATTGCATTTTTATAGTACTTTTCATAGATTGTAGAGTTTGATTATTTTATCTATGATGATAATTATGATGGTTAATGAAAAAAAAATACAATTTATAAAAGACAGTATTGAAACAATTCCTGATTATCCGATACCCGGTGTATTGTTTCGTGATATTACAACGCTATTGGATAATCCTGCCGCTTATCAGGCCACTATTGATCTACTTGTTGAACATTATAAAAATAAAGGTATCACTAAAATTGTTGGTACTGAAGCAAGAGGCTTCTTGTTTGGGGCGCCGGTTGCTTTGCGTTTAGGCGTAGGATTTGTGCCAGTCCGTAAAGAGGGAAAACTACCGCGAGCCACTTTACGGCAAAATTATGAGCTAGAATATGGTAGCGATACCCTAGAGATCCATAAAGAAAGTATTTCAGCTAAAGACAATGTATTAGTTGTTGATGATTTACTCGCTACAGGTGGTACGATTGAGGCAACAGTACGCTTGATCCGGCAGCTTGGAGGTAAAGTGAATGAAGCGGCATTTATTATCTGTTTGCCTGATTTAGGCGGTATCGAACGTTTAAAAAAACAAGGGGTCAATTGTTTTAATTTGGTTGAATTCCCAGGACATTAATGAGCAAAATTTTCTAGCGAAATGGGCTGACTAGGCGAACAGCGCTATGTTGGTTAACAAACTATATACTTAACGTCTAATAGGAATCATGAGCTACCAGGTACTTGCCCGTAAATGGCGCCCACAAACATTTACCGATGTAGTTGGGCAACAACACGTTTTGACCGCGCTGGCAAATGGTTTGCAACAGCAGCGGCTTCATCATGCTTACCTATTTTCTGGTACCCGCGGGGTTGGAAAAACGACCATTGCGCGACTTTTTGCGAAAGGCCTTAACTGTGAGGTAGGGATAAGCCAGAATCCTTGTGGTCAGTGTGTTAACTGTCTTGAGATAGCGCATGGGCGATTTGTTGATTTGATTGAAATTGATGCCGCTTCGCGCACTAAAGTTGAGGATACCCGCGAGCTGCTAGATAATGTCCAGTATGCACCAGCGCGTGGTCGATTTAAAGTCTACTTAATCGACGAAGTTCATATGCTTTCTCGTCATAGCTTCAATGCTTTGCTCAAGACACTAGAAGAGCCGCCAGAACATGTAAAATTTCTCTTAGCAACGACCGATCCACAGAAATTACCGATAACGGTTTTATCACGTTGCCTTCAATTTCATTTAAGAACACTGGATATTGACCAAATTAGTAGTCAACTTGAACGCATTTTAGCGGCCGAGCAAATATCGAGTGATAAACGAGCCCGCCAATTAATCGCCAGAGCGGCCGAAGGTAGTTTACGTGATGCATTAAGTTTGACTGATCAAGCGATTGCTATGGGGCAAGGGAAGGTATTGGCTGATTCAGTTAGTCAAATGCTAGGAATATTGAATGATGAACAGCCCCTAGCTATCATTGAAGCGATTGTACATGCCGATGGTCAAAAAATGATGGCTTTAGTCGAAGATATTGCTTTGCGAGGCAGTGACTGGGAAAACGTTTTGATTGAAATGTTATCATTAATTCATCGCATTGCGATGATCCAGCTTTTACCTGTGGAGATGCAAGATACTGCTTCGCCGATTGATGAGCGTTTATGTTTACTTGCGCGCTTAATTACGCCAACGGATTTACAGCTCTATTATCAAACCTTATTAGTCGGACGTAAAGAGCTTCCCTATGCGCCAGAAAGGCGAATGGGGGTTGAAATGACGTTATTACGTGCATTAGCATTTCATCCTAAGTGTATTAATGATACTGAAGTTTCATTGGTATCGTCGCCAAATAGAATTGAATCAGTTACCCTAGGCAATGATATTGATAGTCATACTAATGTCTCCTCTAATATAAAAGATAAAAAAAAAGTCATTGATAAAGCGATAAGTCCATCAGATGAAAAATTAATTAATACGCCTACCTTGCAATTGCTAAAAGCAAAAGCGTCACTAAAAAAAGAGCAAGAGAAAACACCGCTAAAAAAGCCTGACACAGCATCGTCGAAGACGAAAACGCCGTCGGCGATGTCGGCGCTAGAACGATTAGCAACGGTTTCTACGCAGCATCAGCAATCTGTTGCAAATCAGCCGAAGCAGGTTAAGAAAGATGAAAAAAATCAAAAAGATAAATCTTATCAGTGGCGCCCGCAAAATATTTCTGAGCAAAAAATAGAGCGAGTAACAACGCCCGGCAATATTAAACAAGCATTGGAATATGAAAGAACACCGGAACTTGCCAATAAAATTGCGCTTGAAGCCCAAGCGCGTGACCACTGGTCGGCTGAAATTTCTCAGTTAAAAGTGCCAAAATTGATAGAACAACTTGCGTTGAATGCTTATAAGGAATCGTTAAATGAAACGGAAATGTGTTTACACTTACGATCAACGCAACGGCATTTGAATACTGAGCCTGCGCATAAAGCATTAACAAAAGCCTTATGTGAGTTATATGGCCAGCCGATAAAACTGGTTATCATCGAAGATGATAATCCGGCCGTCAAGACACCCTTGGAATGGCGGCAGGTAATTTATGAAGAGATGCTAGCACAGGCTCGTCAATCCATTATTGTGGATAAAACCATTCAGACTTTGCGCACGCTGTTTGATGCACAGTTAGATGAAGAAAGTATTCGGCCTGTGTAGTCGAATACATACCGTTAAGTACAATGTTGCAAGGTTAAAGTATATCTTGGTAACAGATCAGAAAGAGAGAATATTATGTTTGGTAAAGGTGGGCTGGGTAACCTGATGAAACAGGCTCAGCAAATGCAAGAAAAGATGCAGAAAGTACAAGAAGAGATTGCTAACATGGAGGTTACCGGCGAATCTGGTGCAGGTCTTGTTAAAGTAACCATTAATGGTGCGCATAATTGCCGTCGGGTTGAAATCGATCCTAGTTTGATGGCAGATGATAAAGATATGCTAGAAGATCTTATTGCGGCCGCATTTAATGATGCTGCGCGTCGTATAGAAGAAGCACAAAAAGAAAAAATGGCTAATGCATCTAATGGCATGCAATTACCTCCAGGCTTTAAGATGCCATTTTGATGCAAACGAGCCCACTTCTTGAATCTTTAATGGAAGCGTTACGCTGTTTGCCTGGTGTAGGACCAAAATCGGCGCAACGTATGGCTTTTCATCTTTTGCAACGTGATCGTAGTGGTGGCATGCAATTGGCTCAGGCGTTGACACGTGCAATGTCTGAGATAGGTCATTGTCAGGGTTGTCGAACATTTACTGAAAAAGATCACTGTTCAATTTGTACTAACCCGAGACGTCAACAATCGGGCCAAATATGTGTGGTTGAAAGCCCGGCCGATATTTATGCCATAGAACAAACGGGGCAGTTTGTCGGACGTTATTTTGTTTTGATGGGCCATTTGTCGCCATTAGATGGTATTGGGCCTAAGGATATTGGCCTTGATAGCTTAGCCGATAAATTAGCGACTGAGACGGTATCAGAAGTGATCTTGGCTACCAACCCAACAATTGAAGGGGAAGCGACTGCTAACTATATAGCTGGCATATGTGCTCAATATCAGGTCATGGCCAGTCGTATTGCTCATGGTATTCCGGTTGGCGGTGAGCTTGAAATGGTTGACGGAACAACGTTATCACATTCAATCATTGGCCGTCAGAAAATTAATTATTGATAATATAAATGTAATATAAATAAACCTATGCAGAGGTTAAAAACTCTGCTTATTTTTTATGAAAAAGTTAACTATATCGGCTGTCAACACTCTTTTGACAAAGGTGAGCTTGAAATTTTCAATTTATATCCCCATCTGAGTTTCATAACCATTCAACCCAATAAAATTATTCTAAAATTGAGGCTATTTAATGAGTATGAAAGGACAAGAAACTCGTGGATTTCAATCAGAAGTAAAACAGTTATTACAATTGATGATCCATTCTCTTTATTCCAATAAAGAAATTTTTCTTCGCGAACTGATTTCAAACGCATCTGATGCAGCGGATAAATTACGTTTTAAAGCACTTTCACAATCAGATCTTTATGAAAATGATGGTGACTTAAGAGTTAGAATTGCTGTTGATAAAGACAAAAAAACCTTAACCATTAGTGATAACGGTATTGGCATGACGCGCGAAGAGGTTATTGATAATTTAGGAACTATTGCTAAATCTGGTACCAAGGCTTTTTTACAGTCTTTAGGTAACGAACAAGCGAAAGATAGTCCATTAATCGGTCAGTTTGGTGTTGGTTTCTATTCAAGCTTTTATTGTTGCCGATAAAGTGACCGTACGTACTCGAGCAGCGGGCATGGCTGCTGATAAAGGAGTTTTCTGGCAATCTCAGGGTGAGGGTGACTATACCGTTGCTGATATTGAAAAAGCAGAGCGTGGTACTGAAATTACCTTGCATTTACGTGAAGACCAAACGGAATTCTTAGATAACTGGCGTTTACGTTCGGTAATCAGCAAATATTCAGATCATATTGCTCTGCCAGTGGAAATTGAAGCCAAGAACGAAGAAGATGATACGGTCATTTGGGAAAAGATTAACAAAGCCCAGGCACTATGGACACGTAACAAAAATGATATTACGGCTGAAGAATATAAAGAATTTTATAAGCATGTTTTCCATGATTATGCGGATCCTTTAATATGGAGTCATAATCGGGTAGAGGGTAAGCAAGAGTATACCAGCCTACTTTATATACCAACTAAAGCGCCTTTCGATTTGTGGAATCGTGATAATAAACATGGTTTAAAGCTTTATGTTCACCGTGTTTTTATCATGGATGAAGCTGAACAGTTTATGCCAAATTACTTACGTTTCGTACGTGGGTTAGTTGACTCTAATGACTTACCATTAAATGTTTCACGAGAAATTTTACAAGATAGTGATATTACTCGTAGTTTACGTAGTGCATTAACCAAACGTGCATTGCAGATGTTGGAAAAATTGGCCAAAAGTGAACCTGAACAGTATCAACAATTCTGGCAGGAATTTGGATTAGTGCTGAAAGAGGGTCCTGCGGAAGATACAACCAATAAAGAAGGCATTACTAAACTATTACGTTTTGCATCAACACATAATGAGAGTAATTTACAGAATGTTTCTCTCGAAGATTATGTTAGTCGAATGATTGAGGGGCAGGAAAAAATTTATTACATTACCGCAGATAGTTATGCTGCGGCGAAAAACAGCCCACATTTAGAACTATTCCGTAAAAAAGGTATTGAGGTTTTATTATTATCTGATCGGATTGATGAGTGGATGATGAATTATTTGCCAGAATTTGAAGGTAAATCTTTTCAATCTGTTAGTAAGACAGATGAGTCACTGGAAAAACTGGCTGATGAAGATAAGAAAGAGCAAGAAGAGACAGATAAAAAACTGGAGCCTTTTGTTGAGCGGGTGAAAAAATTATTAGGCGAACGGGTGAAGGAGGTGAAGTTAACACATCGTTTAACTGACACGCCGGCAATCGTGACGACCGATGCGAATGATATGAGTACCCAGATGGCAAAACTTTTTGCTGCGGTGGGTCAATCAGCGCCGGAAATAAAATATAATTTTGAACTTAATCCTGAGCATTCACTAGTTAAAAAAGTGACAGAACTAACAGATGATGGCTTATTTTCTGAGTGGATAGAAGTATTATTAGATCAGGCGTTGTTCGTTGAACAAGGTAGCCTAGAAGATCCTAATCAATTTATTCGTCGTATTAATAAGTTACTTTTGGGCTAAAATTTATTTAATTAACCAGGTTGTTCATAAAACCACGTTTTAGTAATTTTAAGACGTGGTTTGTTTTTTTAACGAAAATAATTTGATTATTCAATGGTTATCTGTTTTCTTGAGTTATGTATATGCCTAATGATAAGGTAACTTTTCTTTCAAATTATAAAAATGAAATAGCAAGGGGTTTACGCAATGCGTATTATTCTGCTCGGCGCGCCAGGCGCAGGTAAGGGGACTCAGGCACAATTCATCATGGAGAGGTATGGTATTCCACAAATTTCTACCGGTGATATGCTACGTGCTGCCGTAAAGGCAGGCACAGAGTTGGGTCGAAAAGCGAAAGAATTAATGGATAGCGGTAAGCTTGTTACTGATGAGTTAGTTATTGCTTTAGTTAAACAGCGCATAGCCCAGGATGATTGCCGAAATGGCTTTTTACTAGATGGATTTCCACGCACTATCCCACAAGCAGACGCGATGAAAAATGCCGGTATTACGGTAGATTATGTGTTGGAATTTGATGTACCTGATGAAATTATTGTTGAACGCATTGTTGGGCGCCGTGTGCATACGGCTTCGGGGCGTGTTTATCATATTAAATTTAATCCACCCAAAATAGCAAACAGAGATGATGTTACCGGTGAAGAATTAAGCATTCGTAAAGATGATCAGGAAGAAACCGTTCGCAAGCGGTTAGTGGAGTATCATCAGTTAACTGAGCCTTTAATTGCTTATTATCGTCAAGAAGCTGCTGCTGCTCATACCAAGTACTTTAAATTGGATGGTAGCCGTAAAGTGACTGAAGTCAGTGAAGAGTTGGCTAAAATTTTAGGTTAATTGTTAGTTGGTAAAGTAGGCATCCAATTTGGATGCCTATTTTTTATTTATTGCTAATTAGTAGAAGTAAAAATATTCAAAAAGTTATGATAAGGTTATTAATAGTTAGCGTTAAATAAAAATGGAGCCAATTGGCATGAGTATCAAGAAGTATGGTGTTTTATTAGTTAACTTAGGGACGCCTGATGCACCGACGCCAGCGGCGGTGAAACGTTTTTTGGCAGAATTTCTTAGTGATGTAAGAGTTATTGATATTTCAAGGATAATTTGGAAACCGCTATTACATTTAGTGATTTTACCATTACGCTCACCAAAAGTTGCTAAATTATATCGGTCAATTTGGACAGAAGCCGGCTCTCCATTGCTAAGTTATAGTTTGCAACAGCAGGCTGCACTGGCAAAACAACTTCCCACTATTCCTGTAGAATTAGGTATGAGTTATGGTTCACCTTCTATTGCAGATGCGATTGATAAACTATTAATTCAGCAGGTTGAAAATATTATTGTATTGCCGCTTTATCCACAATATTCTTGTTCAACCACAGCGGCAGTGTTTGATGCGATTTGTCGAGCGTTAAAAAAATATCGAACCATACCCGGGCTTCACTTTATTCGTAGTTATGCTAATCACCCTTATTATATTGAGGCATTAAAAAAGTCGGTTGAGTTAAGTTTTGCACAATATGGTAAACCTGATCGATTATTACTTTCTTATCATGGTATCCCTCAACGTTACGCAGAGACAGGTGATATTTATCCGCAACAATGTGAGCTAACAACCCGTTTATTTAGTGAATTAATTAATTTTCCCGCTGATAAAATCATTATGACTTATCAGTCACGCTTTGGGCGTGAACCCTGGCTTACACCTTATACAGACGTTACCTTAGCAAGCTTAGCAAAGAGTGGAGTTAAGCATGTTCAGCTGTTATGTCCGGGTTTTTCGGTGGATTGTCTGGAAACCCTAGAGGAGATTGCGGTGCAGAATAAAGAATTATTTTATGCCGCTGGTGGTGAAAAGTATCAGTATATACCTGCACTTAATGACTCAGAAAATCATATTCTGTTAATGACCGAATTAATCAGAGATAGTCTATAGCATGGTTTATCAATTTTAAATAAAATTTATTTTTGTTAAAACTCACTAAATAAGCATGTTATGTTTAATTAATATAAAACTAAAATAATTTCTAACCCTTTTATGTCAGTAATAAAATTAAGATTAGTGATTATTTGAATGGAATTTTAGCTAAAATTAAAAGTTCTTATAGTGATTATAGCACTATCATAAATTTGAAATTTTTCTGTAATTGCTTGTTTATAATCGTTAGTTTTATCTAATAATTGTAAAATTATATATTTAAACTGGTAATATGGATTATTATTATTGTATAAAAGAGTAAATGAGTTTTTATGATATTTAGATTATTTAAATAGTATTTTATTATTTATTCTTATTTTTTAGAAAGATTAATATTTTATTGGGTTTTTCTAGATAATTTATGGCAATTTACTGGTTTTAAATATCATTGTTGTAAAAATGAGAATATTGTTGATAAATGTGAGCTGTATGTTTTATTAAGGTTGGAAATGCAGAATTTTATGACTAAACTTTTCTTGATTAATGAGTATTATTTGATTATTCAGCTATTCAAGTTTGCATAAGATAGAGATAGGTGAATATTTGTGATTAATTGTTAACAACATGACAGTTAGAAACTATACACTATGACAAATCGACCGTTATTGGATGCAAGCACTGAGATCGATCCATCTTTTTATTCTGCCAAGATGAAACAAGATGATGAAATTGATTTAATTGAGCTTTTTTCTATTCTCTATAAATCTAAATTGTTGATTACTATTTTTGTTGTGGTTTTCACCGCTGCCATTTTTTGCTGGTCGCTATTTTCTCCGCAAAAATGGAAAAGTGAAGCCTAGATTGTTCAACCTACTACTCAAGAACTGTTTAAGCTGAATGAATTCCTTAGCCAGTTAAAAGTACTGGATATAGAAACAAATATTGATGCTCAGCAGGTTTATGCCAAATTTCTTGACGCTTATCGTTCGCAGCTGTTACAGGAAAATTTTCTAAAAAGTAGCGACTATTTTCAGCGGTTAGTTAAATCTTCAGAGTCCCAATCGTTAGAAAGAGAACAACAGCTTTTACGTGATATGATAAATAATATTACTGTTGGCAAAGTTACTTTTAGTAATAGCGCAGATAATAATGTCAGTAATACTACTAATATGCGAAAATGGCCGATAGAAGCAAGCGTAGGATTTACTGCCGTAACGGCGCAAGATGCACAGGATTTATTGTCTGACTATTTACGTTATATTGGCTCAAATATACGGCAAGAGATAAAAGCGGAGTTAAATGAAAAAATAGCGCAACAACTTGTTTATGCTAAAGGTAAATATGCTATTGAGCTGGCGGCTTTAGAAAATGCGAATCGGGTTGCGATTCAACGACTAAGGAATTCATTAGCCATAGCGCAATCTGTTGGTTTAAAAAAACCGGTTTCAACTACGCATAACTTTATTCAAGATGATCCAGATTATCCTATTGCATTAGGTTCAGAAGCATTAGCTAAAAAATTGGCCATTATTGAAAAGGGTAATGATTTGTCATTATCGAATTCTGACTTGTTAAGTAGTCAACAATATATCCAACAATTACAAGCGCTAGATACGAAAGATATTTGGTTCCAACCAGTGAAATATATGCAAAAGCCAACTTTACCTATTGCTAAACAGGCACCTCAGCGAACCTATATGGTAGTATTAGCTGGAATAGCTGGTTTAATTTTGGGTTGTATTTATGTTTTGTTACGCCATATGGTAAATAATCGCAAGCAAAAAGTCTGATGAGATCATTTTAAATAAGCAGCAGGCGATTTTCCTGCTGCTCAATGATGTTAATTATGTTAGACTCGCTCCTTTCGTTAATACTAATCTACCTATTATGAAATTCCCTGGTCAACGAAAGTCCAAGCACTATTTCCCTGTTAGTCTTCGAGATCCCTTATTATCCAGTCAAGAGTTAATCAATAGCGCAGGCGATCATGCTTATATTGTTGGTATTGACCAAACTTTGGTTGATATTGAAGCAAAAGTCGATGATGATTTTATTCAGCGTTATCAACTTAGCCAGGGGCACTCTTTAGTTATTGAAGATGCGATTGCTGAAAGACTTTATCGTGAGTTAACAGAAAAAAATCTTATTAGCCATGAGTTTGCTGGTGGCACGATAGGGAATACTTTACATAATTACTCTTTATTAGCGGATAATAGATCTGTGCTGTTGGGTACGATGTGCAATAACATTCAAATTGGTAGTTATGCCTATCGTTATTTATGCCATACTTCCAGCCGGATGGATTTAAATTATTTACAAGGTATCAATGGCCCGATTGGTCGCTGTTTTACTTTAATTACGGAAAATGGTGAGCGAACATTTGCAATTAGTCCTGGGTTAATGAACCAATTGCGTCCTGAGAGCATTCCAGAGCAAATTATTGCAGAATCATCAGCACTGGTTATTACCGCTTATCTTGTTCGTTGTCAGCCTGGAGAACCGATGCCAGCAGCAACAATGCAAGCAATAGAATATGCCAAGAAACATGATGTGCCCGTTGTGCTAACAATGGGCACTAAATTTGTTATTGCCGATGATCCTGCCTTTTGGCAGGATTTTCTCGCTAAATACGTTTCTGTTGTGGCAATGAACGAAGAAGAAGCGTTAGAGTTGACAGGGTTCAACGATCCCTTATTAGCTGCCGACAAAGTGCTTGATTGGGTCGACCTTGTTCTTTGTACCGCCGGTGTGGACGGACTTTACATGGCCGGTTTTACCGAATCAGCATATAAAAGAGAAACTCAACATCCACTATTATCTGGTGCTATTAAGCAATTTAATCGTTATGAATTTAGCCGGGCGATGAGAAAGAAAGATTGTCAACTGCCTTTTAGGATCTATTCACATATTGAGCCTTATATGGGGGGGCCAGAGAAAATTATGAATACCAATGGAGCCGGTGATGGTGCATTGTCGGCCTTATTACATGATATTACCGCCAATCGTTTTCATCGTTTAAATATTCCTAATTCAACAAAACATAGTTTACCCTTTCTGACATATTCTTCCTTAGCACAGGTGTGTAAATACGCTAATAGGGTAAGTTATCAGGTGCTTATCCAACATTCACCACGATTAACGCGAAGTTTGCCTGAAAAAGAGGATAGTTTAGAAGAATCTTATTGGGAACGGTAATTTGATAAAAATCATGAGAAAACTAATATTTCCCCTGATTTATTTTATCGGCTAGTTAAAAGTATCAGGTTTTAAGTATTTATCTAAATCTTTAGTGCCTGATAATAAATTATCGTCATGATTGTTAATAGTACAGCCGGTTGTTTTCTTTTTAGCTAGGAAATGAGCCATAGTTTTGGCAATTTCATGTTCACCAACAACGATATGATTTGCACCACGTTCACGAATGTATCTAACTTCATCATCATAGTGGGCACGCACAATAATTGTAATGTCTGGATTTAATAATCTAGCTTTCTCGACAATTTGGCCTGCTTCATAACCATTTGGAATGGTGAGTAAAAGTGTTTGAGCACAATCTATGCGAGCCAGTTTCATTAGTGCTTTGTTTACGGCATTGCCAATTAATGAGCGGAAGCCATTTTTGGCTAACTCTTCAAATCGGGCACGGGTATTTTCAATAACAACCAACGGAATATCTTTTTGACGTAATTTTTCCGCTAGAATAGTACCAACACGTCCATAACCAACAATGATCGCATGACCGCAAATATCAACGGGAATTTGTGCAACTTCTTCTTGTGTTTCTTCTAATAATTCTTCCTCTGTTGTTTCGGTTTTCTTCAGATAACGGTCGAGTAAGCTAAATAGTAACGGATTAATCATAATAGAGAGGATTGCACCAGCTAAAACCAGGTTTGGCGCTTGACTATCAAACACATTGAGTGCGATCCCCATTCCGGCTAGGATAAAAGAGAATTCACCAATTTGTGCCAAACTTATCGCGATAGTTAAAGCGGTACGACGACTATGGCCAAATAGTCTCACTAACAGTAAGGCGGCGAGTGATTTACCAATAGTAATGATTGCTAAAACCGCCAATATAGCGAGTGGCTGTTCTATCAATATGATAGGATCTAGCAGCATACCAACCGATACAAAAAACAGAACCGCAAAGGCATCTCGCAAAGGTAGCGTATCTTGTGCGGCTCGATGGCTTAATTCAGATTCATTTAAGATCATTCCAGCGAAAAAGGCGCCAAGGGCAAAAGAAGCATTAAATAGTGTTACCGCAGCATAGGCAATACCGAGCGCTAGTACTAAAACCGCTAATGTGAATAATTCACGGGAACCCGTTGCCGCGGTACGGGCTAGCATCCATGGAATGAGTTGTCGGCCTAGGAAAAGGGTAATGATGATAAAAATAGCGACTTTACCAACGGTAAAAGTTAATTTAATAGCCAGCTCATTAAAACTGGCATTATTGCTATCGACAATACCGGCAATTGCGGGGAGCAATACCAATGTCAATACCATGACTAAATCTTCAACAATCAGCCAGCCAATGGCAATTCGTCCTCGTTTACTATCGATAAGTTGACGTTCTTCTAATGCCCTCAATAGTACTACTGTACTGGCCGTTGAGAGACAAAGACCAAAAACAATTCCAGCAAATAATCCCCAGCCAAATAATATGGCTAAACCAAGACCTAATAAGGTCGCGGTAATTATTTGAGCGATAGCACCAGGAATAGCAATTGATTTTACGGCTAAAAGATCTTTTAAGGAAAAATGTAAACCAACACCAAACATCAATAATATAACACCAATTTCAGCAAGTTCACTGGCTAAATTTGTATTTGCCACAAAGCCTGGTGTAAATGGACCAATGAGTACACCGGCCAACAAATAGCCGACTAACGGTGATATTCTTAGCCGTTGTGCAATCATACCAAATAGATAGGCAAGAGCTAAACCACCAACAATTGTTGTGATGAGGGATGATGCTGAATGATCCATTAAATCTCCTCTTTTTTGAATGACAAAATACGTCATATAAAATTCAAGTTTATTTTATCTGCTATAAACTAAAAAAGCGCTAAAAAAATCACGTTAAAAATAATAAAAAAGCGGTTAACGATAAAAAAGAAAAGTAATAGGTTGTTTTTTTAATAAAAATACCCAGTAAATAATCATAATAACCATTATAACTATAATTAATTATTTTATAATATAAACTATTATTCTTTTTTTTATTCATATTTAGTAATGATAGGGTAAAATAAAATGATAATGATAAAAATTTAGATTGAATTAATTAATTCAATACTTTTTAATGATAAAATAATCGTGAATGTTGGATCGATTTCAATTGTCTCCAAAGGTTAATGACAAAGCGTATTTATCAAGTATTTCTACAGTATGCATCTTAAGCTAATACTTTTATATTTTGGATATAAAAGCGAAATAGTGTATCAAATAACAAGTATAGTAGTTATTTATGCTAATAAGATAAAAAAAATTGCAAAAATCAAAATAAATTGATTGGATTTGTCGCTTGAATGGTAGTTTTTACCATCATTTTTGGCAAAAACAAAATTGATTATAAAATCAGTTTGACATGATTTTGTTATTTTTTTCAGTAGGTTAATAGGATTAAAATAATCATTATCTACTATTTCTTTAGTAATAGCGATTCAGCTGCTATTTTGTTATCTATTTGAGAGTATAACTAGCAATATTTTTAATCTTGCGTCTTAGCCAGAACGATTTATGTTGTATTAAGCACATAAAATATTAAGCGAATAATAAAATAGATGCTTTTTAAGGATATAAAAAAAATTGCTCGATGAAATAATATCGGTATAAATTTGAACGGTATGGAGATTGATATGCGATTGTTACTTAAGACTTCTCTAGGTAGGATAATTGTACTTTTATGGTTGCTATCAAGTTCTACCGCAATTGCATGGCAAAAAGATAAAACTTACTCTATCACAATTTTACACACTAATGATCATCATGGTCATTTTTGGCATAACAAGAACGGAGAATATGGTTTAGCCGCGCAAAAAAACATTAGTTGCTGAAATTCGTCACGAAGTTACAAAAGAGGGCGGAATTGTTTTACTGCTTTCTGGTGGTGATATTAATACTGGTGTGCCTGAATCTGACTTGCAAGATGCTGAACCAGATATTAAAGGCATGAATATGATTGGTTATGATGCAATGGTACTTGGTAATCATGAATTTGATAAGCCATTAACAATTTTACGCAAGCAACAACAATGGGCAACTTTTCCTTTTTTGTCAGCTAATATTTATCAAACCAGTACTGGACAGAGATTATTCAAACCCTATCAAATTTTTAATCAACAGGGCATCAAGATTGCCGTTATTGGTTTAACTACCGATGATACTATTAAGTTAGGTAACCCAGGGGTAATTTCCGATATAGAATTTCGTTCTCCTGTCAATGAAGCGAAAATGGTGATCCAATCTCTACGTGCTAATGAAAAGCCTGATATCATTATTGCCGCGACACATATGGGGCATTATAACAATGGCGAACATGGTTCTAATGCGCCTGGCGATGTTAAAATGGCGCGAAGTTTACCTACAGGCTATCTAGATATGATAGTGGGCGGTCATTCTCAAGATCCCGTTTGTATGTCCTTAAGCAGGAAAAATTACAAACAAGTGGATTATGTGCCTGGGACATTATGTAGACCAGATCAGCAAAATGGGACTTGGATTGTGCAGGCTCATGAGTGGGGTAAATATGTCGGGCGGGCTGATTTTGAATTTAAAAATGGCAAATTTATTTTAAAACACTATCGACTTATACCTATCAATTTAAAGAAAAAACGGCTTAACCAAGATGGTTCGACAGAGTTAACTTTTTATACGCAAGAAATTCCACCTGATGTTGATATGCTGAAATTACTCTCTTCTTTTCAAGCAAGAGGTCGTCAACAATTAGATATCAAATTAGGTTTTGTTGATGGTAAATTACAAGGTGATCGCAACAAGGTTCGTTTTGATCAAACTAATTTGGCGCGTCTCATCTTAGCGTCGCAAGTGGAACGTGTAAATGCCGACTTTGCCATTATGAGCAGTGGTATGATCCGTAATTCTATTGACCCAGGTGAGATCAGTTATCGACAAGTGCTTAAAGTTTTACCTTTTGCTAATCACATAGCCTATGTTGATTTTAATGGTCAGGAAGTGAAAAACTATTTAGCCGCCGTCGCCAGTATGACGCCAGGTTCAGGGGCTTATGGCCAATTCTACAATATCAGTTTCATTCATCATAGCGATGGCACAATGACAGATATTAAAATAGCCGGTCAGCCATTAGATGTTAAAAAGCATTATCGAATGGCAACATTAGATTTTATTGCCTGTGGTGGTGATGGTTACCCGAAAATTAATTATCATCCAAATTATGTTAATACAGGATTAGTGGATGCTGAGGTTTTAAAAAATTTTATTGAAAAACATGCACCGTTAAAAGTCATTGATTATGCGCCTAGCAAAGAAATTATTTATCGTTAAATAAACCGGCAATTATTTATCACTTTTTTATATCGGCAAAGATTGCATTTAATAAATGAGCTAAATCGTTAGGATCAAGTTCAATATCTAGTCCTCTTTTTCCGCCTGAAATATAAATAGTTGCATATTGCTTGGCTTGTTCATCAATAATTGTTGGTAGACGTTTTTTTTGCCCTAATGGACTTATTCCGCCTAATAAATAGCCCGTTGTTTTTGGGCGATTTGCGGCTCGGCCATTTCTGCTTTTTTCGCGTTAAATGTGCTGGCAACTTGTTTCAAATTAAGTTGCCCTGATACCGGCGTGATAGCAACCACCAGATGTTTAGTATCTCCATTTAATGCTACCAGTAGTGTTTTAAATACTTGTCTGGCATCAAGCCCCAATTTTTCTACCGCTTCTTGGCCGAAATGATATATATGCGCATCATGCTTATAGCTATGTAGCGCATATTTGATTCTCTTTTTTTCCAATAAATTAATAGCGGGAGTCATATAAAGACCTTATTTTATATAAAGTTATAGTCAACAGTTAAATGGACATTTTATTATTTTGTTTGGCAATATAGCTTCAATAAAAAATGGGATAGAATTAGTCGATTTGTTGTTTAAATAAGCTAGCAAGGTTATTGTCGCCATATAAATGTAAGGCGCCAACCGCCACAACATAATGACCTGCTGGCAATTTCTTTAACTTTTGACACCATAATAAGTTACGTTCTTGCATTAATAATTGATAAACGTCATCACGGAAAGTTTTTGGTAATTTTAAATCAAGCTCAGGTTTGAAGTTCATCCACCAACTTAACATTATTTGTAACGAACGGGCATTAGATCGCCAATATGTCAGGGTATCTTCCAATAAAGATTGGCCATTGTTAGGTAAATTCATCAGTAGCTCGATTTGAGAGGCAGCGCCTTCTAGTTCAATGATTGGTTTCTGCTGTTGCCGGGCGGCTAGCAGCAGTTGATAATCTATCCCGTATTGAGGGAGTAATCCTAAATATTGAGCTTGATTGGCTTGTAAGATCAACGCAATTTGCCAGGCAGCAAGGCTATCAAATTGCTCATTGTGGAGTTTAATTTCTTGGCAATAATATTTAAATTTCAGATAAAGTGCGGGCGAAAGTCGCTGCTTAATTGGTGGGTAAGGGATTGCAGGATTGTTAGTCAAGGGAGGTACTGTATCGGTAATATCAGCCTCAACAATCAAAGCGTCGCATTGATTGAGTTTGTTTATAAGAACTTGAGGTAGCGGAAACATATTTTTGCTGGCCATATGAATGCTACCAATGAGATGCAGGTGAATATTTCCAGCCAAACTAATATCATAAGCAGGATAAGGATAATGTTTAGCCTTATCGGCAATCAAATATTTTTTTAGCCTAGATAATATAGGCGCCACCATTTTTCACTTCCCCTTAATGCAAAAATTCCTCATTGCCAGTTTAATAGGTTAGCTGTTTTTAATCATCCAGTACAAAACTTTCTACGCTTTTGTAAAAAATGGTAACTGAGTTTTAGTCACCATTTGGTTAACTGGCCAGTGATAATTTATTGCTTAGGTTTAAATCGTAATAAACGATTTGCATTACTAACGACAGTAATTGATGACAATGCCATAGCCACACTAGCAATAACTGGATTAAGTAGGGTTCCAGTAAATGGATAAAATAGACCTGCTGCGATTGGGATGCTTAACGTGTTGTAAATAAAGGCACCAAACAAATTTTGTTTCATATTACGCAGCGTTCCTTGGGCAATTTGCAAAGCATCAGCAACACTATGTAAGTTATGATTGATTAAGGTGATAGCGGCTGTTTCAATTGCAATATCGCTACCACTCCCCATAGCAATACCAACATCAGCACGCGCTAAAGCTGGGGCATCATTAATGCCATCCCCAATCATGGCAACTTTATGACCACTTTTTTGTAATTGTGCTATAACGGCTGCTTTTTGATCAGGTAATACATCAGCAATCACTTGGTCGATGCCCAATTCTTTGGCAATGGCATTTGCGGTGATTGGATTATCACCGGTTAACATTATCAATTGATATTTTTGCTTATGTAGCTGTTGTAACGCGCTAGTGGCAGTTTCTCGTAGCGGATCGCGAATAGAAAATAGGGCCGCTAATTGATTATCAACGGCCAGCAAGACCGGTGTGATCCCTTTATTGGCCTGTTCAGCGATTAATTGCTCAACTTGTTGGCTGTTAATCGAATATTGTGACATCAAGGCTTGAGTGCCTAACAAAATCGTTTTATTGTCGATTTTCCCTTTCACTCCAGCGCCGGCTAAAGTTCGAAACTGATTTACCTCTGGTAGCGATAATCCGACGCTCTTGGCTAAAATCGCATTGGCTAATGGATGATTAGCCCCTTTTTCAAGTGCACCAGCAAAGGTCAGTACTTGGGATTGCTCAAATTGATTAAAAGTATGAATCTCGATAACTTCAGGTTTACCGATCGTCAATGTTCCGGTTTTATCGAAAACCAGGGTATCTAGGTTGCTAGCTTGTTGTAAAGCTTCAGCATCGCGTATCAAAGCACCGTATTCCGCAGCACGTGCGACACCAGCAATAATTGACATTGGCGTTGCCAGACCCAGTGCACACGGGCAGGCGATTATGAGTACACTGGTAGTGACAATTAATGCATAACTGATTTGCGGTGATGGACCAAATAAATACCAGAGAGTCCCGGCAACTAAGGCTATCGTAATCACACTAGGGACGAAAATCGCGGCAACTTTATCGGCCAATTGTCCTATTGCGGGTTTGCTGCTTTGTGCTTGGCGCACTAATTTAATGATACGCGCTAAGGTGGTATGTTGACCGACTGCAGAAACGCGTAATAGTGCTGTACCATCTTGTACCACCGTCCCGGCATGTACTTTTTCATCTACGGTTTTATATTGTGGAATCGCTTCTCCAGTTAACATTGATTCATCTAGCCAAATTTCACCATAAGTCAGCACACCGTCAACGGGAATGCGATCCCCGGTAGTTAGACGTAATAGCATACCTTGTTTAACTTGGGACAGTGGTACTTTGTTTTCACTTTTTTCACTAATGACGAGTGCCGTGGGTGGTGTGAGATCAAGTAACCGCCTTAGCGCGTTTGACGAACGTTGGCGTGCACCTTGTTCTAATGCATGGCCAAGATTAATTAAGCCAATGATCATTAAACTGGCTTCATAGTATAGATGACGAGCCGGGAGAGGAAATTTATCTGGCCACAAATTAACGCTAATTGAATATAACCAGGCGGTACCCGTTCCCAGGGCGACAAGAGTGTCCATTGTGGTACTGCCATTTTTTAGACTTCTCCAGGCGTTGTAATAAAAATGGCCACCAGTCAACATCATGAGAATTAGCGTGACTAGCCCGATAAGCAGCCAGCTAAATTGATTTTTTTCACTTAACATCATATTGTTGCCAATCATGCCCCAAATCATAACGGCGATACCAATTAGTAACGCTAAAGCGGCTTGCCAACGAAATTTGTGTATAGTGTATTTGCTGAACTGCTGTTGTTTTTCTCGATGTTCCATTTCATTGTCAATAATTTCGGCGTCGTAACCGGCTTTTTGTACCGCTTGAATTAATGCCTGATGTTTGGCATGTCCGGTGATCAAGGCACTGCGTTCGGCTAAATTAACCTGAGCATTTTGTACCCCTGGCGTACTGAGTAACGCTTTTTGTACTTTGTTAACGCAACTGGCGCAAGTCATACCATTGATGAGTAATTGTATCGCGCCACTATCAATACTCGGTTTCTCAAGCTGATTCGATGCAGTTTGCTTGCTAACGTTTTGGGCTGTATCAGGCGATGATATGACTGATTGTTGGTGAATTGAAGGGTTTCCTTCGGCTTCCAATGTTGCTTGGTAGCCGATAGCCCTAACGGCAGCAATCAGTGTTGCCGGATCGGCGCTACCAAAAATTTGGGCTGCTTGAGTGGTCACTATTGCGGCGCCAACACCGCTGATATTTTCCAGTATTTTTTGTGTTTTATTGACACAGTTGCGGCAATTGAGCCCTGCAAGCTGTAGTTTAATATCAGGCTGGGTGGCGACTTTGCCTTGGTAACCGGCTTGTTCAATGGTTTTAATAATGTCATCTACTGATGCAGAACCAGTAATTTTGGCATAATCAAGTGTAACAGTAACGTGTTGTATATCTTGTCGTGCTTCTAGCGCTTTCGTTAGTTTGTTAATACAATTGGAACAAGTCAGCCCTTGTAGCGCTAGAATGGTAAAATCAGGCATAATTGACTCTCCTAATGCATACAATAAATTAATTGGTATAATGCTAATTACTTCCTAACATTATGGCTGAAATAACCTAGATGATTATAAAGGTTAAACCTTCTAGTAAGGGTAAGGTCAAGGTGAAATGATGAATATTACTCAAGTGGCAGAGAAAACGGGATTAAGTGCCAAAACAATTCGATTTTATGAGGAAAAGTCATTAATTACTCCGCCAACGAGAAGTGAAAATGGCTATCGCCATTATCAACCTGCTCATTTGGATGAATTAACCTTATTAAAGCAGGCCAGGGCAGTTGGATTTACCTTGAAAGAGTGTCGGCAATTACTTGAACTTTTCCGTAACCCACGTCGCCACAGTGCGGATATCAAAACGGCGACGTTAAATAAAATTAGTGAAATTGAAAAAAACATTACCGATCTTAATATGATAAGAGATAGCTTACTTGCATTGGTTGCATCGTGTCCGAGGGATGACAATGCAAAATGCCCGATTATTGATCATCTGGTTGGTCATCATGTTGATTAGAACAAACTGGTTTGACTTTTAGTGTAATACCATCGACATCGATCACTTCGACTTCAGTATTAGCTGATAATTGCTCAGAACAAAAAACACGCCAGCTACCATCAGCCAGTCGTATTCTGCTATAGCCATTATTAGTATCTGAAATTAAACGTGCTTTTGTGCCAATTAATTGATGTTGTTTTTGATTAGGTTCATCAGGCAATGTTTTGTTACGTATACTAAGCCATTTACGCCAACCCAATACAGAAAGAATGATCATAATGGCAAAGAATAGGCCTTGCCAATCCCAACTCATTTCAGGTATGAGCCAGGTCATAAATGCCATAATAACGGCGGCCACTCCAGACCAGAGCAGATAACCACCTACACCGATTAGTTCAGCAATTAGCAGTAATCCCCCTAAACAGAGCCAAAACCAGGCCGGTTGCGCCATTATTTGCTCAAGCATCGTTTAACACCTCTATTTATTGATGCGCCGCGCGATATTTGAAGCCAAAACGTGCGATAAATGGTGGGTTACTTTTGTTTCCATCAGTGCAACGAAATTACACTGTTATTTTTCA
>NZ_AUCC01000003.1 GCF_000429565.1 Arsenophonus nasoniae DSM 15247
GGTTTGGGTAGAAACAAAGCCTATGCAATTAACGAGGCTATTAGTGCAAATCAGTTATTGCTCAATGCAGAGAAAGTTAAGCCACTGACAGAAAGGATAGATGGACAAGGAAGTGTCTATTTCCATGAGTTTTTAGAGAGATATGAAGAAATATTGAAAACAAGGGGATTAAGAGAAAAAACATTAAAAGATTATAAAAGTAAAGTATTAGCGATAAGAAAAGGAATTCTTGACGCACCAATAGAAAATATTTCTACTAAAGTGATCACCGATTTTATTCATACATACATAATTGACGGGAAAACTTCCTCAGCAAGCATTTTCAGAATAACATTAAAAGATATATTCAATGAAGCATATTGCTTAGGAATTATAAATAATAATCCTGTTTTACCTACAAAGTCACCAAAAGTTAAAGTACAAAGAACAAGGTTATCTTTAGATGATTTTAATTTAATTCTAGAATCAATAGATGATGAAGCACATTGGTTAACAATAGCAATGAAGCTAGCTTTAGTTACAGGTCAGAGAGTGTCTGATATATCAAAAATGAAGTACGAAGATCTTCATGATGACAAGTTATGGATTATTCAACAAAAAACAGGAAGTAAAATAGCTATTCCTTTAACCGTTGAAATAATAGGTATTAAGCTATCAGCCATAATAAAAATTAACGAAAACGATTCAGAATATATTATTAATGATGCTGGCAAGAAAGTTTCAATAGAAAAAATATCAAAAGGATTTGCAAAATTAAGGGACAAAACAAATTTAACATGGGAAGGTACACCTCCATCATTTCATGAAATAAGAAGTTTATCTGCAAGATTGTATACAGAGAAAAATGGCAGTGATTTTGCTCAAAAATTACTAGGCCATAAATCAGCGAAAATGACAGCAAAATATCAGGATGATAGAAATAATGGATGGATTGAAGTATAATTCATAGTGAATGAACAGTGAATTATAGTGACAAAATAAATATAATTTATTGATATATAATAAAAAAATATTTTAGCATCTTTGGAGATAGAAGATGGCGCACAATGAACAGCGAATGCTTTACCAATGGTTAAGCACCGGTTTAGCAAACGATAATTGTCGCATTCAGCTTGCGTATGTTGAAGGAGATGGCCAGTGGTGGTCGTGGCTATCCGAGGATTCGGTCGGTATTTGGTGTGATAATCCTAATTGGCAGCAGGCGCTACAAACTTATAGTGGTAGCGCTGATCCAAGCCTGGTTACTGAAGATTTATTTCCTTGTATTAGCGCCGCCTGGTTTGCATTACTTGGTGAAACAGTTAATGCAAGATTGAGCCAACAGCCGATTGATTACCGTTTGCCTAAGGGCATTTATCCTGTGATTACAGTAGACGAATGTCAATTTGTTGTCGTTAATATTGGGTTGGAAAAATGGCAGGCGGCTTTCGCCAATTGGTCACCATTTGACGCTCCATCTGTGCAAGTGACGGTTAAATTGTTAGCCGGCTTTATTGCTGATTGCGAAAATATTCGTCACAAGTATGGTTATTGGTTAGCGGGGGATGTGGATATTCGGCAAAACGAAGCATTATTATGGTGGCATGAACCATTAGCTATCGTTACATTAACCGATGTTAATCAACTATGGATAAAAGAGATTCGATCAGCGGTGACGTTTAACCAAATACCCTATTTAGCTCAGGTGGCCACCATTGATTTGCCACTAGCACAACTTTATACCCTGATCGCCGCTGAAAATTTGACCGGTAAGGTGACGTTAGAAACACGGGTTCGATTATTGCATGATGAACAACCCGTTGCTTGGGGAGAGTTATTAATCGCTCGAACTGGAACGGCATTTCACTGCCTGGAACTGGAAAAATAGTTTTGCTGTTTTTTCTTGCCTCTTTTTCTAATGCAATAATATTGAAAATATTTAGCCTAGATAAAAGAGATAGAAAAAACAGTGCGTGTCAACAAGCTATATGTGCTCATGCTTATGATGACATGCAAGGGTAATGCATTTAATTTTATCAGACAAATACAGCAGAATTAACGATACGACTACCGCGCCAATAAGGTATAAATAACCCGTGGCTTTATCATGCCAGTCGAATAAAAACATGCAGTAGAATGAGATTGATGATATTAACAGGAAAGCGATTATCATCAATAAGTATGACACAATCAGCGATAGGCATTTTTTCATATAACCTCCTATTAGATTAGATGACAATATTATTTACATCTATCTTTCATTGATATGATCCTAACTATAGATGATTATTAACGGATCGTATAAAAAATTTAAATTTTTCATAATATTTAATCTTTTTTGTTACCGTTAGCAATGCTCTTTTTAGGCTATTATCAAGTTTTTTATGATTTAGCGCCAAGCGGATGGTTGAATTTTTTTCAAAACATCATGGCAGTGTTCGGTCGCGTAATCAATCATCTGGTTATATAAGGCGGCCGTACAAGTAAAGGCATTGTTGCAGCCAAGTAATCGATCTTTCCAATCATTAAAGGTATTTTCTGTAATCAGAGTGGGATCAAGTTTGTGGGCTTTTTCCATTAAAGCGTAAGCATAATATCTGAGCATGAGTGGCGAATCCAATTCGGTACCAAAAATAGCACTGGATGAATAGCGGGTAAAAACGGCGGATAAAGAGAGTAGGTGTTCAGCTTTATTGCGCTCGCTACTGGTTGTCAAATCATATAGTTTTATGATTTGGTTATAATTGTCATTTTTTAAGCTATAGCTGTGTTCAAGATCAAGCACATGAGCAAATATCTCCTTTAATCTCTGTTGTGAAGTCTCATCAATTAACTTTGTGGCAAAAGTATTGGATTTTTGTGCCTGAAAAAATAGCGCATTAAGTTGTTGGTCTAAATTTAATGTCTCAAGCAGCTTATTGAAGGTTGCTTGGTGTTGACTATAAGTAAAATGACTAGAAAATAGAGGGAAATCTTGGTTGAAGCATTCATCTAGACTGAATTGCTGAGAACTTAAATTTTCGCCATGCTGAAAAACAAAAATGTTATTCCACTTGGTTTCCAGATCAGGATCTAGCATTTTTGACAGATTATGTTCAGCAACCACTAATGTTCTACCTGCCTTGGTCGGAGAAAGTAATAGATAGTTTTGTGCGTTACTATCTGACCAATCTACCTTACCGGCAAAATCGCCAAATATTCCCTCAATTTGTTCATATTCTAGTTGTTGCTTTATTTCTGGTAGTTGTAAATATTTTTCATAAAGCTTGTTAGCCATGGTGGTAGTGACATTATCAATACCTGTTTGAGTTTTTGCGGCCAAGATCGTTTGAATAAAACTACTATTAAATTTTGCTGACGCCATCAGATCTGGGTGATGGCTAAAATGATTGAGAAAAATATTGATGAGAGCCGGGTGTGTTTTCAGCGTATTAATTAATTGGGTTGAGGGATTTGCCAGGTAGTTATCCATCAGTTTATTGACAAAATTGCTAATTTCTTTATTGGTTGTAAAAGATGGTTTTCCAAGAATGTCTAATAGCGGTAAAGTTACATGGTTGAGATTAATGTCAGGCTGGTCAAGAGAATGAATTAGCTGTAAAGCCAACTTATTTTTTAATTCCTGATACCTGTCATCAATGCTATTAAGACTGATTAGCAGACTGCTTTGGTTATTAAAATGATTAAGTACCCGATCTAGTTGATCCTCATCCCATTCATTAGGAAGGCGAAGAGTGAAACTATCATTTAAAGAAGCACCCGCAAAATTAGTGTTATAGATTGTTAGCTCTTTTAGGATAGTGTTACTCAGATCGGCATTGCTAACATCAGTGTCCTTTAGGTTAGCTCCGGTTAGATCGGCTTGATCGAAAATAGCCTCACGCAGGGTAAGATCATTCAAATAGGCTTTTATTAACTTGGCTTTGGTGAAATTTGTACCTTGCAGGTTAGCATGCGCCAAAGTTGCATCACTTAAGTCAACCATGCTCAGATTGGCGTTAGTCAAATTTGCACCTGATATCGATGCTTGCGTTAAATTAGCACCCGTCAAATTACTATTTGTCAAGTTACTGTTGTTTAAATAAGCGCCTTCCAACCTGGCGTTATTCATGGCAGAATCGACTAAATTGGTGTCGCATAAATTAGCCTTGGCTAAGTTAGCGCCTATCAATAGTGCTTCATTTAAGTTAGCCATCAATAGATTTGCATTAAATAATTGAGTCTGGTTCATGATTGCTTTTGCTAGATTCGCCTCCACCATGATGATATCTGTCAGGTTAGCATTACTTAGATTGGTACCTTGTAAATTAGCCTGAGCAAGGTTATGGTAGCCACCAAAAACTTGAGTAAGATTCAGATAACTTAAATCTTCACCGGATAAATTAAGGTTGATGTCAGGCCGCCTTTTGGCCAGTTGTCTGCTTAATGCTTGCAGCTTTTGCTGTTGTGATTGATAGAAACTAGAAGTATTAGATTCAGATAACCAGTTTTTAGCGGCTTCATTAGCCCTTTTGCCACCCATGCCTTGGGTTTTTAATTGATAAAGCCGCTCACGTATTGACACTGGCGCTAATTCCAGCTCACCGGCCGAATTGCGCAGATATTTGCGGCCATAAAGGGTATTCGTTTGCAGATTGATTTGTACCCAAATGTCTTTACCTCGCTGTTTACCGATCTGCACTACCTGAACTTCTTTTCCCAAATCCGGACGATAAGCTGTCTCCACTTTGTACGGGCTAGCCAACTCAACCGGCCAGTCTTGCGCTTTTTTTTTCAGTGCTTTAATTAATGGGGTTAATCCGTGAACTTTCTGTTGAAGCTGCTGTGCGGCATTTTTTAAGGCATTAATCCCTTTTATTCCTCCTGAGGTTAATAATTCAAAACCTGGATCTACACCATGTAAAAAAGTCACGCCTAAGTCCAGGTAAGTTTTAGCAGGTAAACGATTTGTGATGTGTGGAATACCAAATTTGACAAACTGTTTACCACTTTCACGTAATGCTTGCCGAAAAGTCACCTGTTTTAGTCCCGTTCTTACCCCATTAATAACAGCTTCTCCCAGTGCGACACTGAACCGATTACTTACTTGCACACCTTTGCCAAAAAACGGAAAAAAACTGAGTAGATCAAATGCACCCGCTTGTAGCGCCTTCTCTTTATTACCCTTTTGCGCCTCTGTGATCATCGAATAAAACGGAATAAGGCTTAAGAAAAAAGCATCCACTTTTTGCCGGGTAGTTTCTTTATAACCTTCCTGATGCAGTTTTTCGCATAATTTTTCCGCACGTCGCTTAACAAGCTTGTCGATCAGCATGTTTGGTTCTTCAGAAGCGGTTTTTAGGGTCAAAATGGAAGAGGTTTTTAATTTATAGTCATCATCATAGCGAACTTGATTATCATGATAAAACAGATCCAGAATAGCATCTTTATTGTCGTCAACCCGATGTAATTTATAACTACCTATGCCATGGTCTGTGGTCAATGCATACACCCGTTCTTTGCCGTTAAAGGTACACTTCAGCATATCAATCGATTCCGGCACGCGAGTCACAAATCCACCTGAATCCTTTATTCCTTGTCTTGCCGCTGGTAGTAACGGGACACCTCGCAAACTATCAATGGCATTAAATTCAACCGCCACCAATTGAATGTCAGCTTGTTGCATAAAAATTTGTTCTTCTTCGCTAAGAGAATTAAAGGTCTGGGGGAGCAGGAGCTTTTCTATCTGTGCGGTAAGCTCAGCAATTTGTTGGTTTTGATATTCAAACACCTTATCAATATTGGGTAATAATGGCTTCTCACCTTGCCTGTTTTTGTATTCAACCTCTCGATTTTTATACAAATAGTCATTTAACCAACCTTCATCAATATCATGTTCTTTTAATTGTTGGCGGGCAAGCTCTGGCCGCGATTGCCAATTCGGTAACAAAGTAAGCAGTTTGATAAAAGGGTTATTTTGGTCAGATTGCTTTAAATAATCAAAATAACTGTCATAAATGGATGCCTTGGCTAACGGTATCGCTAGCGCGCTATTTTCGCGATTTAACTGGTCATGGATTAGAGCGGGTAATTTGAAGTATTGATTATACTTAGCCGGGAGAAGTTGTTCCTGTAAAAGTGCGGCCAGCAGCATACCGTTATTGCTAATGTCTTCCAGGCTCATGGTATTAATTTCAGCGCCGCTTTCATTGAGTAATGTTAAACCGGCATGCAGATAGCCCCATTCTGGATGATTTATCATCATTTTGGACAGTAATTTTTGTTGCTGCTCGTCGTCAGTTTGCAGCATAAAGGTTGGTATAATGCGATTGATAACCTGTTGTTGATAATAAATACGGGCTTGTGATGACAATTTATTAGGTGTGTGATGATTATTTAGTTGATTGAATAACCGACGTTGCAGATTAGCATGATGGAAAAGGGAATGTTCCCGTAATTGGATATCACTGATCTGTTTTAGCAGCCAGGCTTCCGTTGACATACCGAATAGGGCGTATTGTAACCAATTGGCAATGATGGCTTGTTGCCGAGCAGAAGAGATTTTTTCTCCTTGCTTAGCACCATATTCACCTAACGGCTGTAACAATAACCTGACAAGAGCAGTTATCTTCTCTTTATCATCTTGATAGCGGGTCAGATAATCAATGACAGGGTTTACCAGTGAAAGGGTTTGTGTTGCGTTATCATGTTGGTCGAGTGGATAGCCCTCTTTAATTAATAAGGAACGTAAGCGTTGATTCTGTTCATCATAGACGAGTTTATTAAAATCATGAGTGTTGAGCGATAATATAGGTTTAGGCTGATAAAACGATTGATTAATAACCGCTACCATACCATCGTTATCTCTGGCGGCGCTATTTGACAATGGAGTTTGCGCTGTTTCTGGGCTCTGTTGTATCGGATTGGTTAGCGTTGTTTCGCTGCTCGTCACCTGTTTTTCACTGGCGCTCTTTTTGTTCTCTGTTTTTTGGTGCCAAGTAGGATCGAATATAGACAAAAGCCTGGGAGATAGTGAAGGCGTTGAATCGATAGGTGGCATTATCACGATCCTTTATGTAATTAAAACATGAAAATATAGGAAATAACGATTAAATACTTTCATAAAAAAACTTTTGCTATTTATTTATAGGATCTAATAAATAACAGACGGGTTGATGAAGAGAGCAAGGTGAATGTTGGCTAAGGATGGCTATTATTTTTATAATGCCTATTTTAAATACGTCAATCGGCTCAGATAGTGTAAGTGTATGATTGGTTAAATATGATCTGGTTATTTCTTTATATTGTCATTGATTGTTGAATGCAGAATTGATCAGTTGAGTTTATCTCAACTGATCAACGAATTTATAATTTTTGAAATTTAGTTAGCATTAACGCCATGCTAGTAACTAAAATTAAAATATAAACCATCCATAGATATAAATTCATTTCAATAAAGAAACTACCTATCCCACCGATGATAGAAGGAATGACTAAGGAAGCTGAACCCATTAACGCTGAGGTTGCTCCCAGGTTATTTTTTTGGCTACTCATTGTTAGATAGGTATATAGAGATTCGAATAATCCACCAGTAAACATAATGATGGCAAAGAATGCAAAGAAAGTGATGGTATTATTTTGGTAGATAAATATAGGAATAAATAAAATTATTAATATTTGCAGTGATCTTAGCCAAATGGATAAAATTTTTGTGGCACTAAATTTCCGTAGCAATTTGCTGGATAAAAATGCGCCTGCCAATAAAAAAAGCCCGATAATAGCCGAGTAGATACCGAATATTGAGGCGCTAGCACCAAATTTGATCATAAAAATAAATGGCGCCGCGGTTACATAACAATAAATTAATGAAAAAGATAAACCAAGTGATAAACAGGGGAAATAGAATTTAGGTTGGCAGGCAATATGTTGATATATATTGCTGGTTTTGCGCCAAGAAAAAGTTGTCCGTTTTTTTACGGTTAACGTTTCAGGAAAAGAAAAAAAGACATAGACAATGGTAATCAAGACGTAGATAAAAATTAAACCGAATATACTGCGCCATCCCCATAAATCATTGATAAAACCGCCAATTAATGGTGACGCAATCGGGACAAAGCCTTCAATCGTAATGATGATGCTATAGAGTAAAGCGGCAATAGTTCCTCGCGAAACGTCACGTACCGCGCTGACTGAGGTGACTAGGGTGATTGAAATGCTTAATCCTTGAATAACACGAATAACAAGGAAAGCTGGTAAACTTTCAGTTTGTGTTAACATGAATGTTGCTGCTGCATAGATAGTTGCACCTGTTAGCATAATTTTGCGGCGACCGATGGCATCGGAAAGCGGACCAAAGATTAATTGCCCTAAGCCGATTGCCAAGGTATAAACCATAATTGAAAGCTGGGTTGATGAGAGACTTTTATTAAATTCTTTTGCGATATCAGGAATCGAGGGCAAATAAGTATCAACCCCTAAAATACCCATCATAGTGAGTAATGCTAAGCCAAAAGTAAAGAAAGACAGCGTTTGTCTGTTAATTTTTTTCATAAATATTTCCCTTAATAGAAAATTTTATTTCAAGCATGCAGGAAAATTTCAGGATCGATATTCAAACGGAGTTGCTGCTAACTAGCAAACTTTTCTATTTTTTGTTGAGCTTTAATTTAGTTTTATCCGGTTTGTTGGTTTTTAAATCGTATTTGATTAAAATCATACAAATCTAGTAAATTAAAATGCATCTACGTTACAGCATGAGCGTTTTAAATTAGTGGCATATTGATGAATAGAAAGCGATAGCTTAAAAAAGCAATCACAATGCGGGAATAAGCTAGCGAATAACTGGACTTTATTTTTTAGGGTAATTTTAATCGGCAGACTTTAATAATCGTAAAGGCTCGGTAACTGACCGAGCCTGTGGTTTGTTATATATTAAGAATAACTTTGGCAATTTCGAAATAAATAATCAGACCCGTACCATCAACTAGCGTTGTGATAAATGGCGCTGAAACTACCGCCGGATCAATGCCATACCTTTTAAGTAGTAGAGGAATGACCGAGGAGACAATGGCTGACCATAGAGTAATACAGATCAGTGACAGACTGACAACGATACAAATATCCCAACCAATATTCATAAAGCTGGCACGTAATATCCCCGCTGCCCCTAAAGTGATGGCGATTAACACTGCAGTTGACATCTCTTTACGCAAGATCAGCCATAAATGACTGATGGAAAGTTCTCCAATCGCCATTGAGCGCACAATCGTTGACGTAATCTGAGTACCACTGTTACCGCCTGTTCCCACTAAAAGTGGAATAAAGAAGGCTAAAGCAATGACCGCCTCTAATTGCTCTTCAAATGATTTAATGACCGTGCTGGTATAGGCTTCCGCAATAAACAGTAAAAGTAACCATACACTGCGTTTTTTCCACAGGGCAAAAGGACTCGTTTGAAGATAAGGTTTATCTAACGGTAAACTACCACCTTGTAGTTGAGCATCTTCGGTTGCATCATCTTCCAATATACGATCAATTTCTCGTTCGCTAAGGGCACCAACTAATACCCCTTTATCTAATACTGGCACCAGATCAAAACCACAGTCATGCAATGATTTTGCTAATTCAGTGCGTTTAACATCTGGGGCAACAAAGAAAAAATTGGGTTTCATCAGTTGGTTGATGCTATCACTATCAGTAGAGTGCTTTAATAGCGATTTTACTGATAAAATACCGATTAATATTTCATTCGTCGTAATGAAAATTTGATTAGTGATACTATTTTCTTCAAGTTTTTCCAGAAAAACTTTTTTTGCTTCAGCAACAGAAATATGTTCTGGTAAAGTCATATAATTCTGTGTCATATATGAAGCGGCAGTTGGGTTTGCCTGGTCAACATGATAGCGAGGTTTAAATGTATTTTGTTGGATAGGTAAAGCCATATAAAAGTCCCCTATAGGTGTTAAAATCTCTCACCGGGGCGAACTAACGTGGGAAGTAGATCCCAACGTTTAGGTTTTAGCTTCTAACAACGTATTCCAAGCGGAAAGTTACTTTTGTAAGACCTTGATTCGATCATACCTGTTTTACCAATACAAGCCTGTCTCCATGCAAGTACGGCAGTAACTTTTGTTTGTTAGGTAGCCTCGCCATAACGAGATCGTTTATTGTATTTCACGTCAACAGTGTTGAACGCCAGCGATTATAAATTTACTTATTTTGATTACAATTTTTTCTTGAAGTTGTTTAGTTAAGATTTAAGAAAGTCAAATTTTAACAGTCAAAAATAAGAAAATATTGTCTTTATTTTATTATAAAGTAAAAGAAATGCTTGTTTGAAATATGAATAGATAAAAATTAGATGGTTTTAATCGAAATATTTTAAAAGTTCTTAACTTTTTGTTTTTACTATTTTAAATAACGCCATTTATATTACATAAATGCTTCTGGTGCGATAATTGAAAATGCGCCTTTAACAATTAAAATAAATACAGCTGCCCAAATAGCAGCTGATAATAAGCAGACGCTATAGACCTTAGTTCGGTTCATTAATAACATGCCGGCAACTAATGGGATCATGTATCTTAATACCGCAATAAAACGAGAGGTAAATAACACAGTTATCCCTTGGTTTTGTAATTTGTTATGGGCATTATCAATAGTTGATTGATAACGACTAAAAAAACGACTAAATAATTTTCTACGGGTTATTTGATTACCCAAATAGTAGGAAATTATTGAACCAATGGTTGCACCTAAAGTAATCGCCAACCAAACTAAACTAATATTTAGTTTTGGCAAACTGGCAGTAATACCCGTTAATAACATAACGGATGCAGGTGGTAGAAAAGAAGATAAAACAACCGTAGATTTGCTAATTGCGATGCTAAATAATATGGTAAATAACCATATTGGATGTAAATTAATCTCTGACCAAAATGCATTTAGATATGTCATAAATTCTTCTGTTTTCATTGTGTTATTTTCTCTTTAGTGAGTTATTTCTGACAAAATAAAAAATATTATAATAATATAATCTATCTATATTAGCGTAAATTAAAGTTATTCAATTGTTGTTATAACAGGATTAACTTTACTAAATTTAAATTCAGTAGTTTATGAGTAAATAAAAATTTTGCCCAAGATAGGCATATGTTAGTTAATGGCTGGGGAAATGGTCAATTGCTTTAGTTAACGATATATTAAATAAATAATATCTTTATTTAGCTAGCAAGCAGAACAGTTATTTAAGCAAGCGTGAATTTTAATTGGCATCAAATCTTAGTGTATCAGTTCGATTTTACCATACTCTCTGCTTAGGTTTGTAAATCGATTACTGATTATTTTTGTCATTAACAATACATTTTTGTTAATGACAAAATAATTAGTTAAGTATTTTTTTATTCAATGAAGTTTCTACTTCGGCTCTTTTTAAATAGGCATATAATATTGCACTAATTAAAGTTCCACACATAATCGCTAGCAGATAAGCAATAATCGGTTGTACCGCTCCAGGAATCAACATAACAAATAGTCCACCATGAGGTGCCATTAGTGTGACATGAAAATACATCGATAATGCACCAGTAATGGCTCCGCCAAGCATACAGATGGGTAATACCCGCATCGGATCACGGGCAGCAAAGGGAATGGCGCCTTCAGAAATAAAACATAGACCTAATATGAACGCTGCTTTACCGCCTTCACGTTCATTAGTTGAAAACTTGTTACGAGCAAACAATGTCGCAAGTCCCATGGCTAAAGGGGGTACCATGCCCGCTGCCATAATGGCTGCCATAGGACCATAAGTTTGGGCACTTAATAAAGCAACACCAAACGCATAAGAGGCTTTGTTAACGGGTCCTCCCATATCTGTACACATCATTGCACCTAAAATAATACCTAAGATAACGGCATTAGTTGTGCCAATATTGGTTAGCCATTCTGTAAGGGAGGTCATTATCCAGGAAACAGGATTACCGATAATATAGATCATAACTAAGCCAGTAATTAATGTGGCGCATAATGGCACTATTAAGATAGGTTTTAGGGACTCCATACTTTTAGGTAATGGAAAGTATTGATTGAGCAATTTGGCGACATAGCCAGCCATAAAACCAGCAATAATACCACCAAGAAAACCGGCATTGGTGCTAACCGCTAGCATGCCACCAACTAATCCAGGTGTTAAGCCGGTTCTGTCAGCAATTGAGTAAGCTATATAACCAGATAAAATGGGTACCATGAGCGCTAAAGCAGAGTGTTTACCAATTTGCATTAATGCTGCAGCTAATGTGCCTGGTTGCTCGGCTGCATCTAAACCAAACATAAAAGAGAGGGCGATACAAAGGCCGCCGGCTACTACCATCGGTAACATGTAAGAAACACCAGTAAGTAGATGACGATAGAGGCCCTGAGTTGTTGTTTTCTTAGTTAAGTTGTCTGAGCTATTTTTTATTTTGTTAGGTTGATAATATTCAGCTTTAGCTAATGCATTATCCATCTCTTGCGCGGTTCTTTTTAAGGCGGCGCTTGTTGAGGTGTGGTAAATCCGTTTACCGGCAAATTTCGCTAAATCAACTTCTATATCAGTGGCAGCAATAATAAAATCGGCATCATTGATCTCTTCTAAGGTAATTTCATTGCCTGTTCCCACCGAACCACGCGTTTCTACT
This sequence comes from Arsenophonus nasoniae DSM 15247, assembly GCF_000429565.1. Classification (GTDB taxonomy): domain Bacteria; phylum Pseudomonadota; class Gammaproteobacteria; order Enterobacterales; family Enterobacteriaceae; genus Arsenophonus; species Arsenophonus nasoniae. The sequence goes on from NZ_AUCC01000003.1 coordinate 12,633, forward strand.
TTGATTTGCCAGCTTCGTTTTTTAGCTTCAATTTCTAAAGCTTCTGCTGCCATAAAAGTATGTGCCACACCAGTAGGACAAGCGGTCACGGCTAAAACACGCTGTTTTTTGGCGATCTTCGGCTTAATAAAATTAGCGTTGTCCACAATAATCGCTTTATTTTCGGCCATAGAGAGAGTTTTTTCTGGCGCAGGTATTATCTGTGTTTCATCGGTAAAGAAAACTTTTTTACCGGTCAATTGGTGTTCATCTGCTATATTTTCACCAATAACAATAATCAATTCAGCTGCCGCAATATTATCCGTTAATTTTAAAGATTGATGCTGTATCTGTTGACATAATATTTGCTTAGCAAGATAGGTTCTTGGTGGCATTTGGGGTGAATGAATAATAGCAATTGTTTTCATCAAGAGATTCCTTATATTTGATATGGGATCAGAGCAACTTGGTTCATCATTTTTGTCAGTTGTTGCCGATCCATGCTCCTAACATTACCTTGGCTGACTGTTATGGCACTGATTGCTGTTGCTAAGCGCAATGTATGTTCACTGGTTTGCCGCATCAATAAGCCATAGATTAAACCTCCGACCATGGCATCTCCGGCACCAACAGTACTTACAACCTGACATTTTGGTGGAGTTGCTAACCAAACACCGGATGCGTTGACCCACATGGCACCTTCTTCGCCTAAGGAAATGACAACGTGAGCAATGCCTTGAGAACGTAATTGCTGAGCCGCTTTGGCGATTTCTTGATAGGTAGGTAAAGGGTGGCCAATCCAGCTTTCTAATTCATGTCGATTTGGTTTCACCAACCAAGGGTTGGCTTTTAAACCGGCAATCAATGCATCTCGGCTACTATCAAATATGACGCACATACATTGATTACGTAGCCGTTTCATCCAGTTAGTAAAATCATCTAAATCGATACCCTTGGGTAAACTACCACTAACACATACCATATCAAATTGACTTAACCAGCTAAGGGAATCTCTGGCAAAATGTTGCCAATCCTGTTTATTTACTTCAAAGCCGGAAAAATTAAAATCACTAACCACCCTATTTTTTTCAGTCAATTTGACGTTAATTCGAGTTCTACCTTCGATGGCATGAAAACGATTTGTGATCCCGCGCTCTTTGAAGTCGTGAAGAAAACCGTTTAGATTTTCTTTACCTAAAAAACCACCGACAGTGACATTAACATTTAGATTTTTTAATGTATTAGCAACATTAATGCCTTTACCTGCCGGATACAATCCATGGGTTTTAACTAAGTTGACAGCACCTTTTTCAATACTGTCTAACATGCCGACTAAATCATATGCCGGATTTAATGTAATGGTTGCAACTTTACCTTTCATGCAATTTTTTCATCCATATTAGCGTTAATCACTTGCTCAATGGCATGTAAGGTTGCTTGTGCGTCAGGGCCACTGATCTTAAATTGGATACGATCATTTTGACGAGCAACTAATCCAATGACACTCATTATATTATGGCCATTGGCAGGAATTCCGTTGCCATCCAAATTAGTAATAGTGACTTTGCTGTTAAATTTTTTTATTGTATTAACTAATTGTGAACTTGGGCGTGCATGTAAACCATGTTTATTATTTAAAGTAAATTCTGCTGATAACGTCCCTTTTTCTTCGTTTGTGCTAGTCGTTAGTAAAGTAACCATCTGTACCGGATCGGGTGCTTGAAGCAATTTTGCTGTTTTTTTATCGATCAATAAATTAGCTAAGTGATTTAAGGTATTATTAGCCCGATTATCTTTGCATGATAGTGTGATAAGTAGGCAAAGTTGATGATCTTGATAAGATAAAGGCTGTTTAGGACGCGCAATTGCCATGGCTGTTTTTAGGTTACCTTTCTTACTATCACTAAGCCAGATCCCTTGACCTAAATAGAGCGGTGGATTTGTAATCACATCGACGATGAAATCATTATTAATGGCATTTGCATCCTGTAAGTGATTAATATTTAGTGCCTGGAGTGTCATAATATGGTTGGTATCAACATCTAACGTAATCATAGAAGCTTTGAAAATAAAGTCATCAAGCGACTCTTTAGCTAGCAATATATTATATATTGAATCTATTGATTTGGTGGTTGCCATTTCCTTGGCAATATTCTCATCGCTTAGAATATGTGTCAGTTGTCGTAATAAGCTTAAATGTTCCTCGGATTTAGCGGCAATGCCGATGACAATATAAGCTTTTTGGCCATCATCCCAATCTACACCTTGGGGAAACTGAAATACTTGAACGCCTGTCTGTAATACATTATGGCGCGTTTCTACCGTGCCATGAGGAATGGCAATGCCATTGCCTAAATAAGTTGAAGCTTGATTTTCCCTTTTTTGCATACCGGTAAGGTAATCTGGCGTAACGTACCCAGCATTGATTAATGCTTGAGCAACTTGTGCGATGGCCTGCTGTTTATGGTCGGCAAATTGTGCTAAATGAATATCTTTTTTAGACACATCAAACATGTTTTCTCCTATTCACATAAATGAGTGAAAGATTGCAGTTTTTATACAATAAAAAACAAAGCTATTTTTAGGTTTTATTTTACACAAGATGAATCGTTTCAATCTGCATATAACTTTAGATAAAAACAGATATATTTATCTAATGGTAATTTGTATTTTTATGAGATTGTTCACGAATAAAATGCTTTTTAATTTATTTAATGAAAAAATATAAGCCTAGGTTGGCAAAATAAAAAAATGAAAGTAAGTTAATTGATATAAAAATGTGATCTTAATAGTAGATTAAAATAAAAAAATTAAATTTTAACGATTAATGTCTCAATCTTGATGGATATTATTATTTTTTGTTAATTAACGTTAATTATTTGTTGGTGTTTATTTTGGTTTACAGAAAGAGCAATATTTTTGTTTGTCATATCAAGTTATTTAGTCATTTAATTAATTTTTGTAAAAGATAAAATAGCAAAATAATTTATATAAAATTTAATTATTTATTAAGTATATGTAAAACTCAATGTGTTATTTTGATTAAAAAGATAAATTTTTTAATTAAATGTTAATGCTGAATATTTTTAACATTTAAATAAAGGATATTGAGGAATATTTATTTTTAGTTAAATAAACAATTAACAACAGCAAAGTCTATCTATGATCAATAAAATCCTCTCTGTTGATTATTTAGCCCAGCTTGTGTGGGCTTTTTGTTTTTAAGCAATCGCACTAGCGGAATAATAAGTTTTGCTGTTTGCATACAAACCGTCAGTGACAATCAATAAGCTAGCAAAATTTTATTTAATAATTGCCAATATATTGAGTTTTATAACCATATGATTTACCTAGTTTAAATGGAATACTTTATTCATTTTGTTTTTTAATTTGTTTGTTTTTGCTTCAAGCTTGTCTACTGCTACATTTATTTCTTGCAGAAATTCTCTTTTTATATGATGTTTAGAGAACTTTACATCCTGTAGGTTCGACTCAGTAAAATCTGTTCTTGTTAAATTTGCTTTACTGAACTTGGCTTTTTGACAGTTAGCCTTGGTTAAATCTGCATCAGTTAGATCGGCATTTTTTAAGATAGCGTTTATTAAAGTTGCATTAATGAATTTGGCTTTTTGACAGTTAGCGTTGGTTAAATCCGCATCGGTAATATCTGCCTTTTGTAAGTTGGAGTTTATTAAAATTGCATCTATGAGATTTGTTTTTTGTAATGAGATCGCTTTTGCTAAATCGGTTTTAGTGATATTTGTTTGTTGTAATAAGCTTACTGCTGAATTTATATCGGTAGGATTTGTTTTTTGTAATAAAGTAGTGGCTGCTGATTTTGCTCTTATCAGATTGGCATTAGTAAGCGTTATGTTTTTTAAATCAAGGTTATCTCTTTTGTGTAATAAGATAGCTGCGGCTAAATATACTTCAATCGCATCTGTTTTTTGGGATAAGTTTGCTGTGATGTTCTCTTTAGTGATCTTGAGTTCGTCAATATTTATTTTTTGTAATGAAATAGCCGCTGCTAGCCTTGCTTCAGATAATTTTTCTTTAGGAATAACTATTCCTTGTAAATACATACCCGCTGTCAAATCTGCTTCTGTTAAATTAGCATCAGTGATATTTGTCTCTTGTAAGATAGCACCAGTTAAACATGTATTTGCTAATTGAGCATTTTTTAAGCTAGCTTGATATAAATTAGCAAAACTTAAATTGGCATTGTCAAGTACTGCTTCTGATAGGTTTGCTTTTTCCAGGACTGCGCCTACTAGCTCGGCATTATTAAGCTTTGCTTCAATTAGAATGGTTTTACTTAGATCTGCATTTTTTAAATTTGCATATTTCAGATTTGCCTGGTGAAGGTTTGCATTTGTCAATTTTACGCCTTGCATATTTGTTGAAAATAATTTTGCTCCGCTTAAATCGGCATCCGTCAAATCTGATAATATGAAATAGGAACTGGAAAAATCAGCGTTATTTAATTTTGTATTTTGCAGTTTTGCATCAGATAAATCAGAGGTAATTATTTTTGTGTGACTTAAATCAGCTTTAGTAAATATTGATTTTTGAAAAAAAGACCCTTTTATGTTTGCTTTGCTTAATAAAGCGTTACTGAAATTGACACTGTCACAGTCAGATTTGAAAATATTTGCTTGACGTAAATCGGCTTTAATAAGTGTTGCTCCTTGCATCTGAATAGAGGATAGATTCGCCTTATTTAACAATGCAGAATCTAAACGGGCAAACTTTAATGTCGTCACTTTAATTTCTTCGTTGGGCATTTTTAATTTAGCTAATTTAGCTTCAGTTAAATTTGCTTTAATAAGTGTTGCGTGATCAAAATTAGCACCCGCTATGGTGGCTCTTACTAACAATGCTGAATCTAATTTTGCATAATTAAATGTTGTGTTTTGAATTGTTGCATCGATTAGATTAGCGTTAGTAAGCGTTGCATGATCAAAATTAGCGCCAAATAGGGTGACTCTTTCTAACAATGCTGAATTTAATGTTGCATGATTGAATGTATTCGTTTTAATTTCGCCGTCAGATAGTTGTAAGTTAATAATTTTTGTGTCAGTCAGCTTTGCGCAATTAAGTGTTGCGTGATCAAAATTAGCGCCAGCTATCGAGGCTCTTTCTAACGATACTGAATCTAATTTTGCATAATTGAATGTTGTTTTTTCAATTTTTGCGCCGTTTAAATTTGCTTCTATTAATTTTGCATGATCAAATGTTGTATTGATAATATCTGTGTTTTGCAAATTAGCTGCGGATAAGTCTGTTCCATTGAAATTTACATTCGACAAATAAGCACCCGCTAAATTAATTCCGTCTAAAATTCTGGCGGATAGATCGGTATTTAATAAATAAATCCTTCCTTTCTTGATGTATATATTTGGATCAATCCGGTTATTTAATAACATTACGGTAGCGGTCGTTTTAAATGCATGCTTATCGATTTCTGAAGTAAAATGTTCTCCTGTTGGTCCTTCAACGCAAACAGATAGCTTATCTGAATGATATTCTGAGGGTTTAGTGGTTACCATACAACCGTTAAAATTGAATTTGATTTCTTCAGGAATATGATAGCAATTTGAATTAGCAATTTTTTTTTCCAGCGCGTTGGTCATTGTTTGCATTAAATTATCATATTGCTTAGATAATTTTCTTTCTACGCCGCCTAAAGTAAAAAAGTTTATGATATGTTCAAGTAATCCTTTTGGAGATGTCGCTAATACTTTTCCTTCTATGCTATTGCTATTTATTGCGTAATTAGCAAACATTGAACAACGATTGGTATCCATATTTATATATGCCATATTTTCTATTTCCCTAATAGTGTCGAATTTAAAATAAACGCGATTGGCGTATTTTGATTAACAGTGTTAACACAATAAATATATTTAATATTACTGAATATGTTATTAGTATTGATATATAACCAGATATATTGAATTTATACTATATAATTTTTCTAATGTTTTCTTTAAATTCAACATGATGATTTTAAAAAATAATTTATATTAATTTAGTTAAATAAATTAAGTTATGTTCTTTATTAAGATGGTTATTTGTTATCAAAGTAAGAAGCGGAAATTTTATATTATTCATGTTTGTTTTCTTGATATTATCTAATATTAATTATAATAATCTATTATCCATAGTTAAATTTCATAAGTAGGTTTTTGTAGATTTCCTAATATTATAATATGTTAGTTTATATTTTATTCATAACTTGCTGTTAACTTTTGAATATAAATTTATCAATAAATTATTATTGTTCAGTTATTATCCTTCGATTTAAACTGAAATAATTAATTAACAAATTACTCACGGAAAACCATTAAATTGGTTGATTTTGTTTATAAAACAAGCATATGATTTATAAAGACTAGACCGGCGCAAAAACAGCTCGTATAATGCATCCCACTTAGGCCCCTTGGCTCAGTGGTTAGAGCAGGCGACTCATAATCGCTTGGTCGCTGGTTCAAATCCAGCAGGGGCCACCAAATTTTACCTGTTAAATCAATACATTAAGCCATTTTTTAGCAAGTGGCTTTTTTGTTTCTAGATGCCATTGCCCCCTTTTTGTCCCCTGAGTTTTTTACTGACCGCTAATTATTTAGTGACATGTCACAGTTAATTATATTTTTTTAAAAATATGTCACTCTAATTTTTCCAAATATTTTTGTAATTCATTTCAGTTTTTTATTTTATCTCAATCAGCTTGACTACTGGTTTTGTAAAATTATACAGCTAATTCTGCGATCCAATCAAACCCACGTAAAATAGAAATTTTCTTTATATTTCAGTGCATTGATTTTCTAATGCGATCCAACTCGTAATCTAAAAACTGTAATTTACTGAAAATCTTTTCACACATTTCAGTTTGAAGTTTTATCAAAGACTCTAGGCGTGGTGGGTTCAGGCGATAGGTTTTGTCCCACTTAAAAACTGAAATAATTTTTAGATCCAAATTGTGCAGGCGGGTGCGGTGTAGCGGATTTTACGTGGTAGTAACTTTTATTTCGTGGGGTGTCAGTACCAAAGTAAATGTGACCCATATTGCTGGAGTAAAATTGATCTCCATCGATGTTATTAACTGATCTCGATGGATGTTATTCGGTGATCTCCATGCATGGTAATATGCATCATTCCCTTTATGGCATTTTATGAGGGTGGTGTCGCTTAAATTGGTAGAGTGGATCAGTTTTGCATGATCGGTGATAGTATAAAAAAGCCCACACTGGGTGGGCAAAAGCTGAACGATAACGTTACTGACTAATAACGGGCGAGTACTTCTCTTTTAAATTGTCTGACTTACTGCCAGCGCTTTTGATTGATGATGCGTTAAGGGGTGCGCCCGTGTTGTTATGAGTGTGTGCGGCTGTTAGCTCGGCAAGCTCTTTAACGACTGCTAATGTCTCTAACATCAATTGGGCAACGTTGATTTGTTGACTACCTATCCAAACCACAGGCGCGATAATGTGTTGTTGTGCACCGGCAATACTTTGCTTAATCTGTCCGACTTTCTCTATGAGCTTTTGACCAATTTCTATTGTTGAGTTTTGTCCAACATTAACCGTCATATCTTTTTCAATGCTGGCGACATAGTTTTTTGATGTTGCTATTGCGTAATCACCCTCAGACAAATGTTGGATTGCACCCGCTAATAGTTTTCTCATACCGAATACGGTCAAGGTATCCGTCGCTTGTACCGTCGTTTCCCTTGAAACTAATGTCCGCTGTTCTTTATCCGCGTTGATGGTGCGTAACATAGAGCATTCATTAATGCTTTGGTCTGTTTCACGATGCCAGCTACCATCGACCGTCACGCGCTGAAAAACTTCTTGGCGTTGCTGCTGTAATTGCTCCCCAGGTTGTATATCCGGCAGGGTATTATGTTGGCTGAGGGTTTGACGAATAAAGGGCTTATCCGGCCTACCCCCTTCAAACGCAATTTCGACTATGGTTCCTTCGGGGGGGAACTGGAACAGACCACTTTCACTACCTGCCATGGGCAAAGGTAACGGTACGGCTTTGTATGTTGGTGCGGCGGATCCGTTACCATCACTATCGAGCAGTTGCACATCAACCGCATATTTAGGTCTGAACGGGTCGGATATATCCCCTGCGCTGACGGATTCACTCGGTGACTCAATTCGGGCGAATTGGGGTAAATGTAGACCCGCTGATAATTCAGGGTACGCTTTATCAATCTGGTTGTGTATTGGGCTTTTGTCTTCTGCTTTACCTGTCAGCGGATTGATTGTCGTCCAGTACAGGGTAATATCTTCATTTTCAAGCTGAATTTTGTTAACACGTTTACCGTTTACCACGGTTCCAGCCCGTAAAGCAGGGATTAATGGAAATGTCGCGCTATTTCCTGCGGACTGTTTTTTTGAAAATGGCGCTGGGACTTCATGATTGTCATTTTTAAACATGGAGTCCGCCCAACTGCCGACAAAGACTTTACCGTCGGGCATTTGATACCAGACATAATCATCAATGCTAAACACTGCCCCAAGATGAGTGAGTAACTGAAAGCCAGTCCCATTATGTGTGAAGTGGGGGATTGGCGTATGACTATATTTTGCCTCGGGTAGAATGAACGTCAGTCCGCTATTTTCCTGTAAATAATCGATAATTGTTTTTAATGTGGGGTGCTGAAATGAACACGGCCACATTTTATCAAATAGCCCCACCAATTCACGGACGAACAGTTTTTGAAAACCGTTATCGGTGGGTTGAGTGCGTTCGACATAGCCCATGAAATAGCGATAGAGCGAATTGGTGTAACCGGTGTCAAATCGTACTAATTTACCGGTGTAATCGGTGTTAGTTTCTACCGTCAAAAAACCCCGTCCGCAAGCGGATAACTCCAGCATGATTTTGGCATCAACAAGGTGCACTTCATCATGCGATAAATAGCAACGACTAATCGGTTTCATGGATTCCCCCAATCATCAATGGGTTTTAACACCGTTCGTTCAAACCAGTTCAGTTCATCTTTTTCTTCTTTTGACGGGGTGGTAGGGGCTTTGGGGTTGCCTGTTTGCTTTTTGGCCTGTACTTTTCCTGCCGCGATAGCGTCTTTTTTCTCAGAAACCGATAAATGCTCTCTTAATGTAAAGGTGATTTGCCAGGCCATTTGCCCGTCGATTTCCGATGCGTCAATATTTCCGGTAAAGGTGGCGATACGAAAATTAATCGCTTTGGCGGTATGGTTAGCCACCCTGTAGCGTTTAAGTTTACCCTCTTCTTTGGCTTCCGCTAAAGCAAATAGCCTTGTGAGCACTTTCGGGTCAGTAAAGTTAATCACGCCCGTAACGCGCAGCTCTTTCGGTTTGATACCTTGCTCGGCCACTGCCGTACTGGATGTTTGACCGGATTGGTCTTTATCCTGAAATTGTACCGACGGATTAACTTTGATGTTCTTTAACGGGATGGCTTCGCCATCAAGCGCCAGAGTAATGGTTGTCGGTTTCGGGTCGTGTGATGAGGTCATGTAGCATTTCCTTTAATGGTGCCAGTTCACTCCCTGCGAATAGCGTTGCTAATGTAAAAATGGCATCCGGTTCAGGGATGTCTTTTTGCAGTTGTTCTGCTAAATAATCCCCCGTCCCTGTGCCGATAAAACGCCAGATTACCATCGATTGGCCAAGTAGCTCGGTGATTTTGCCATCAATCGCGTTTAAAACACTTTCGCGGTTGATTTTAAATCGGGTCAACGCCGATTTTATGGTATCAATACCGCTTGTGCTCCCTGCGTTATTTTTAGACTGCGCTATCAATTGCGCGTTTATTGTGGCGCGGCTACTGGATGTTGATAATGTTTGCGGTTTTGGTAAACCGCCAAAAGGTAAAGCCGGTAACTGCATTTTAGTAATTTGCAGTGATTGGGCGGTTTTGGCCATGCGTTCAACCTGTGAAAAAACGGGCAAAGGGAAAACGGTCGAAAACGCCTGCAACAGCCCCATAAATTCAGTTTGGGTTTTAGCGCAGACCATCATCACAACAACGTTGATTTCCTCAGCCCCCCTTAATTTCTTAGCCAGGTGTAGAATCGCATTGGGCGGGCTTAAATAACTGCCTGTTGCCGTTTTTTGCCCTAATCCATACACAAACGGGTGAGCGGACACCATCGAGCAGGTTAATTCCGACAGGGTCGGCGACATTTTCAGGATTTGTTTACGCCAATAACAACGATGCTCTGTCATTGCGGTTTCTCTGGCCAATCAATATCCGGTGCGATTGAGGTGTCGATATCATTGAGTTTAACACTATAAATTTCCCACTCGCGCAATGTTGACGCATCGATATCATTACCCATCCCCAGCCTGACTTTTCGCTCTAATGGATTGATGATTTGTTCCGCTTCATTAATCAATTGTAACTTTTTCTCATTCGCTGTATTGATTTGGGCGGCTTTCACTGCCTGATTATCCGTGACCCATTTTTTGCCATCCCATTTATCAAACTGCGTCTTAGGCACTAACAAGGTGAAGCCGGTTTTTATTTCGCCGAGATAATCAACGGTATAGGCATATTGAGTGGTGGTATCAAATACCGTTTTGCCTCGGTGGTCAGGAACATATAGCCACTGTTTGCCATCAAGACTCCGAATAATGGCGATTTCGTCACTATTCGGTATTTCTGGCGCATCCGTATAAGAACATTCTCCCACGCTGAGACCATCATGCAAAAATTCCATTGTCGCACCGATATATTCATGGGGTGCGTCCTTCATGCAAATAAACGTTTTTATCCAGCCTCGGTTTTTCGCAAAACCGTTTTCACCAATTTCGGTGGTTTTTATGTCTACACTGTATTTCATTATGCAGCCCTTACGATATATAAAAATGCGACATTTCGCGGTCGGTTTTCGTTTGCGGTAGGAACGACCCGCGAAGCATTAAAAGACATGACGCTGCCCCAATCGTCACCGCGTCCATTGGCAATGTTCACATTATGGTTGCTGTCTCTTCGAAATACCCCTTCACCATTAACTACTGGCGGTTCTGTCCCACCGTGTCTGGCATACCCAATGCGTCCGGTGATATTTCGAATAGCATCACCTTGATTACTTAATACTGTTCTGCCTGGGTCAACTTTTCTGCCTAAATCCAGCCCGCGAATAAATTCACCGTACAAAAGGGGCAATTTCCCCGAAGGATAAGCTAACGCTAATTGGGGATACTTGGCTTTATCGAAGTAATTGCCATCACAGACAAAATAACCGTTAGGGGGCGTCGCTTGTGGCCAGGGAATGGGCGCGCCGACCGGATAATTGTTGATTGCTTCAACATCAGAAGTTAATGCTAGAGTTCCATCTTTCTTTGATGGAATAGTGACAACAGCTTTATTGTTGTTTTTAGCATCTCTATACACGAAATAGGCATCGCCCGGGGCAGTTTCAAAGCCAAGTTTCTGACCATCGCCTTTGATAAGGGTCAAGCTGGTATAATTACCGTTACTCCTTATATCTATTTGACCTGCGGTGAATTTTTCCCAAGAATTTTTCTTGGCAAAGAGCTCGTCACAAACTTTTTGGCTGATGACATCGGTTGTTGAGTGACCCGTCGCTTGTTTAATAACGGCACTGTTAAGTTTGGTATTAAGACCTTGTAGCAGTTCTGTTTTGGTGGCGTAGTCGCCTTTAGATTGCAGTTTGTCCACTTCTGTTGTGAATAAATTCAAGCTGGGCACTTTGTCATTATTATTGCCCTTGACACCTGAAATGTTCACCTTATCGACCTTTTTGGTTAAATCCAATTTGAATTGCGTTTCAAACGCTATCATCGATTGATGACTCAGTGCCCCTTTGGGCCGTAAATCTTTCACGTTTCCGTTGGCATCAATACTGGCTATCGCAAACACATGATGGGCAAAGCCGCTATTATCCACATAATTATTCAGGGTGGGGGCAGCGGTAATGTTAATGACGGTACGCCACTGGCTGACAATATTGCCTTGATAGCTAAAGTCGGCATAAATTTTTGTGTTTCGTAATTCATTTAAAACCGATTTTTTTTCCAGTTGTCCCCGTAAACCACCTACATAGCCAAGACCTTCTTTAACGATAAATTGTTCACTGTTTCGGATGACTTCAAAGCCTTCATCAAAGAAAGCGGCTTCACCGTAGCTATCGATGTTAATTAAACGCTGCATTTCATCAATACCCGCTAAACGGGCGGTAAAGTCAATTTGCCATGTCTCCGCCCGTGTTTTGATTTGGGTTTCTTCGGCTGCGCCCTTGAATTCCAACAAAAACGAGCGGATCAAGACATTGCCCTGCTGGCCGTTTTGGGTTTTTAATTTTTTCTGTGGCGGCGCATGGGTGATCATGGCGACGGTGCCAGACGTTTTATTCAGTAACCCAATCCAGTTAAAATCAAAATCACCGATCTCAGCCCCTAATGTGACGCTATAAGCGACCGCATTTTCACTCGCTAAACCCGCTTTATTGACGACCTGACGGTGCACAATCTGATGGATAGGCGGTAACGTTTCGTTTCGATCAATGGGGTTATTGGGATCGAGGTTTGGGATGTTTGCAAACACAAATTCATCAAGCAAGACCGGTTTTCCACTTGCCGCTTCTTCCGCTTTCCAATGTTCAAACGCCGTCGTAATGACTGAGGCCATGAAGGTGTTCCTTTACATTAATGAGGCGCCAACGGTTTGACTTGACGCTGAATGATGAGGTAATGGCGCGTGATAACACACATAATCCGCTTCAACAAAGCTGACTGGCATCCTCAATTTATGCGCAGCCATCACTTCAAACCGATAGCGGCGACAAGTCCGCCCATATTGGCGAATGATGTTTAACAGCAAATCGGGATGATTGGCGATTTGCACATCACTGACCCGTAAGATAATCACATCCCAATCAATATCGGGCTGACGCTCGTTTATTTCGACATAACCGACGCCAAGGCGCTGAAATATAGCAATAAACCCTGCCACGCTTCCCGCATCCCTGGCATTAATAAACGCATACTTCACCCGCTTTCGGTATAAATTCAACGGTTCACCGTTAAATCGATGGATATCGCGTTGATAAGCCAGCAAGTTTAATAATGGCTCGGTGCAGGTTTCCGGATCTAATTGCGTTAATGGCCAGGTGATCCGATCGTAAATCCATTGCCAAAAGCGCTTTGTCGCGCGCAATAATGCGGCGGGTTCACCGTTGTTCATCCACGAAGGCAGCTCTAGCCGTTTGAGTTTTTCGTTAAACTCGGTCATTACGTACCTCAACCGTCAGTGACGTTAAGCGTGGTACATTCAGTGTACTCACGATATCGGTAAGGCTAAATTCAATAGAATCAATGACCTTAAAGTGTTTGTGTAACTCTCGACCTAAGTTTGAAAACGAAAAACGCGAATAGGGCCAGGTCTTTTTAACCGCGTATTGGGTGTTTTCTCTAAATGCGCACCGCACTAAATTGCCGGTGTCGTGCTTTAGCTTTTGTAATGCTTCCGCGGTGAAGTTCTCTAGGTTTTGCACAAACAGCGTTATTTTCAATGTGTGCTGAGTTTCTGGCATAGCGAAACACTGCATATCATCACCGTGTCCGTGATGACCTTGCGCATTGATATAGTCATTCACTTTGTCGATAAACGGCAGACTGGTCACCCCACTGTCTAACAACAAATACGCATTGGCCGTCCCTGCACCTCTTGGTGCATCATGCAAGAAGAAAATGCGTTCAATACTTAAGCCGACAACGTTTGCAATCATGCCGCGATAAACCGCATCGGTGTGATAATTACCGACCAGGTTATATTGGTTTCGGCAACGATCACGTAATTCCTGGTCATTCTCTGCATTGGCACCCGGTATTAATAGCCAATTGTCTTCATTTTGAACGCGATCAATGCCCGTAATGGCGACGGGCAAAATACGGAAATAGCCAGGGGCAAGGTTATAAGCCCCGCCCGCACTTTCTGCGATAACCGGCACTAACACGCTGGCGGTATCAATGGTTTTTGTTTCTACTGTTTTCACCCGGTAAATGGTGCCGTTAATGCGTTCAGTCTGAATGAGGGTACCCGCTGCCACAGTGACAGCGCCTGCCTCTGCCGAACGATAAAAACGGATCAGCCCTTTAGCCTCGGTAGCCGGTTTTCTGGCTAAATTGACACCCCATGCAAACATATCGAGCAAGTGACCGGATGCGGTCGCCAGATACATGTTTTTCAAGGTAACATGAATTAATGCTTCATTGAGCCATCGAACAGGGCGTGTGACGAGGGTATTAATCAAGCGCCAAAATGGCGACATCGTGGATGTATTCGTAATGAGTCCTTCATCGTGAACAAGGGTGGCGAACTGGTCGCTAATTTCCGCTTCAGAAACCGGCATCCCGCTCTCCCGTAATACTTGCTCATAATCGATTGTGGGTCTGTTTCTACTGTCCATCATTCACGCTCAAATTGATACGGCCAAAATCGACCGTATCGGCCGTCACCCACAATCGTTTTGGGCTTTCTTCGTCAATCACCACGCTACCCGGAATGAGCCGCTCGTCACTTTCGACCAGAATTTCCATTTGAGTATGAATATCAGCGCGGATTGTCGGACTTCGCTCGGCCACTAATTGTGTCGCGAGTCCACTTTCAATGATGCGGTGTGCCACATCTTGCGTGATTGACACCCGGTTATGACACAACGCCGGTTCATCACCGGCATTCAAAGTAAAATTTCGGTCGGTAATTAATAAATCAATATAGCGTAAATCATCCATTTTCTAGCCGCGTCCATTCCGCTAAATCCGTTGGTGACATTCCGTTTGTCACATGGATATTGACGTTATCAAAACGCTTGCTGTTATCAACGCTTTGCGTTCGGTTATGGCTGATTTGCCGACTAATGCCGCCTTTTTCGACATCGTTTAATTGGCTACCCATTAATAAACTTCCTGCATCAGCAGGGGTAGAAGAGCCAACCGCTGTTCCGGTCGCGTTGGTTTCAATGTTGACCCCGGGCAGGATATTAAGCACGTCAACGATCCCGTTGTAAACATCGATGAATGATGCTTTTAGCCATGTCCACACGCCCGTAAAAATATCGGTGATCCCGTTTGCCATGGCAGCGAATGAATCAATAAAAGAAAAATTATCAAACCAGGTGGTTAACTTTTTCCATCCTTCAAGGATGAATTCCAATGCTTGGTCAAAGGCTTCGCCGACAGCACGAATAGCCATTGAGACCACGTTAAAGGCGGTGGTATTCATGACCGCGGCTTTAATGGCATCCCAATGTTCAATCAATTTAGTGATACCGTAGGCAAGCAACGCAATTGCCCCAACCACTAACAATACTGGCCAGCTCATAAATGAAAAACTAATCCCCGCGACCATGGCCGCAATGCGTACTGCCAGCAGTGTTCCCCTGATCAGTTTTAGCGCACTATTCCATGCTAAAATCGCTCCTCGGTAAAGCCAGACAAACGCCGTCCCTATTTTTAATACCCCGGTAAACAGGCTCATGGTGACTGTTAAGCCCGTCATCATAAGACGCGCTATTCCCATCACGATATTTGCTGCCGCCCCCGCGGTAGCGAACCCGAGTGTACCCAGGGTGAGATAACCCACCCACCGTGCGATATTAGGAAACAAGGTAAACCAGCGCACAAGGGTTTGCCCCCCTTCGGCCAATTTATCAATGAATGGGTTAATAACCGGTAACAAGGTCATGCCGACGGCAATTCGGATAGATTTCCAGATTGCCCGTAATCGTTCCCAAGGGAGGGTTTGTTTCGCCGCTTGCTCAGCGGTACGTTTTAGGCCATCACTGGCACCTAAAAACCCGATATTTTTACGCAATATATCGACATTGCCATAAAGCTGTTTGACGACCACGGCAGCATCACCGAAAGCGGCTTCAATTTCTTGTTGGGCTTTTACGTTCCCTTCAATACTGCTGCCATATTTGGCTTGAAGCTTATCCAACATTTCAGGCATTGAGCGCATTTGGCCCGTGGCATTGACGAAAGAGAGCCCTAACTTTTTAGCGCCCGCCGCCGCGGTCTTCATAAATGACTCATAAGCCCCCGCGGATTCACCGCCTAATGTTCGTTGTAATTCGCCCAATACCGCTAATTGTTCGTCAATCCCCACACCGAATTGTGTCCCCGCATTTCTTGCGCCTTCCATCAGACTGGCCATTTCGGCCATAGAGATACCGAAGGTTTTTGACATCGTCACGGCTTTACCCGCCAGTAATTCTGCAAACTGCACCTGACCCACCTGATTGGCATAGGATTCGAACTGGTTAAACATTTGCCCCATATACTGGGTGGCTTCCTCTGGCGTGCTTTTCAGTGCCGCGGCGGTGGTGTTGGTAATACGGGTTAATTGCGGTAAATCCTGTTGGTTCACATGATTAATGGCTTTGCTGATTGCGGTGGTGGAATTCACAAAATCGATAGATGATTTACCGTATTGCGCCGCAAATTTAAGGGCATCTTTGGCGATTTTATCCATCACGCCGCTATCGATACCTTGTAAACTCGCAGACATCATGGCCTGATTCATTTCGATAGCGGGGTCAAGAATGCTTTTTACCGACCAAAAAGCCCCCACCAGTCCCGCACCGCCAATCGCCATTTTTCCAAAAGCGACTTGACTATCATGAGCAAAGTTAGCGACGACAGATTGCAGCTTCCGAATGGGTTTAGTGATGTTGTCAATAAGGCTGAGGGTAAAATCAAGTTCGCTCATGAGCCACCTTTAAAGGCAAGTGCAATGCCATTTGCAATGGCAATCCGCATGTTTTCTGAATAGCGATTGTCTAACCAGATTGCCGCCGCGAGATTTTCCTCCGTGTCCGCTTCATGTGGCAAATACCGCTGCCGCAGTATGCGGAACTGTTGCAGCGGATTCTTTTCAATCGCACGAACACGGTGAGTCAGTTTTTTATGCTAATTTCCAGCCTGGGCGCATACGCTTTATTGACATTATCAACAATTTGCGCGGCGGTACCCGGTAGCGTGAGTAATTCATCAAGATATTCTTTGCTCTCTGCACAAACTATCCGTTTTAGATAGGTGGTGATAGGGGCGATTTTGTTATCCATCGACATATCATTGATCATGCTATTGTAAGCCGTGATATTGGGCTCAAAGCGGATGTCTTTTTCATTGATAGTTAACGTAATTATTTTTTTGCTCATGCGATAAATCCCTTCTTTGATTAATTTCGTCCGATAATTGGTTATGTCGGGCGGCACATTGGCCGTACATCATGGCTAAATCGGTTAATGTGATGGATAAATCACGACCGGTTTTTCCTGTCAGGGGTGGCAACACCGATGCGCATTTTTTTAGCAGATTTTCCTGATAGCTCGCGTTCGATATTGCGGGCGGTTTCGTTATACATCCTGACAAAATCATCACTAACACAACCGTGAGTAAAGACAGGCTTAATAATTTCAGTGCGTATTTCTCTGGGGGCAGCATGGGTGATCCCCTCCAATTTTTCTTCTAACTTTGCCGCGGCTTGGCGCGATATCGTTTCTAACTCAACCCGGGTTTTATCCGCGGTTTTCTTGGCGGTGAGCGCCAGGCTATCGTGATAAAACCCGTTGACTTTCCAACCCGCCCAGAAGGCACAGGCTAATAATGTGATAATCAGCGCGAGGGGTTTTGTCATAGCGTTGCAAACGCCTTTTCAAATAGCGTTTGTTCGTAGGGCTGTTGCCCGTTTTCATGAAAAATGATCGCTTTAGCCAGTTCGATGACCGTGTTTTTATCAAAGGGATCGATCGTCTCGGTGGGTTTTACCTTTAGCGCGTCAGCGACCCGATGAATATAAATCGCGGTTTCATTCTCGACGGAAGGTGCCCAACGATGGATTATTTTTTCGATCGTATTAAACCCAGAAAGATGATAATTTTGCAGTAACTTCATTAACGCTCTCACACCATATTCAGGCAGAATGAAACGGCAAAAACGCGGTTCGATGCGACTATCAAAAGGCAATTGGCCTAGCCATTGATTCTTTGGGTGGTAATCAATATTGCCGGGGTTATTGTTTCGAATGCCTCTTATCCCTTTCATGGCTTAAACTTCCCTTTTAACCATCTGCTGGTGCGTTTTTTAAGCGATAATTCAATCGTTTGATAGCCAGCGATGCCGAGAGCCGAAGCCAATCCGGTCAGCGCCAGGGGTGAAAGGTCAGGGATCCAGATTAACATGGCGCCTGCCGCCACCGAGGTTGCCGAGCCTAAAATCACCCGACCCATAAATAACTTAATCGTGACCGGCTCGGCGTTTGTTAACATTTGTCCGATACCAATTAACGCGCCGATAAGAACCAGGGTGATAAATGTCTTTTCTTGCTCTTCCATGAACAATATGCCTTATCCAATCAGGGTTTTTGTTAATGCTGATTCTAAATAGGGGATGCCATTAATCCGCACAAAATCCGGGCTGGTGACCAAAAACTTGATTTTGTGGGTCGTGACGGTACCGCCTTTGGGGTCAATATCTAAAATATCGCTGACAATCAATTTGCAGCCAAACGCCTCCACTTTCATTTCTTCATTACCCGCCTTGGCATACCAAAGAAAATCCTGCGGTTTGATCCCTCGCCATGATCCTGCCGCGCGCGCTTTCGCGGTCATGATGGTAAAGTACTTGGCGGTAATTTCCAATTCCCCTTCGGCGCTCACATCACCGGAAACAAAACCGTCAGGCATGCCGCGTGTTTGCGCGGCGGCGGTGTTATCGGTAATCGATAAGTTCACTTTTTCGACGTGAATTAAATCGCCGTCAATATTGACGTCAAAACTTTGACCGGATAAACGTTGACTCATTGGTTAGCCTCCAGCTTGGCATCCAGTAAAATACTGACCGTAATGCCTTTCGGGCACGCATAGGTGCGTACGGTGATATAAATGTCCACCGTGTTTTTTGTTTTCCAAACAATCGCAACATCCCCTTCTTGCGGTGGTTGACATTCACCGGGGAATGTCACGCCGTTAATTTCAGTGCTACGTGCCATTTCGCGCATCGTGCGTGAAAAATAAGATTTATGACTTTCGATACTGTTTGGTGTGCTATTTAGGCTCCTATCACCGATTTTTGCGATAGCCTGTAATCGCACCCGCCGCGCCACCTTATCGACAATACGCAGATTTTCGATAGCTTGAAAATCACCGCCTTCAACACTGAGCGTTCGCCCCTCCGACCAATAAAGTCCGTCATAGTCGGGATACCACATGGGAACACTAAAACGCATTTTTTCCAGTGCCTGAAGCGTGGCCAAATCAATGTTCACGCCTTCACTGTCCTTAGGGAAATCACTGCGACCAAGGTCAATCAATGCCCCTGTTTGCACACGGGCAGGACTATCGGCAATGGTGACGGATTGATGACATAAACGCCCCGCTAATACGCCGGCTTCGTTACCCCATAACACCGGGACCAATTGAATTGACGCTTCGGTTTCGCCTTTTTGCAAAACACTTAAGCGGGTTAAGGCCTTTTGCCAGGTTTCCGCCTCTTGCAGTCCCACAACCGAAAGCATGCCCCACGTCCAACGGCCAAACTTGGCAAGTAAAGTGGCGCGGAGGGTTTGTGCCGCTTTGATAGTCGCCTTGCTGGTTTCACCGATATAGACATAACCCTCAACACTGGCAACGGATTGTGCGGTTAAAACCGCATCAACAAAAGCGGTATCCGCTGCATTTTCGGGTAAGACATGAACGTAAGCAAACCAGTTCTGGCCAGCATTCGCCATGGCGGCTTTGATATTCGATTTTAACGGGTTCGCTTCTGCTCCCAATAAGGCGTCTAAATCCGTTTGGGTATTGATAGGTCGCGTTTCACCCATCGCGTTTTTCCCTTTACCCACGAACAGCAAGACGCGCTCAATTTCTTTGCTTTCGCCTTGACGCTGGTCAACCTGATTAACTTGAACGTGTGGCCACATGGTTAAATCCTTTTATTTAATATCCTGTGCGTTGACATCCGCGCCAAATCCAATCCCTTGTAACTGCCTGGCGAGTGCCTTTTTAAAATCACGATCACTCATCCCTAAAAAAGCACGGGCAGGAACATCGATAGTCCAACTCTTTTTTGCCGTTTTACCGCTTAACTTTTTAATAAGTAAGCCAGCCTGATAAAAAGACAGGGTTTCCGTTATCTGTTTTACTGTCGGTTTCCGCCACCGTTTGCCGCGTTTGACCTGATAGCCAAATTCCCGTAATTTTTTGGCCTGTTTATGGGTTGCTAAACGGCTCGGATCACGGCGTTGTTGACTGTCTAGCTGTTGTCGCCGAACCGTGACGTGCATCCCATGCTGTTGCGCAAATCCGACCACACCGGCGGGAACGGGTTTTGTTCCGTTACGGTATTGACCGCCTTGTAAATAAATTCTCACCGCATCAATCTGTGGCATTTCTTTGATATGCAACAGTTTTGGCAGGTTTCGCAGCATCTTTTTTTTATACTGACTTTGGCGTGCTGGCCAGGCGGTGCCATTCGGGCGTTGCTGGTTTCTAACGTTGCGCTTTGCGGCCGCAATCACCCCATATTTTGCCATTCGCCATAAAAAACGTTGGCGTTTTTTAGGCGGTAATGCCAAACCGTTTAAGGCTTGCTGCATGTCTTTAAACTGTTTTTTATTCAGTTGCCCATTAATTATCATCTTTCACATCACGATAAATGTCAGCGTGTTCAGCAAATCCTATCTGCGGATCAACAATCGACCATTTTTTACCCTCAAAAGGGATAATGCCCAAGGTATCTTCTTTCATGACGATGGGCTCAGCCAGTGAAAGTGTCACAACGACAACGGCGGTTTCTCCATCCACATCAACCGTCATTGAGGGCGGCTCCTGCTCAAGATTACTCTCCCCTAACACATTATCCTGTTCAGCTAACCAGGCATTAATCAATAAAGGGATATAACGTGGGTCAAGCTCACGGTAAGGGAAACGCCCCCAGGCAATTACGGCTTCAAATTTCTGTATCAGCATTTGATACTGATCTAAGCCGACCTCTTTTTGCGCCGGAATAAACTGTATTTCGTCCATTTCGCTGGTAAATTCGGTTTTCCAAACCCGCTCGGGCAAATTTGCTTTTAAAAATTGGGTCAGGCATTGTAATTTGCTCATAGCATTGCCACCGTGACACGTTTTAAACCTTTCATGTTGCGGATCACCACAGCCGCCTCAGCGAGTAATCGACGTCGAACTTCGGGGCTTTCCTGTTGTGGATGAGGCGCACGGCTGACCATTGCGGTGTATTCGCCGATTAAATCCGCTTTGGCTCGGGCATAGACGGCTTTTTTATACTGTGCGCTGAGCGCATTTTGACCGTTGGCGCTCGCACCTGTCACTTCATATGACGTTTTATAGCCTTTCGCCAATAACTGGCGTTTCAGTGAAGCGAGCGACAAATTAATTTCGGCAACACTGGCTAATAGCGCATCCGTAAGCAAATCGTTGTCTAAATCCACCGGTACCTGCCGTTGTTTTTGAAAGTCTTCCAAATTCAAATCCGGCCAAAAACCCTCATTAATAATCGGATTATGCTGGTAATTTAACTCGTTGCCGTTAAACATAACGCTCCTTGTAAAAAAAACGGGCTGTCCGGCTTCCCTGGCCAATTGCAATCAATGGCATTGCCTCCACCGCGCCCGTTTGGCTGGCGGTAGTCTTTTTATGCTGTTTTTAGCGCACGAAGGCGCATGGCGATGCGTTTTAGCTGCGTATCAACCCCCACTTTAGGATTAAGCGCTCTGGCGCGCGCCAGATAGTCGGCGGCTTTTTCAAGCGTTTCAACACAATCCATCGCACTGGCTTTGGCTTCCACATTGCGATCATGACTTAGCAAGTTCAATGCGGCAAATTTGTAGTATTTTGCTCGGATTTTTTCGTGTACCCGCCATTTTTCAGTGACATTTTTAAAGGTGCGTGAAAAATAAGGCTCGATGCCGTTTCCCGCTTCCTGTTCCGTATACGCCCAGGCTAATATCGTATCCGCCACAAACGCGGCGAAATGACTACGGAAGTTATCGGGGGTGAGCTGTCCTTGCTCAATGGCAATCTCTGCCCAATCCAATCCTTTATCGAAATCCCCCACATCAAAGAGCCAAATGACGCAATAAGCAAAAATGGGGTTTCGATAGACTTCCCCCTCTGACAAATAACGTTCAGCGGTGGGAAGGTAAGTGGGCAGTAATTCTCGCCTTTTCATTTCCACTCTGTCGGCGGTTGTCGGTTGGGCTCGTAATCGTTTGACATCCCGCTCAATCGCTCGCGCTTGTAAGTGCATACTGGCACCATCAGCGATAGAGACAGCTTGTTGCCGTTCTAGCTTTTGGCGCAGTTCAACTTCGGCACGATGGCGCTGAGCAGGGGATAGCATGGCTTATCCCCCGACTTTTTCGGCGGGCTCGGTAATTTTACCGATGGTAACCGCGCCTTCATCATAAGCAGCATATAACTCAGGAAATTCCAGCGCGTAGCCTTCATTGCGCAGATATTTATTCTCATACTGCTTACGGTCTTCGACAAATTCGGCTTTACGCTGGCGCGTATTGCGTTGGGTGTAGATATGCAGATTTGACAGCATGGTTACCACCATCCTTTTTCCCGGCATAAAAGGGGGCACAAGGGCTTTACGGCCAGCGATGGTATCCGCCAGCATTTGCGCGGCGATTTTCTCTGTCGGTCGGTCAGCGGCCTGATATAAGCGATATTGTTCGGCGGCAACCAAATCCGCCCCAACCAGCACGACCAAGCGCGGATCCGTACGGAACTGCTGAGGAATAGAAGTATTAATCAAATCGGATGCCATGGCGTCTAACGATCGGAAATCCCCTTTATCATCTAATATGACCGGTTTAGTGATAACCTGCTTACCGCGATTCCAATCTTTAGCGATTTGATGCCAACCGATATTGACGTCTTCACCGTTTGGATTCTCTTCGGGTTTAGTGGTATCGGCAACTTTTTTACCATTAAAACCAATGCGCAGCATATCAAGCGCAAATGATTCATTGGTAAAGGCTTGCATACGCTGGAAAAACTCATTTTCCGTCCCCGCATTCGCCCATACGGATAACAGGCTCCAGGGTAATGCGGCGCCGGAGTCTGTTTCAGCCAGTTTGTACTCGTTGCCGTCCACCAATGTTTTACGAATAAAACGACCGTCTTTATTGCGACCGGTGAATAAACCGGGATTACCGACCGCAACCACTTGCCCCTGCAACTGGTCAACGTCAGCACAGGTGATCATGCTCAATAATTCAACCGATTCAAGCAATGCTGAACGCAAAGCCGTTTCTTTTGGATCCGATAATTTAAAATAACGCGATGGGTTAGTGACGTTATACGCTTTCGCCAAACCACTTTCGTAATGATTGAGCCATTCCTCGGCTCTTTGGTTTAAAAACATGGAAATCCCTCTCCTAGATGACGAGCCGATTAAAGAAATTTAAAACCCTTTTCTTTTGTATTGTTCGCCGGATTGAGTTTAGGTAAACGCGTAATTTTTTCGTCCAACTTTCCAAAGTTTTTAACGATTTGCGGTAGGTTATCGCGTAAACGGGCAAACTCTTCGGTGTCAACCACTTCTTTTACCGTGTCGACCTCTTCTTGTACGTCTTCAACATCTTGCTGTGTTGATGCCAGCTGCGATTTTAAACGCTGAATTTCCTCTTCAGCCTCGGCGAGTGCCTGAGCTAGCTGCTGCAATTTGTCACCGTCGACTTCTTTTTCGATAGGGGATTCGGGCTCGGCAATATTAAAAAGCTTACGCCAGTTTGATTTTTTAGACTTTGTTGACATGTCCTTGTCCTTTGGTTTTTTCCGGCTGAAATGGAGCCGGGTAGTGCCGACACTGGCCGGCTCATTCGTTACGCCCAGTCCTTGCAGATAAGACTTACCTGTCCCTCTAAAATTGCCATCAGGGGTTAATTCAATCGAAGTGAATAAATAGTTATCCGCTGCATTGGCCATTAATAAATTGACAAAGGGCCGCAGTATTGCGAGTAGCTGTAATTCACCACGCGCATTTTCTTCCAGCATGACTTCAAGGACTTCGCCCATGGGCTCCGCATCGTGGTTATGTTCAGGCCAAATCATCGCCGCATATAATTGGTGATCATATAATTCGGCGACATCTAACAGGTCTTGTCTTTCAATAACCCGACCATCAATGGTGTCACCCTCTGTCGCGATACATAGCCATGTAGTTCTTAATTGCGACATTGATATGTTGTTCCCATCCTTGGGTTAATTTGCTTCCGTTCGTTTCGGTCTACTCAGTATTGCCCACATTTTTTTCACTGGCGAGAAGTTCAATTCGGCTATCACGGCGTTGCCGAAAGCGACTTAATGCCAGCAGCAACGCATCGAGGCACAATGCCTGCTATGGCTAAATATCACGATGCAAAAATTGAAGTCGCCAAATCCCTTTATTTGCGACACTACACGCCGGCGGAAATCGCCGCGGAATTAGCGCTACCCAATCGGCGGATCGTTTATTATTGGGCGCAAAAATGGCACTGGGCCGAGATGCTCAGCCATGAAACCGTTATTGAGGCAATCAATCGTCGAATTGTACTTTTAACCGGTCGTGATAAGAAAACTGAACTCGAACAGGACGAACTCGATCGCCTCATTGCACATCATGTTAAGTTGATGGCACAAGCCAACAAACATACTGAAAAAATGGTGGCGCTCAAACCCCAGTCAAATGACAGGCAAGGTTATGGCGATGAGATGGTTGAAGATGAAGAAAAACCAAAAAAGAAAAAGCGTTATCGTAAAAATGACATTTCCCGCATTACTGCTGAAGACTTCCAGCAATTTGCGGATGAAAGGCTATTTGCGTATCAAAAACACCTGCGCATCAACATGACCCAGGCGGTTCGTAATATTTTAAAAAGTCGCCAAATTGGCGCAACCTGGTATTTTGCTTATGAAGCGTTTGAAAATGCCTGTTTGACAGCCGATCCACAAATATTTTTATCCGCATCACGCCCACAGGCGGAAGTTTTTCGCGCTTATATCGTGAATATTGCCGAAAAGTTTTTTGGGGTAACCCTAACCGGTAATCCGATCCGGTTAAGCAATGGCGCTGAATTACGGTTTCTCTCCACAAACAAAAACACCGCACAATCCTATAGTGGTCATTTGTATTGTGATGAATACCTCTGGGTACCGGATTTCAAACGGTTGAATGATGTCGCCTCCGCCATGGCAACCCATGACAAATGGCGCACAACCTATTTATCAACCCCCAGTTCAAAAACACATGGGGGTTATCCATTCTGGACAGGTGACGAATGGCGCGGTCAGGATCCAAAGCGTAAAAATATAACGTTTCCTTCCGTTGATGACATGCGCGACGGGGGGCGCGTGTGTCCAGATGGTCAATGGCGTTATGTTATTACGCTTGAAGATGCGATAAAAGGCGGCTTTAATCTGGCGTCAATCGATAAGCTACGGCAACGATATAACCCTGACACCTTTAAGATGCTATATATGTGTATTTTTATTGAGCATGGCGCTTCTGTTTTTAAATATGACACACTGCAAAAATGTGGGGTTGATGTGAACTTATGGGAAGACCATAACCCGAAAGCCCCAAGACCCTTTGGCGAGCGTGAAGTCTGGGGCGGTTATGATCCTGCGCGCTCTGGTGATACCTCCACCTTTGTCATTGTTGCACCACCCATGATGGCACCTGAAGTGTTTCGAATATTAGCCACTTTTTATTGGCAGGGGTTTAGCTGGCGTCATCAAGCCAAACTGATTGAAGATTTAACGAAAAAATATCGTTTCACCCATATTGGTATTGATACCACCGGGATTGGTCAATCCGTCTATGAAATGGTGCAGGATTTTGCTCCTCGCATCACACAACCTATCCTTTACAGCTTATCAATGAAAACCCAGTTAGTGATGAAAATGATCGATATCGTTGATGAAGAACGGATTGAGTGGGATGTGGAACAAAAAGAAATACCCGCCTCTTTTTTATGTATTCGACACACCACAACGGGTAAAGGCAGCGCCATGACGTTTGTGGCGGATAGAACCCAGGAAACCGGTCATGCAGACGTTTTTTGGGCAACCTCCCATGCGGTGATTAAAGAGCCCTTGAATACCGATAAAAAACGCAAATCAACCTATCACTTTGCCAAGGCGTCATAATGAAAAAGCAATGGAATTCACGCAAAAACAGGCTGCAAACAGCAAAAGCAGCCAAAAAAGGGTTTAGTATCACGTTGGGTAAGCCAGAACCCATTTTAACCACGCATACCGATTATCAAAATGTTGGGTATGACAATGCGTTCGATCACTGGACGTTGCCCATTGACCGACAAGCCCTTGCCGAACTGGTGAATTTGAATGGTCAGCATGGCGGCGTACTCTATGCCCGCCATAATATGGTAGTCAGTGATTATATGGGGGGCGGTTTAACCCATGAACAGCTTAAAGCGGCGGTATTTAGCTATTTCCTGTTTGGGGATGTGGCGCTATTAAAAGTGCGTAACGGTTGGGGGGATGTTTTAGCGCTAGAAGTCTTGCCCTCGCTTTACTTGCGGCGCCGAAAAGACGGCGATTTTGTGATTTTACAGGACGGTGAGCCTCTGGTTTATTCCCCTGAAGACATTATTTATCTCAAACAATACGACCCACAACAGCAGGTTTACGGTATTCCGGATTATATCGGGGGGATCCATGCAGCGTTACTCAATAGCGAAGCGACTATATTTCGCCGGCGCTATTACCATAACGGCGCCCACACGGGCGGGATGATTTACTGTAATGACCCGAACATGACGGATGAAGTGGAAGCGGAAATCATTAGCAACCTCGAACACAGCAAAGGAATTGGAAATTTTTCAACCATGTTTGTCAGCGTGCCTAACGGTGACCCCGATGGCATCAAGTTTATTCCCGTAGGGGATATTTCGGCGCAGGATGAATTTAGTAACGTGAAAAGCATTAGTGCCCAGGATGTGTTAACCGCCCATCGTTTCCCCGCAGGTTTAGCGGGCATTATCCCCGGTAATGTGGGGGGACTGGGTGACCCCATCAAAGCGCGTGAAGCCTACCGAAAAGATGAAGTCATCCCGGTTCAAAACCTGTTTATGCATGCGATTAATCCTGAAATCGGCAAAAATGAAGGGCTAAAGCTGATTTTTAATCAAAAATCTGACAATAAAAATGATGAATAGTTAAAAATGGTGTAAAATTAAAGCGTTACATCAATCGGAGGGCTTGCACGTGCGAGTATTAACCATATTCTGTCCAATTTGTAGCCAAAAAGCGATCATTCGTAAATCAAATAGAAAACATCATGAAATTTCCGACCTGTATTGTGCCTGTACTGATGTGGAATGCGGTCATACCTTTGTTCTGAATTTAATCTTTAGCCATACTTTAAGCCCCAGTGCCAAAACAAACTGTGCGTTACTCCAGCCGTTAAATTATTAAAACGAGAGCCGCTTGAAATTTTAACCCTGTTAAACACCTCGTCAATATTTCCTTTCAATCTGGAAAATAAATTTTTCCGAGGTACTCCTTACAATATTATTCGAACTTAATAACTACTAACAGTTGATTTAGCTTTTTTCAGAAAGCGTTATTAACGATTGTTTAACCTCCTCAGATAATTCCATAATCATATCGAGAATAATTTCTCGCTCATGTTGATTGTCTATTTTTGGGTCTGTTGCCAGTTTAGATAGTGTATTGATGCGCTCCAAAGTCACAACGATATTGAATAAATCGTTCATAGTTTACATTTTCCTTTAACTGGAGCACCCCGAAAACACCCTATTCTGAGCGATTAATAATAAAATATACATAAAATCAATGAATTAATGACTATTTTCTCATCAATAAAATTTTACTGAGATAAAAAATACTATCCTTGTCCTATTGTTAAATTTTTGTGAGTTTAAAAAAAGAAAATTCTTTAGGGATGGGGGTATGTTTCGGAAAATCCTTACATGCCTTACACAGCAAAAAACAGCCTATAAGCCCTTGAAAATAATGGATTCTTATGTAAGGAAAAAACCCTTACAAAATCTTACATCATCCTTACATATAATAAAATCAATAAGATAGCTTTTAAAGTTGTAAGGAGTTGTAAGTCTTACATGTAAGGATTTTGTAAGGGTTTTGTAAGACTTTCCACTTTAATTATTTTCCTTTAAAATCATAAACTAATATCATAATTTTTAATTTATAAGGAATGTAAGGGTTTTCCGAGGTATACCCAAAAATTGTGGAAGATATTTATATTGATCAAATAATAACCATAAATATTAGTTTATTATTATATTTATGTATTATTTAACCTGAGTTCGGGATAAGCGGTAGTTATGAGAAAACAAAAATAGCTCATTTATCAATAAAAACCTTTTAAAATCAATAAAATGATAAAAAAAGGAAATATTTTTAGTTGGTTGTAGGTTAAAAAATAAGCTATTTTCTTTGCTAAAATCATGAAAAAAGCCAAAATTCAGCACTGTTTTATGTAATAATTTTAATTTAAGTAATTGAATATACAATAAAAAATTTTATATTTCTTATCCCGAACTCAGGTTATTTATGTATCCGAGATAACTTGTGTTCTATCTCTGCCTTTGTGTCTATTTTTAGTTTGGGTGATGGCACTCAAGATGATGTGATAAAAACAAAAAAACCTTAACGTTTGTTAAGGCATAACATAGCAAACCGAGATTGAATTATTTTTTTTCAAATATCCAGCATTCTAACACGTCCGGTTTTTTTAGTGTGCTCGCCTTGGGTAAAGCGGCATTGTAGGCAGCATTAACACGACTGCGTATACTTTTAGTTCGAATAAAGTGCCGTTTTTTCCCTAACTTTAACCGCCGTTTAATGTTAACGATATCACCAAAAGGCTGACGTTTTTCACTGGCAATCTGGATGAGCTGGTTAAAATTGATGGCAAATTCATTCTCTTTTGCGCTATGGTTTACCCCGTAAATATCTTCAGTATCCAAATAATCAAACATCGCCCAAAATTCGTTAATATCATCCGGATCATCGTGTACCGCTTTGACACGCTCTTTGGCTAAATTAACAATAAAAGCCCTCGTTTCTTCAATGCGCTGCGATGAAACAGAAATCACCTGTGGCAACATTTCTAAAAAAGCAATCATCTGGGCGTGGTTACGGGCAATGCGAGTGTGATGAATTGCGGGATCCGCATACAAAATTTTCTCAATCTCTTCGTAACGTTCACAAGCTGTCTGGAATATTTTATCGCCTTGCATTAACACTTTAGGTACAAAACCGGATACCGTATTAATTGGATAGCGCTCAAGTCTTGTTGCTGCTTCTTTAGTCACTTGAGAATGGTGACGCTTATCCGTTGATAAATGGATCAACCGTTCTGGAATGGCCGTATCCTCAGTCATAATAGGTGCATTTTGACCAATAACGATAGCGCCTCTAAATATCAGTTCTTCGGTATCGTTACTTCCGCCTTTTCGCCCTACGCTACGCAATAGTCCACTATCATAGATATTTTTTAATTCATTCCAGTCAAAGGCACGTAATTTAGCATTATTTTGGTTACGATCACTTTCAATCAAACAAACGGGAAGATTGCTGACTTGTGCAAAGCTACGAGCGCGTCCGGCTGCGGTTGATTTCGAGGGATCAAACCCTTCATAATTTTCACGGCCAAAAAGGCGCCACATAAATTCCAGTAAAGTACTTTTTCCACTACCCGGTTCCCCGAAAATTTCCAAGAAGGGATAGGTCTGTAAGTGGTCACGGATTTGTTCAGCAAATAAGGCACCCAGCCAGAAGGCTAGCACTGTATAACCTTTGACACCAAATGCCAGCCACAAATCATCAATCCAATCTGTGGTAAATTCATTGAAATTAAGATTAAACTGTAAAGCAGGTTGTGAAGCTAGAGTTTTGATATCTAATTTTTCTAGTGAAAAATAATCTTCTTGATTAAGGGAGTACACTTTACCGTTTTGGATCGCAACCTGATTAAAAATATAGGCATCATAGCGTTTGTTATAACCGACATAGTTTTGAGTCTTGACCTCTTTAATTGTTGGTAAAGTGCGTTTTAGGATTTTATCAAGCTGTTGTGTACTGCCGGTGTACATAGCCCCTTTAGCAATATGCAATAAGCGTTTTTTGAATTCACTGCTGCTAGTTAATTGTGTTGCGGTAAATGTCGCTTTTACGTTGTGCTGCTGGTGTGGAAACGCTACGTCGATGTAATACCAGGATTCATCGGTTTCAACCGACTTTTGAAAATAAAGCGGTGTTGGATAACAATTAGCAATTTCAATAACAATGCCTGATTCTTTAACGGCTTTTTCCCGACTCTCATCGTCATGCAATGTTGGTTCAGCTTCCTTTATACGTTCAACGGCTTTCATCATTTTGTCAATATCGAGCTTAAACCAGTACAGACGATTGTCATGCCGGAAATCAAACTCTGTTCGCTCCGTCCACTGAAACATCAATCTGGCACGATCAAAAGCCGTATGCGTTAATAATAACTTACCGTAATAGCGATAACGCGCGATATTGTCTTTTGTCAATCGCCCTTTAATATGCAAATCATTCCAATCATGCTGGTCATCCACATCCCCTGGTCGTGCCGCCGTTGCTAACCATCCTTCGTCGCGACTACGTGAGACAAATTTTTTTATTGCCTTTTCACCCGCCTTTCCATTATCAAGTGCCCAGATTAATACCGGTTTTTTATTTTCACCCAGCGCAATTTTAAGCTGGGCTAAGGCATGTTCTGGGTAATTATGACAACTCATCAGAGAAACCGCATATAACCCATTTTGAGCAAGACTAATCGCATCAAAAATCCCTTCTGTTAGCCAAATTTCGGTTGCTTTTGTTAAATCCTGTTGTGGTAAACTCCACCACTGCCCTTTATAAGCCCCAAAGAAATTGGCTTTGCGGTCAAATCGTTGTGGGTTATCGATAATACGTTCCCAGTAAGCGCCATTAGGTAGGGCGAATTTTACGGTTGCCGAACCCAACCCTTTAGCGTGATAACTGGATTCAATATATAACCCTTTTAATGGCGCGATATCCAATCCTCTAGCCTGTTGCAAATAGGCATCCGCCGCGGCATTTGGGGCTTGTTGTGTTTTAGGATGGTACGCTGACCAGTTATCGAAAATATCCGGATAGATTTCTTTAACAATAATTTCGGCACCACATTTATTTTCACGACCACATTTGAGTACAAAAGGTTTTTCAATGGCGGTAAATAATTCCTTTTTTTTGCAATCTGGGCAGATACCTTGCCGTAAATACCCATTTTGTTCTTTAAATTGGAATTCCTGAATTAATTTTGAGATAATTAAATTCAATCGCATAGCATTTATCATCGAGTTAACTCCCAAAATGCACTTTTATCGTGCATTTTTTAGGTGATTTTTTAGGTAAAAGAATTCCCTGACGTTGGCGTCATTAAATCAATCAATTATATTTAAAGGGGGATGACGATATTTTTGGGTATTAATCCAACCAATGCCTGTAATTGAAATATCGCATAAATAATTGCCTGTTTCTCTTGATTATCAAATTTTAAATGATGTTTTTTATTATCAATATTAGCTAAATAAAAAATCAAATTAACGAAGCGTTTATTATGTTTTCGTAAATATTCAATAAAGTCTGAAAGACATTTATTATTAGGGTCGTTATTAAAATAAACCGTTCTTAATTGAGCGCATCTTATTAAACCATCAAACCTTTGGTTTATTGATAAACCCGTATTCCAATAAGTGCTCATTTCTTTTTTATTGATATCACTCATATTATTTTTTATTGCTTTAATAGAATGAATTAAAGGTGAAGTTCATTACTCTTTATTTCTCATTATCATGATTTGATAACAATCGTGATAAAATAAAAAACAAATAAAACGCCAAATAAAAGAATTAATTTATCTATTAACCCTAATTTCTTTTTTTTATTATTAGAACGATAACATTTAACAGACTCTCCCGTTAAACGATATTGGTTTTCTTGATGTCGTAATCTGTTCATAATATTCCTTAATTTATCCGTTGTACTCATTTCATATTAATGACGCACTCACGCCGGTCAAAACATCAACGGTTGACCCCATTACAGGATGAATATGTAAACGTGTTGAAATAGTGACACTGGCTAACGTTAAACATTTAATAGCCGTATTAACCGATTTTTTAAAATTGGCTATCCGCAAATGATTAAAATGGCCGCCGGTTACTGTTTCATTGGCTAATTTTCCCACTTCTGCTGTCGCACATAGCACACAAGTAGGTATATTGATTTCATTGACTTGATTGATGGGAATTGCGGGTTGGCACCGTAGTTGTTCCAATAAACCATCAAGTAAAGAGGCATCTTCGGTGATATCAGTGAGTTTGATTAAATCAGAACAGGTCAATCGGTGTGGTTGCTCGGGATTCAACTTATTGCGCAGCATTTGTGAATTAAAACCAATAGATTTTGCTATATGAGCTAATTCACCTTTATGAGAAATCGCAAACATACGGCAAGCGTCGTCAAATTTTGCTTGTTTGGATGCTTGATAATCAAACATAGCTTTCATTCTCCTAAAGCGAATAATGACTAGGCATGAAGCGAAATATTGCACTCTGACAATGATTCAACAGTGATTGCAGCAAGATTAATAAACACTGTTCCTTGCTTTAAATCTTTGTGTTTTTTTCGAACAGGTAAACGTCCATCAGCAATCATATTACGAACTGAACTTTCTGATAGTCCAGTACGCTTGCAATACTCGCTAACTGTAACGTATGGGTCTGGAATGGTTATTGTAATGTTTGGGCGCATAAGGCAAAATCTCCTATTCAGTATATTTGATTCTATTTGTGCTTATTTCTCAATTAGCACAATAATAATGTGCAATATGCACATAGTCAATCGTTATTGCAAAATAAATGCGCATTTTGAGAATTGGATTTAAATATGGCTACCTTTGAATTACAGATGGATTCAGACAGCACGCCTGTCCTAGACAGAATTATTGAAGCTTATGGATTCAGCTCAAAAATTACTCTAGCTCAACATTTCAATATGGCAGCAAGTTCTTTATCTTCACGTTATCGTAGAGGTGGATTTCCAGCTGATCTTGTAGTGCAATGCATGGCTGAAACTGGCGTTAGCTTGCAATGGCTCGCCACTGGTCATGGTAAAAAGTTTGATGATGAAGAATTGGATATACTTCGTTTAAAGAAATATAAAATAATTGATGGCGAAGAGTTTGACTCAGGTATAGGCATATTTGACAAAGCATTTTTTAAACAGGGGGTGCCATTTCCAAGTGAGCCAATTATGGTTCAAGATGGACAAAATTATTTTATTGTTGACCGTAAATTTGGTGAGGTATATGACGGTAAATGGTTAGTCCGTATAGATGATAAAATTAGCATAAGAGAATTGACTAGAATGCCTATGCAACGTGTTCGCGTCTCTGGTGTTGGCATGGCTTTTGATTGCGACTTAATAGCTCTAACAATTCTTGGTCGAGTTATCAAAAAGATAAAGGATTATTGATATGAGTAAGATTTTATTTGCGCTAAAAATACTAGTAGTATTATTTTTAGTTTTGTTTTTTGCAGCAGGACTAAATCTTACTTTAACACCAAATGAGAAAGATAAAGGTGTTTCAATATTCATGTTGATTGTGACAGGCTCTTTAATTATTTGCTTATCACGTTGGTGGTTTTTTTCTAAAAAAAAGAAAGAAAAAAAACAGGAACAGCAAATTCGAATAAAAAGCGATATAGAAGAAGAGGCGGTAAAAGAGTTTTCTCAGAGACCTATAATCACTCAATCAAATGATGTAGCACCTCCAGCTAGAATTGTCACAGTTGATGAGGTATATGAGGAGTTAATAAAGACATATGTCATGGAGAATGGTAACTCTCTCATCTGGCAGGGAACAACAAAGCCAGCATCATTTAGAGTTAGAGGGGAAACCAATAAGTTATATGGGATCTTTACACGATTATATATCTATGAAAATGGTGAATTTTATTTAGAGTTAACTGACCCTACAACGGGTGAAGTATCCCTTATAGCTGAAAAAGAAATTATCACAGCGATAACCGTTGGAGCTTCGCGATATGATTTTAAAGACCTTTGCAAAAAGAATTTTAAATTAGATTTACACGAACTTTTTGAATATGCAAAAGATGTCCGGTATGCAGCAAAAGAAATTAATTTAATTGCAGAATTCCCCGCTATACCAACAACATTTACTTACTTATCAAATTCAGGCAAAACAAAAAGAACGGTTGATATCACTCAATATAAAAAGAATGGCTATGGTGATGAATATTTTGCTGGTTATTGTCACACAAGAAATGAATTCCGAACTTTTGCTGCCAGAAAAATCCAAACAATGATGGCTAGTGAAGGGCATAAAAAATATTATTTTAATGATTGGTTAACAAACGTTGCTGGTATAAATGTCAATAACTAAACAATCCGATGGACGCTGGCGTTTAGACTTTTACCCAGAAGGTAAAAAGGACGGTAAGGGTAAGCGAATTAGAAAAACATTCACCACTAAAGGTGAAGCGATAGCCTATGAACGTTACATCTTGGATAATGTTGACAACCAGCCGTGGTTAGGTGAAAAGGAAGATAGGCGCAAGTTAATTGAATTGATTGATACTTGGTACAATTCACACGGTGTAACTATTGATGATGGTGACACGAGAAAATCAGCAATGATTTATGCGTCTGATTGTATGGGCTTGCCTTTAGCAACTGAGTTTACCGCTAAATTGTTTTCGTCGTATCGTGAAAAAAGGATATCTGGAAAACTTAGACGGACAGAACGTCTAGATAAAGTTTCACCACGTACAATGAATTTAGAGTTAGCTTATTTCAGGGCTATGTTTAATGAGCTAAAGCGACTAGGGGAATGGAAACACGAAAACCCAGTTGAATCCATCCGACCTTTCAAAACCGAAGAAGCTGAAATGTCTTTTTTGGATCATGATGAAATTAACTTGTTACTTAAAGAATGCGTGAATAGCTCAAACAAGCATTTATTAACCGTCGTTAAAATTTGTCTGTCTACAGGGGCGAGATGGTCGGAAGCTGAGTCTTTAAGAGGTTGCAACGTTAGTAAGTTTCGAATCACTTATACAAATACAAAGGGTAATAGAAATAGAACAGTTCCAATAAGCGAAGAACTCTATAACTTAATTGCAGAAAAAAAGACAATAGGGGCTTTATTCTCATCTTGTTATTCAGCGTTTCGCACCGCATTAAAAAGAACCAAAATAGTATTGCCAGACGGTCAAATGTCACATGTATTGCGCCATACATTCGCATCACATTTTATGATGAACGGTGGTAACATATTAGTGCTGCAAAGAATACTAGGCCATACTGATATTAAAATGACAATGCGCTATGCACACTTTGCACCCGACCACTTAGATGAAGCTGTTAGATTAAATCCGTTGGCATTAAGTGAGAGCAAAGGTGAATAATTGTCCCCTTTGTGCCCCCTCAAGTTATAAATCGTTAATGTTATTTGGTGCTATCTGTCATTTAACCTTTTGATTTTATTATAAGTTATTGTTTTTATTGACGCTATCACATTACTCATAATCGCTTGGTCGCTGGTTCAAATCCAGCAGGGGCCACCAAATTTAAGCTGCGATAGTAGCCAATCAACACCACTCTAATGAGTGGTGTTTTGTTATTGTAGCCAAAGATTTTAGTGTGTTTTTTGCGTGGAGCGGGTTTATTACTGCAAGGTAGGAGCTACTGGGGTAATAATTATTGATGTTTTTAGTGCAATTAAACCAGCCATTCCTGTAATAAAACTAGCAATGAGTTTATGTTGGTGGATAATTAAATATCAGACAGCAAAGTTTGATCGATGGTGTTTAAGAAACGTTTTGTTATTGATATTAATAGGGCATTTACACTGGCTAAAACTTTTACTAATGATCGGTTTGCTTAATTATCGCTATCAATAAAAAAGCACCTATCGAGATAGGTGCTTTTTACTATTCTAAAAATAAATAATCGTTTCATTCATCCAAGAAACTACGCAGTACTTCTGAACGGCTTGGATGGCGTAGTTTACGTAACGCTTTTGCTTCAATTTGGCGGATCCGCTCGCGGGTAACATCAAACTGTTTACCCACTTCCTCTAAGGTGTGATCCGTATTCATATCAATACCAAAGCGCATACGTAGAACTTTTGCTTCACGGGTCGTCAAGCCAGCCAGAACTTCGTGGGTGGCTGAACGCAGACTTTCTGAGGTAGCAGAGTCTAAGGGGAGCTCTAAGGTCGTATCTTCAATGAAATCACCAAGATGTGAATCTTCATCATCGCCAATTGGCGTTTCCATCGAAATAGGCTCTTTGGCAATTTTTAGTACTTTACGGATTTTATCCTCAGGCATTAACATGCGTTCTGCCAATTCTTCAGGTGAGGGTTCACGTCCCATTTCCTGTAACATTTGGCGAGAAATGCGGTTCAGTTTGTTGATCGTTTCAATCATGTGCACTGGAATACGGATAGTGCGTGCCTGATCAGCAATTGAACGGGTGATCGCCTGTCGGATCCACCAGGTTGCATAAGTTGAAAACTTATATCCACGACGGTATTCAAATTTATCGACCGCTTTCATTAGACCAATGTTGCCTTCCTGAATCAGATCAAGGAATTGCAAGCCTCGATTGGTGTATTTTTTAGCAATAGAGATAACTAAACGTAAGTTAGCTTCAACCATCTCTTTTTTCGCGCGACGCGCTTTCGCTTCACCAATAGACATCCGGCGGTTAATATCTTTTACCTGTTCAATGGTTAAACCGGTCTCTTCTTCAATCTGTTGTAGTTTTTGCAAAGAGCGTTGTATCTCTTCTTCGACTTCAACTAATTTTTCAGACCAGGGTTTATTCATTGCTTTTGCCGCAGCTAACCAATTAACATTGGTCTCATTACCTGAGAATAAGGTAATGAAGTTTTTCTTCGGCATTTTGCATTGTTCAATACAGAGTTTCATGATGAGGCGCTCTTGAGAGCGGACACGCTCCATCATATCACGCATATTGTTTACTAAATAATCAAACTGTTTTGGTATTAAACGGAACTGTTTGAAAATCTCAGACAACTGCTCAATTTCTGCGATTGAATTAGCATGGTTACGGCCACTTTTTTGAATTTCAAGGGACGTGCGTTCATATTGTTCACGAAGCTCTGAAAATTTTTGCCGAGCGAGTTCTGGATCGACATTGTTTTCATCACTGTCGTCACTATCCTCATCTTCGTCTTTATCTTCATCTTCGTCATCATTTAGGGCTTCTTCCGGTAACACTGAACCGATATGGGTTGCTGTCGGTGCTAAATCTTCTTCAGCGTTAGGATCAACAAAGCCGATAATAATATCAGATAGGCGGGTTTCACCTTTTTCAACACGTTGGTATTGGTCTAATAGATACGCGATAGCCTCAGGGTATTCAGCGACAGAGCACTGAACCTGATTAATGCCATCTTCGATGCGTTTAGCGATATCAATTTCGCCTTCACGGGTCAGTAGTTCTACGGTACCCATTTCACGCATGTACATTCGCACAGGATCGGTTGTGCGGCCTATTTCACTTTCAACACTGGATAATACCTGGGCAGCAGCCTCAACAGCATCATCGTCAGTATCAGTGGCGGTTTCTGCCAGAATAAGATCGTCGGCATCAGGCGCTTCTTCCATCACTTGAATGCCCATATCATTAATCATTTGGATGATATCTTCGATCTGATCTGAATCGACGATATCTTCCGGCAGATGGTCGTTGACCTCAGCATAGGTCAGGTAGCCTTGCTCTTTACCTTTGGTAACTAGTAGCTTCAGCTGTGACTGCGGGTTATGCTCCATAAGACGGTATCCACACTTCATAATTTGGGTTGGTGTTGGTCGGCGAAAACAAGTCAGCCAACAATAAAATTAAAGGGAACTTAATTATTTTATGTGCCATGCCCTTTACATCATGGCAACTTACAGGCGTTTGCCCTACTTTGTGCGGCACTTAAGCCGGATGTTTTTTTACTTTTCAAGATTACTATTTTACTCTTGCAATAGTAATTAAACGAACTTCTTCACGTTCTTCACTGGTTAAACCTTCTGTTCGCTCTTTTGCTATTAGAGATTCGAACCTTTCATCAAGTGCGGTAATAAATAAATGTTCCAAGGCATCCTTGAACATTTTTTCCGCTATCTCTTCTATCTCTATATCGTTCCAAGTTGCCAGTTTTTCAAGTTGTTTAACAAATTTATTATTACGATAGCATTCCAGTAATTGACCAGTAGTTATGCCAGGATGAGATTGACAAAGCTCAACTAACTCTAAAAACAGCATTAATCCTGGTAATTGTGAGTGCTTAATGCCATCAAGAGTAGGAATTAGGCTCACAAAATTTGGATTTTGAACCAATAATGCGATCAATATTCGCATGGTTGTTGTTTTAATTTTTGGTGCTTGATAATTTGTTTTTTCAGCCAATCCTTTTTCAATCATAGCCAGAATACGCGAAGTATCAGGAATACCAATAAAACTACCTAATTCTTGTGCTAAATATAACTGTAAAGTATCACCAGGCACTTTTTTGATTAAAGGAATAGCAAGACGATTAAATTTTGCTTTACCTTCATGACTAGCTAAATCAACTTGTGCAACCAATGTATCAAACAAAAATGTAGACAAAGAGTGTGACTTATCCATTCGTTGTTCAAAATTTGCTTTACCTTCTTTACGTATTAGTGAATCAGGATCCTCACCATCAGGTAAAAACATAAATTGTAGCTGCCGGCCATCACTCAAATAGGGAAGCGCTGTTTCAAGCGTTCGCCATGCGGCTTCGCGACCTGCTTTATCCCCATCATAACAACAAATAACCGTATCTGTTGTTCGGAAAAGTAACTGGATATGCTCTGCCGTTGTTGATGTACCTAATGATGCTACGGCATAATTAATACCAAACTGCGCCAGAGCCACAACATCCATATAACCTTCGACAACTAATAGTTTAGAAAGTGCCGGATTATTTTGGGTTGCTTCATATAGACCATATAATTGGCGGCCTTTGTGAAAAATCTCAGTTTCTGGTGAATTGAGATATTTTGGTAATGTATCATCTAAAACACGACCACCAAAAGCTACAACACGTCCTCTACGATCTCGGATCGGAAACATGATGCGTTCACGAAAGCGATCGTAGGTACGACCATTATTATTGGTAACTAACATACCGGCAGCATCTAGCTGTTTATGACTCTCAGCATGTTTAGCAAAATGCTTGAGTAGGTTGTCCCAGCCGGTTGGTGCAAAACCGATAGAAAAACGATGAATAACTTCATCACTTAAGCCACGTTGTATTAAATATTGTTTTGCCTTCTGTGAGTCTAATTTATTTAATGAACGTTGATAAAATTGATTAACTTCATTCATTAATTGATAAAGATTTTGCCGCTGATGTCGCTCTATTTGATTTGAACTGTTACCGGTTTCATAAGGAATTTCCAGCCCATGCAGGGTAGCAAGTTCTTCAATTGTTTCGACAAAATCAAGCTTGTCATAATTCATCAGAAAATCAATGGCATTACCATGGGCACCACAGCCAAAACAGTGATAAAATTGTTTATCGCCATTAACAGTAAATGAAGGCGTTTTTTCATTATGAAATGGACAACATGCGTGATGGTTTTTGCCTTGCTTTTTTAGCGGCACTTTAGTATCAATAAGATCAACGATATCGGTTCTAGCCAATAAGTCATTGATAAATGTACGCGGAATTCTTCCAGCCATAAACTCTTCATTGATGAAAGATAACAAGCCGTGCTTCTTATTAGGAAGCACGGCCTTTTTGTAATCACTTAATCACTGCTGTCGAATTGTTACGGTTGCTGAACCGCAGCAATTAGTACAAACGAGTACGACGTGCGTTCTCGCGAGCCAATTTTTTAGCGTGCCGCTTTACTGCTGATGCTTTTTCACGTTTACGTACAGTCGTTGGTTTTTCATAGAACTCACGACGGCGCACTTCAGCTAATATCCCTGCTTTTTCGCAAGAACGCTTAAAACGACGCAGCGCTACGTCAAATGGCTCGTTTTCACGTACTTTAATTACCGGCATGTGCCTTTCACCTCAAAAAAATCGGTTTTTGCTAGCAATATCATAGCCAGCTCTCTTCAAAATGGTGCGGAATTTTACTTCAATGTGTAGGGCTTTGTAAAGTGCTGTATAAAAACGAAACGCACAAAATCAGCCAATTAATTATTTTTAATGAAAAAATAGTTGGCATAGTCTAGCTGATAATGGATAAGCCATACAAATTATTTATGTTAATTATAACTGATTTAATCCAGATAGACAGTTATTTATTTGCTGAGAAGTTGCACCTTTTTTACCTAAATAGTGATAAACTTGCATTATTAGCGAAGGTGGTGAGTAATATATGCGTGTTTTAGGTATAGAGACATCTTGCGATGAAACGGGTATCGCGATTTATGATGATCAAGTAGGTTTGTTAGCCAATCAATTATATAGCCAGGTAAAATTGCATGCCGATTATGGCGGCGTGGTGCCTGAATTAGCTTCTCGCGATCATATTCGTAAAACAATTCCTTTAATTAAAGTGGCACTACAACAAGCGGGTTTAACCGGCAGTGATATTGATGCCGTTGCTTATACCGCAGGTCCAGGTTTGATCGGTGCTTTATTGGTGGGAGCAACAATTGGGCGTTCATTAGCGTTTGCCTGGCGAGTACCGGCTATCGCAATTCATCACATGGAAGGGCATTTACTGGCACCCATGCTGGAAGAAAATCGTCCTGAATTTCCTTTTGTGGCATTATTGGTTTCCGGTGGGCATACTCAATTAATTAATGTCATGGCGATTGGTCAATATCAGCTATTAGGCGAGTCAATTGATGATGCTGTGGGTGAAGCTTTTGATAAAACAGCAAAATTATTAGGTTTGGATTATCCGGGTGGGCCGGCATTGTCATTGATGGCCCAACGAGGGCAGGTTGGTCGTTTTGTATTTCCTCGTCCGATGATAGATCGCCCTGGACTGGATTTTAGTTTTTCAGGTTTAAAAACGTTTGCGGCCAATACCATTCGTAATAATAATATGGATCAACAAACCGCTTCGGATATTGCTCGGGCATTTGAGGATGCCGTTGTGGATACATTAGTGATCAAATGTAAACGCGCTTTAGAGCAAACTGGGATTAAGCGGTTAGTTATGGCCGGTGGTGTAAGTGCAAATCGCACCTTACGAGCGAAAATGGCAGAATCGATAACAAAAATTGGCGGACAGGTTTTTTATGCTCGACCCGAATTTTGTACCGATAATGGCGCGATGATAGCGCTAGCTGGCATGATCCGTTTAAAAAATGGCGTCAGTGACAGTCTGGATATCACTGTTAAAGCGCGTTGGCCGCTGGCAGATTTGTCACCGTTAACATTCACATCGCTACATAAATCAACTTAAAGCATAAAAATTAATAAAATGATCAATCATTTTTTTCTTGTTTTTTAGAGGATTGAATAATTTCTTTATCAGTTTTTTCGCTTTTTTTCTTTATTTTTTGCCATATACGGCTCTCTTGTCCTCGCCATAGACGCTGAATGTTATCATGATGACGAAAGAGTATTAAACATGAAAGCATCGCCACCGGGAAGGTGAATTCCGGTTTGAACCACCAAACATAGAAGGGAGCTAATAGAGCAGTGACAATAGCGCCTAATGATGAATATCCGCTGAGTAGAACAGTGAGCAGCCAGGTACCCGCGATAACGCCAGATAAGCCCCAGCCAATGGCGACAATAGAACCAAAAGCAGTAGCAACGCCTTTCCCGCCTTTAAAATGAAAAAAAATAGGGTAAATATGGCCTAAACAAGCGGCAATAGCGATAATTCCAAGATAAAAGGGAGGGACATTTAAATAATAGGCTAGCCAAACTGGGATCATTCCTTTTAGAATGTCGCAAATAAGCACAGCTACAGCAGCGGCTTTACCACCGATACGTAACACGTTGGTTGCTCCAGGATTCTCGGAACCATGATGTCGAGGATCAGGAAGACCTATCAATCGGCAGATCAAGACGGCGCTTGAGATTGAACCACAGAGGTAGGCGAAGATAATCATGCCAAGTGCGATTGCACT
Organism: Arsenophonus nasoniae DSM 15247; assembly: GCF_000429565.1. GTDB lineage: Bacteria > Pseudomonadota > Gammaproteobacteria > Enterobacterales > Enterobacteriaceae > Arsenophonus > Arsenophonus nasoniae. The sequence goes on from NZ_AUCC01000003.1 coordinate 54,835, forward strand.
CATATCATTACTCCAAATAATCAAGATCTTTTTTAACTTAAGGTATTAATAATACTTGTATTTTATCGAAATATTATTTGCATACCGCGTTTTGAAGATCATGGTAATATCAGAACATTAATAAAATATACAGTATAGTTGTTAGTAAAACTAACAAATATCTATCCTAGGTTTATTTTTAAGTTGTGGTGAATTATTTTTTCAACCTTTTGGTTTTTTGGCAATATTTAGCAGCATAATAATTTTTTATTCTCTATTATTACCGCAAATTTTACTAAAATGTGTGATGATAGGGTCATTTTCACAATGATAAAAGATAAGTCTCTGGATAGTATTCATTGGGATAAATTAAAACATGAGAGAAGGGTAAATGGATATTATATTTATTGAGCAATTATCAGTATTCACAACCATTGGTGCTTATGATTGGGAACAAACTATCCAACAAAAACTGTTACTCGATATCGAAATGGGATGGGATAATCAGCGTGCAGCTAAAAGTGATCAAGTCGAATATTGTTTAGATTATGCTCAGGTTAGCCATGTGGTAATAAACCATATAGAAACACAAAAATTTGCCTTGATAGAACGGGTTGCACAGGAGGTTGCTGATATTATTTTACATCAGTTCAATAGCTGTTGGGTACGAGTTAAAGTCTGTAAACCTGGTGCCGTGGCTCGGGCTAAACAGGTTGGTGTGATTATTGAGCGAACAAAATCGGCTTAGGCTAACTTAAATAGGTAAAATGGCTTGTTGCAGCCGCCAATCAGTTAATGCCTGAATACGCTGCTGGGTAAGCGCATCTCTGATCGCGATACCTTTAATTCCCTGTTCAATCAGATTTTTACTGGATACTTGTTGTACTATTTTAAACGCTTCAATAACAAACTTAGCTTGTGGGTAAGTGATATGTTCTTGCCCCATCCAGCTGCGGGCATCGGCTTCACAGGCAATAGCCAGTTGATTGATGCGCTCTGGTTTCCGCCAACTATCTAATTGATTGAAGAGGTTAATCACACTTTCAGGTTGTAACTGGTTAATTTGGTGGATTTGCTGATGAAAACGGGCAACTAATTTAGCTAACTCTTTCATTCTATTAGGAATACGTAACCGGTTACACATAGCCTCAATCAAGGGAATAGCTTTGATTGCATGATCCCGATGATCAGGCCATTGTTCTGGCGGGGTCAATGCCTTACCAAAGTCATGGCAGAGTGCAGCGAAGCGAGTTTCGATATTGTCAGTTAATAATGCCGCCATTTTTAAGGTTAACAGCGTGTGTATTCCGGTGTCCATTGCGGCATGTGATTCTGCTGCGCTGGGGATGCCAAACAATTGATTAATTTCAGGAAAAAGAATAGCTAGTGCGCCACAATCATGTAAGACATGAAAATAAGTTTCCGGCGCGGATGATTGTAATGCTTTTTCTGTTTCGCTCCATACTCTTTCTGCACTAATTGTACTAAGCTCTTGATTAAAAATCATTTTTTCCATCAATGATTGTGTCTCATTGGCAATAGTAAATTTTTGCTTAGCCAGTCGAGCAGCAAAACGCGCCACTCTAAGTATCCGTAAAGGATCTTCGGCAAAAGCTGCGGAAACATGGCGTAATAAGCGGTTTTTTATGTCTTGTTCACCATGAAAGGGATCAATCAATTGGCCATCTTCGGTTTGGGCGATGGCGTTGATAGTCAGATCTCGACGTAACAAATCCTCTTCTATTGTGACATCAGGTGCGGCATAGCAAGAAAAACCGGTATAGCCTACGCCCGTTTTGCGTTCTGTACGGGCAAGGGCATATTCTTCACGTGTTTTGGGATGGAGAAAAACGGGAAAATCCTTACCTACTTGCTGGAAACCTAATTTGATTAAATCTTCTGGGGTAGCGCCGACCACGACCCAGTCACGATCAGAGACTGGCAATCCTAATAGCTGATCTCTTACCGCGCCACCAACAAGATAAATCTGCATGCTATTTTCTTCAATTCATCCAGCGATCATTACGTTTTTTACGTCGTGGGATAATATGAGGTAATAACAAACCAAAAATTAAACCTGCACCGGCAACACCACCACCATACATAAACCACTGCAAAATAAGCTCACGGCGATTATCATCAAGATTAATTTGCGCAATTTCTAATTTTTTTCCTGAGCGAATTAATTCATTTTTTAATTTTTCATTTTCCGCAGTAAGGTTAGCAATAATTTGATCGCTGGCGGCAACTTTGCTTTGCTTTTCGCTGGTTTGATTATTCCAGTTACTATCAATGTTAGTTAATTTTTCACGTAACTCTTGATTTTCCTTTTCGAGCAAGGGAATACGTGCTTTTACACTGGGTGTTTGGCTAAGTTGATTTTTGGGTAACCAGGCGACTCGTCCTTTATAATCACGAATTTGAGCGTAGCCGGTTTCTTGATCTGTGCTTAATAATTGAACTTGATCACCGCTTTTTAGGCTACCAATAATACGATAATCGGTTCCGGGTCCTCGGTGGATAAAAGTCGGGAGTTCATCAGAAACATAAAGCGTTTCTTCTGCTTGCGTCGTCATTGAGAGGTTAAATCCTATCAATGCTAGGATAAATAAAGGAAATTTTCTCATTGTATTCAACTATCTTCAAACTGTGAAAAAAAGTGCTATTAGCTGATACTAATGCGTTAAATGTATTGATGCAAATCTAAAAAAGTAAAATAATGATTCTTTTAATTGATTTGCCATTATTAATAATATTTCATTTTTTATTATTTTCAGGCAAAAACATAGAATAAAATTCTCTATCAGTTATTTTGCTAGTATTTAGTTATTGATATAGCTTAAATCAATATTAGAATTATTTGTTTAGAAAATATATATTGCTGGCGGTAAGGGAAATGAATCCGCATTGGTTGCCGTTTTTGGGCTTATTTCTATTAAACTTATAGATCTTTTCAATCGTTAGTCATAAGACTGTCCATGTTTATCAACTACAGAATAAATAGAAAATAATAATCTACTTTTAGTATGAGCCTAAACAGTATAAATAAAAATTGAAACGTATATTCTTAGGGACAGAAGATGTCAGAAAATCTGGACTAAATATGAGTCATCTAGAAATTGAATTAAAGTTGTCGGTTCTCCCAGAAGCTATTGAGCGGATCCGTGAAAAAATCATATCCTTTCACTATACGCATTTCTCCTTACATCAGTTGTCAAACATCTATTTTGAAACCGTGGATCATCAATTACGTCGCTGGGATATGGGATTAAGGATCCGCGGTTGTGATGGTCGTTTCGAAATGACGATAAAAACCGCGGGCAAGGTTATCGGTGGTTTACATCAACGGCCTGAATACAATGTGGAAATTCATAAACCTGAGATAAATCTTTTAGCATTCCCGGCCGAAATATGGCCTAAAGATACCAATGTTGATCGTTTACAGTCTCAATTAACAACCTTGTTTTATACCGATTTTTCTCGTGAAAAATGGATGGTAACTTATCATGGTAGTGAAATTGAAATTGTATTGGATCAAGGTAGTATTTATGCTGGTGCTAAAAAAACCTATTATGGAAATTGAACTGGAACTGAAAAAGGGCACATTAATCGAGCTTTTAGCGTTAGCAAAAGAGTTTGTTAATATTGAAGGATTGCGTTTGGCTAATAAAAGTAAGGCTGAACGAGGTTATTCACTGGTTCAAATTAGCGATCATGTTGATACTAAACTCTCTTTGTCACACTATAATTGGTTTACTATGCCAATTGAACTGGGATTACGTCAGTTATTAGTGTATTGGCAACACTATGAGGAGTGTTGGTTAGAAGATCAAACGCAAGCGAGACAAAATTTAAGTCATTTGTTGGTTTTAATACAGAAATTTTTAGTTCATTATGCGCATTCCGTCCCCCATTTTATTCGAGTACTACCATTAAAAGAAATAACGGTATTATTAACGGCTACAGATATTCAACCGGAAGTAGTCTGTTATAGTGCGGATTGGTTGCGTTGCAAACTGGCTTTTACCCAATGGCTTACGGCTTTGACACTACCCTAATGAAAGGCATTTTATGAAATCGCTGCCATCAATATTGGTTCAGCAGGCGCAATGGGTGGTAGATGATTTTCAGCGTCACGTGCCGGAACTTTTACCGTTATTGCCCCAAGAAAAAACCTTTTTTGCTTTAAGCGATTTTGCTTATCAGCAGATCAAAAACCATCCTGCCTGGTGGGTGGCCATACGTCAACAGCCACCGCAAATAGGCGAATGGCAACATTATCATCAATGGTTAACCAAACAGCTGGCTAATATTACTGGTGAGGAGGAGTTGCAGCGGATCCTAAGGCAATTTCGTCATCAAATGCTAATTAGGATCGCCTGGTTACAACTATTCCATGATGATAGCAATAATAAGCTGCAGATATTGCAGCATCTGAGTGAGCTAGCCGAAACGTTAATCATCGCGGCGAGAGATTGGCTGTATGAGGAGTGTTGTCAAAATTGGGGAACACCTTGTGATCCAGAGGGACTGCCACAACCACTGCTAATCCTTGCTATGGGCAAGTTAGGCGGTGGAGAGTTAAATTTTTCGTCCGATGTCGATTTGATTTTTGCCTTTCCTGAAAATGGGGTTACTCAAGGGGGACGCCGTCAGATGGAAAATAGCCATTTTTTTACCCGATTAGGTCAAAAATTAATTAACTTATTGGCGCAGAAAACGATAGATGGTTTTGTCTATCGGGTTGATATGCGTCTTCGTCCGTTTGGTGATAGTGGGCCATTAGTCTTTAGTTTTGCTGCTTTGGAAGATTATTATCAGGAACAGGGGCGAGACTGGGAGCGTTATGCGATGATCAAAATGCGCATTATAGGTGATGATAACTCAGTTTATAGCGATGGGTTAAAAAATATGTTGCGTCCCTTTGTTTTTCGACGCTATATCGATTTTGGTGTTATTCAATCGTTGCGTAATATGAAAAACATGATTGAGCGTGAAGTCCGTCGCCAGGGTTGGCAAGATAATATTAAATTGGGTGCCGGTGGTATCCGTGAAATAGAGTTTATTGGCCAAGTTTTTCAGTTAATTCGAGGTGGGCGTGAACCTCGCTTGCGCTCGCCGGCTTTGTTACCTACATTAATCGCAATTGATGAGCTTTCATTGCTGACAACAGAACAGGTAATGCAATTAACGGATAATTACCTGTTTTTGCGACGAACAGAAAATATATTGCAATCTATTAATGATCAACAAAGCCAAATGTTACCTGAACAGGCTTTACATCGAGCGCGCCTGGCATGGGCGATGGGCTTTGATGATTGGCCGGCATTATATCAGCAAATCACCGCTAGAATGCAAAATGTTCACGCCATATTTGTGCAAACAATTGGTCAAGCTGATGAGAAAAACCATGATAGTTCGTTAACATTTTTTGTCCATTTCTGGCAACAAATTGCGAGTGAAAGTGAACTGAAAACCCTATTAGTTGAGCTTAATGACGAAAAAAAACAAAATATTATTAAGCAGTTATGGCTTTTTCGCCAGGATTTAGCTAAGCGAACCATTGGTCCCCGTGGTCGCGAGGTACTTGATCAATTAATGCCAAAATTGATAGCTAAAATCTATCATAGAGATGATATTAATCGGATTTTGCAACGAATTATTCTCTTGCTTATCAGTATAGTTAGTAGGACTACTTATTTAGAATTAATCTTAGAATCTGAACAGGTATTAACGCATGTGATCCGTCTTTGTGCAGCATCACCAATGATTGCTGAGCAATTAGCTCGTCATCCATTATTACTAGATGAATTAATCGATCCCTTCTCACTTTACCAGCCATTACCCGTTACTGCTTATCGCGATGAATTACGCCAATATTTATTGCGTATTGATGAAAATGATGATGAACAGCAGCTTGAAGCATTGCGGCAATTCAAACAAGCTCAGCTTTTACGCATTGCTGCTGAAGATATTGCTGGCGTGCTTCCGGTTATGAAAGTGAGTGATCATTTGACCTATTTGGCCGAAGCTATTATTGAGGTAGTGGTACAACTGGCGTGGAATAAATTAACTAAGCGTTATGGTAAACCTGCTCATCTATCTCAACAACCAGTTGGAGTAACCGGTTTTGCCGTTGTAGGTTATGGTAAACTGGGTGGCTTTGAATTGGGGTATGGTTCTGATTTAGATTTAGTTTTTTTATTTGATTGCCCATTAGGTGTTGTCACCGATGGGCAACGCGTCATTGAAGGTCGCCAGTTTTATTTACTATTCGCCCAGCAAATTCTTCATCTCTTTAGTACCCGAACTTCTTCAGGTATCCTTTATCAGGTAGATGCTCGTTTGCGCCCATCAGGTGAATCTGGCATGTTGGTGAGTACATTCCAATCATTCGAGGATTATCAGAAAACGCAAGCCTGGACTTGGGAGCATCAAGCTTTGATCCGAGCGCGAATAGTTTTTGCTGAACCGCAATTAGAACAAGCGTTTAACCGAATTCGACGAGAAGCTCTGCTGATACCAAGAGAAGAAATGACATTACGTCAGCAGGTCGTTGAGATGCGAAAAAAAATGTATCAGCATCAGGCTAACCGGCAGCAAGCATATTTTGATTTAAAAACTGATCCTGGCGGTATCACTGATATTGAATTTATTGCTCAATATCTGGTATTACGTTACTGCGCAGACAATGTCGCATTACTGCGTTGGTCAGATAATGTGCGTATTTTTACCTTGTTAGCTGAATATGCTGTAATGTCTAGCGAGGAAGCTGAACAGCTAATTAAGATTTATACTGAAATGCGAGACACATTGCATCATTTGTCATTACAGGCGCTGCCCAGTAAAGTGTTAGCCTCTCAGTTTGAACAGCAACGTGAAAAAGTTCTGCTTAGTTGGCAAAAATGGTTTTATGCTAGTTAAATTGAAATAGAATTGACTGGCCATACTTTTTAGTATGATTGATAGAGCTGGGCTATGTTACTATTGGTAGCAATCTTGATCGCGGTAATTTATTTGTAATTGGAGTATGGATGAAAATCACTCTCCCTGATTTTAAACAGGCTAGTATTTTGGTGATCGGCGATGTTATGTTAGATCGCTATTGGTATGGAGCAACTAACCGAATTTCGCCAGAAGCGCCCGTTCCGGTCGTTAAAGTGGAAATGAAAGAAGAACGTCCTGGTGGTGCGGCTAACGTTGCTATGAATATTGCAGCTTTAGGCGCTAATGTTCGTCTGGTAGGGCTGACAGGCGTTGATGATGCTGCCGAAGTATTAACCGAGAAACTAAATCAAGCTAATGTATGTTGTGATTTTGTCACGTTAGCAACGCATCCTACTATTACTAAGCTGAGAATTCTATCGCATAATCAACAACTTATTCGACTTGACTTTGAAGAAGGGTTTGCTAGTGTCGATATAAATCCGCTGCTAGAGCGTATTCGGCAAGCTTTGCCACATGTTGGGGCACTAGTACTGTCTGATTATGGTAAAGGTGCGTTAGCGCAAATTTCGCAGATCATTGCATTAGCAAATGTTGCTCAAGTACCCGTACTTATTGATCCGAAGGGCAATGATTTTGAACGTTATCGCGGCGCGACTTTATTAACCCCCAACATGTCTGAATTTGAAGCCATTGTTGGTAAATGTGCTAGCAATGCTGAAATTGAGCAGAAAGGGATGAAGTTAATTAATTCCCTTGATCTTAAAGGATTACTGATCACTCGTTCAGAACGAGGGATGACACTGTTGCAACGTGAAAAGCCGCCTTTACATTTACCGACTCAAGCGCAGGAAGTTTATGATGTTACCGGCGCCGGCGATACGGTTATTGCTGTGTTGGCTACGGCGTTGGCGGCTCAACAGGATTTCCATCAAGCTTGTGTATTAGCTAATGCGGCGGCTGGAGTCGTGGTTGGAAAACTGGGTACTTCAACGGTGTCACCTATCGAGTTGGAAAATGCCATCCATGGTCGCGCTGATGATGGTTTTGGGGTGATGAATGAGCAGCAATTAAAGCATGCGGTTGCTGCCGCTCGTAGTCGTGGCGAGAAGATCGTGATGACCAATGGTTGCTTTGATATTTTACATGCCGGGCATGTTATTTATTTGGCCAATGCGCGCAAGTTAGGCGATCGGTTGATTGTTGCTGTCAATAGTGATGCTTCAACTAAACGGCTAAAAGGTGATGAGCGTCCTATTAATCCATTAGCTCAACGTATGACCGTATTAGGAGCGCTAGGTTCGGTAGATTGGGTGGTCCCATTTGAAGAAGATACGCCTCAACGCCTGATCAGTGAAATCTTACCTGATGTATTAGTTAAAGGTGGTGATTATAAGCCGGAAGATATTGCCGGTAGCCAAGAGGTCTGGGCGGCAGGTGGCGAAGTTAAAGTACTTAATTTTGAACAAGGGCTGTCTACAACAAATATCATTAATACCATTATGAAAAATGATTAATATTTTGGCGTAAAAAATAGCAATGCCACGATAGGAGTATCGTGGCATTTTGTTATTCATATTTGTTTTCGTTAGCTAACGGTTTTTTTCTAATTGTTCGATGCGTTTTTCCATTTCGATCATTTTTTCACGGGTTCGCAGTAAAACTTGTGTTTGAATATCAAATTCTTCGCGTGAAACTAAATCGAGTTTTCCTAATTGGGACTGTAATGTTGCCCGTAGCTTTTTGTCAAGATCTTCACCTAAGTCACGTATCCCTTGCGGTAAGGTATCTTTGATCTGGCGAACAACTTGTTCTATTTTTTTCGCGTCAAGCATTACTATATCCTTTCAGGTCACAAATTATAATTTATAGGTTATTTAATAGCAGATCTTAAAATAATCAACTTACTTTGACAAAATTATTTTTAATAAATTTGGTGCTAAAAATGGCGCTGAATTAGCGGAAATAACCACTTAATAGCAAGTTGGCTGATTATATAAATGAAAATGCTATCTGACTGATATATATTTTGTTATTGTTGATTGCTACAGAATTATATTCACGATATAGTTTAGCGGTTTATCTCAGGGCGGGGTGAAATTCCCCACCGGCGGTGATATTTATTCTGCTAATTGAATAACCAAGTCCGCGAGCGTTCCATTATAGCAATGTGCAATGGAAGTCAGCAGATCCAGTGAGATTCTGGAACCGACGGTTATAGTCCGGATGGGAGAGAATAACGATAGCTGTAGTTTTGAGCTCTGCCAACTGTGCGCAGCTTTTTAAGATACTAGTTTGATTTTTTTACTCCCAAGCTCGCCCTGGTTCTGGTAATTTAGTATTTATTGATGAGGTTTTACCATGAATCAGACGTCACTTTCCGCGTATGGCAATCCAATTGAACGTATAGAGCTTGCTCTTAAGGCATTACGTCAAGGTAAAGGTGTGATGGTACTTGACGACGAAGGCCGTGAAAACGAGGGTGATATTATTTTTGCCGCTGAAACGATGACAGTTGAACGGATGGCATTAACTATCCGCCATGGCAGTGGAATTGTTTGTCTTTGTATAACCGAAGAACGCCGTATGCAACTGGCATTACCAATGATGGTGGAAGAAAATTCTAGTCAGTTCCAAACCGCATTTACTATCACTATTGAGGCCGCCGAAGGGGTTACAACTGGTGTTTCGGCCAGTGATCGTTTAATGACAATTCGTAAAGCGATTGCCGATGATGCAAAACCGTCCGATCTTAATCGGCCAGGGCATGTTTTTCCGCTCAAAGCCCAAGAAGGAGGGGTATTGCAGCGCCGTGGTCATACTGAAGCGACCATTGATTTGGTGACTTTAGCCGGTTTTAAACCAGCAGGCGTTTTGTGTGAGTTGACAAATGACGATGGTACCATGGCTCGTATGCCAGAAGTGCTAATCTTTGCCAAGCAACATGATATGCCGGTAATTACGATTGAGGATCTGGTAACCTATCGTCAGCAATTTACTAAAAAAGCGGGTTAGTAGACTACATAAGCTATTTTGCAGGATTAAATTTTATGCTATATGCGTTTTATGGTTAAACCAGTGGTGTCATACTGAAATGCTTCAATCAAATAACAATCACATTTTAAATCTAGCGCCATAGAGTGGAAATATGGCGAGTGCTTACACGAATAAATTGGCTTCGCCGAACTCAGGGGCAATGCTCAGATAAAAAAGTTGCTAATTAATTTGCCCGTGTGACAATTTTATTTTTCAAACCGTTAATCATAATAGTAACAACAGCAAGATAATGATTACCATATCATTATCTTGCGCCTGAATTGCAAGCGTTAGTTTAGAATAATATGCGGGTAAAAACGGGATAGATCTTGGGTAATTAATTGGTTGTCTTCTCGAATACCAATTCCTGCCGGTTGATCATTTACCAGCCAACTACCGATTAAGGTATAGTTATTTTCAAATTGTGGCAGCGGATAAAATTGTTGAATAATCATACCTTCTTCGCCATATGGGCCATCTACTGAGGCAATTTCACGTTCATTATCGATGATACGAATATTTGCCCCTTCGCGCGAAAAAATAGGTTTGATCACATAGCGATCCAGTTTTGGAGGATTAGCTTCTGCAAAATAAGCAGGTAACAGATTGGGATGATTAGGAAACATTTCCCATAGCATAGGTAATAATGCCTTGTTAGAAATAATGCTTTTCCAGGCTGGTTCTAACCACCTTACTCCGGCATCGGCTAACTTAGTAGAAAAAATCTCTCTAAACATAAACTCCCAAGGATATAATTTAAACAGATTGCTAATAACTTGATTATTAGGATCGGTAAATTGTCCTTTTTCACCTAAACCAATTTGATCAACATAGAGAAATTCGGTTGTAATATTGGCTTCGTGAGCACAGTCTTGTAGGTATTGGATGGTGCCGCGATCTTCGTCACTGTCTTGGCAGCAGGCAAAATGTAACCAGTTAAAGTCAAATGATTCACGTAATTGCGCAAAGCGTTCAATAAGTTGCTCTTGTATGCTATTAAATTGATCAGCATTGGCTGGTAAATAGCCAGCATTGATCTGATCTTCTAACCAGATCCACTGAAAAAATGCGCTTTCATATAAAGATGTCGGTGTATCTGCATTATTTTCTAATAATTTTGCTGGTCTTTTACCGTCATAAGCTAAATCCAATCGGGAATAGAGTGAAGGTTGATTCGTTTTCCATGAGTGATTAACAAATTCCCAACAATGTTTAGGGATCTGAAATTTTAACAATAATTCCTCGTTATTCACTACTTTTTCCACCACTTGCAGGCACATTTGATGTAATTCAGCGGTGGTTGCTTCAAGATCTTCAACTTGTTGCATAGTAAATTGATAATAAGCATTTTCACACCAATAAGGTTCACCGTATAAGGTGTGAAAATGAAAACCAAATTCAGTTGCCTTTTCTTTCCAATCAGGCCGTTCAGTGATGGGCATCCTTATCATCGCCATTAGCCTCCCATAGAACGCTGTGAAGATGAAGTGGCACTTTGACGCTGCATGTGAGCCTGTTGTTTAGCAACTGATTCGCCGAAACCACCACGAGTGATAGTGGTCGTCGTTGCCGGTTTGGGGGCAAGAGCTGATGGCGGTACAGTCATTGTTCGACCTCCCGCTACCGCCGGACCATAGTTTTTGCCGCTGGCATCAACAAATTTTCCATTGGCAGGACTAGCAGGATTGCTTGAGCTAAACAGAGGCTGCGCTGCAGGTGCTGGGGCAGTTGCACCACCGCCCATTAGACGTCCCATCATATAACCTGCCATTAATGGCATCCAGAAACTACTACTTTGCCCACTAGCTTGATTTTCTGTTAAACCAGCTTGAGTTGGCGTTTGCGTTGCAGTTGGAGTTTGCGATGCAGTTTGATTTTGAGTTGTCGTTTGCGTTGCGGTCTGGTTGGAAGCCTGAGTACATTTTTCTTCACCAAATTCAGCCACACAATCTTCACGTGTCGCATATTTAGGCGCAGTTTTCGCTGCTTCCTGCAATGCATTTTTATAAGCAAGCGAACATTGTTCACTTTGCGCGGGGTTTTTCTGAGCACAATCTTCCGCATTAGTATATAAAGAGACGCTTTCGTCGCTTTGTTCACAAGCGGACAACATAAATACCGTACTAATTGCTAAGGCAACTGGTGCTAGGCGGTAGGCGCGCCAGTTTTTACGAAAAGCATCTTGATTAATATTCTTCGTGCGCTTTATTTTCATCATCATTTACCTATCCTGAAGGTCGAAATAAAAATCGTCAAACTAGGATAGAATAGGGTAATTACAGTGGAAATTAAAGCATAAAGCTGGCAGAAATATAGCTATCAACCTGATTATTTATGTTAAGTGGTAAAAATACAACTTTTCTAATTAATTTTCGTTACAATAAAAAATACCCACAATATGTGGGTATCACAAATAGGCAAGTATTTATTTAATGTATTTGTGGAACGTTCATCGGATTAATAATCGTATCCGGTGAGGTTGATAATGTTTTTCCTAAGCTATTATTTAAACGGATCAGATCGCTTTCATTTAACGTGCCGCGGGCATACTGGATTTTCAGATCATTAATCAGATAGTCATAACGTGCATTAGCTAAATTCTGTTTTGCCTGAAAAAGGGTTGTTGTTGCGTTCAACACGTCCACGATAGTTCGCGTGCCGACTTGATAGCCTGCTTCCATCGCATCTAATGAACTTTGGGCTGAAATAACTAATTGTTGGTATGCTTTGATGCTACTAATAGAAGAAATAACATTATTATAGGAAGAGCGTACTATCTGAATAACATTGCGATAAGTACTTTCAAGCTGTTCGCTGGCACTAATATAACCATACTGAGCTTGCTCAACGCGTGAGTTAGTTTTGCCACCGGTATATAACGGCACACTTAACGTTAGTCCGACGCTATTTTGGCCAGTATAGCTAGTATCATTTCGGTTCCAGATATGATTAGCACTACCGTGATAATGGGTATTATTAACGCCTGTTGACGCTTCTAAACCAAGGGTAGGTAAATGTCCTGACTGTTCATAGCGAATATTTTCTCGCGCCAGATCTTGTGACAAACGTGCGCTAAGTAAACTCAAGTTGCGCGTTTCAGCATCTTTTAATAGTTTTTCCACTCGAGCAGGTGTTTGCGTGCTGAAGCGATCAATATTTAACACGGCTAATTGGCTATAATAGATGCCGCTAACCTGGCGTAACTTTTCCAGCGCATTTTCTAATTGATTACGGCTCGATACTTCTTGTGCCAATACGCTATCATAATTAGCACGAGCATTTTGTACATCAGTAATAGCGACTAATCCTACGTTAAAGCGTTGTGTTGTTTGATCTAACTGGCGATAAACGGCTTTTTTCTGAGCTTCAATATAGTCTAATAAGTCAATCGCACGTAACACGTCAAAATAAGCTGTGGCGGTATCAAGAATTAATTTTTGTTGATTAGTTTGATAAGTAACATCAGCAATACCGGCGGTTTTTTCTTGTATGTCTAACTGTTGCCATTTTGACATATCAAAGATGGTTTGGGTGAGTTTAAGATTGGCACCAAGTTGGTTGTTTTCCGTGTCACGGTTATCACGATAACCGCTGTTATAGGTGAAATTTGCACCTAACCCTAATTGCGGCAGTAAAGGACTGCGGGCTTCATTAATTTTTTCAAATGCTTGGTCACGTTCTGCTAGTGATTTACGTAAATCTGGATTACTTTCTTTTGCTTTCTGATAGACTTGCAATAAATTTTCAGCTTGCCCTGTGGCACTTAGTCCCATTAGGCTAATGGTGATAAAAAGAGAGATAAATTTTTTCATTCTTATTCCTTGATTATGCAATTTATTATGCAATTTTTTGCTTTAGTTATCTCAGAAAAACATCAATACCGCTAATTTTAGCAGAATATGTCATTATTCCATGGTAGCTGTTTGTGCCATCTAGCATGTTAAATCTGGTCGATGTTACATTATTTATAAGTTAATTTCCTTAAAAAACGTTATATAAGTCTCACTTTTTTGTCAGTTAATGCATATAAATTCAGAGAGTTTCTATGAATGATAAAAAAAATTTACCCTTCAAGTTTAGCCAAAATGATGTGGAAATTACGGCTAAGTTCGATCTTTATAATGGTTTTTTTCGTTTTGTAGAATACCGTTTTCGGCATAGGTTGTTTAACGGGGGTTGGAGCAAGGAAATCCGACGTGAAGTTTTGGAACGGGGTAATGCGGGCGTTATTTTACCTTATGATCCTTATCTTGATAAGGTCGTGTTAGTTGAACAAATACGACTCCCGGCGATTGAAACTAGCAAAACACCGTGGTTGTTAGAAGCGATTGCTGGCATGGTAGAACAAAATGAAAGCTTAGAACAGCTAGTTCGTCGTGAAGCCAAAGAAGAAGCGGGTATTACCATTTTGCGTTGTCACTATGCACTAAGTTATCTTACCAGCCCAGGAGGCACAACTGAGCGCATTTATGTTCATATCGGTGAAATTAATGCATCTGCAATCAAACCGGGAAGTGTACATGGATTGAACAGTGAAAATGAAGATATTCGTGTTCATGTTGTTAGTCGCGAACAAGCTTATCAATGGGTAGAATTAGGGGTAATTGATAATGCGGCTACTGTAATTGCAATACAGTGGTTACAATTAAATTACCTTAGGTTGAAAAATAATTGGTTGAATAACTTAAAATAACTACTTAATCATAATATAAAAAAGAAGTGTGTATCAGCCGACAGTTATTGATAAAGTATTAATGTTAAAATAATGTATAAAGTAGGTAGAAACTAAGGAAATTGCTTGGATAGTCTGTTCAAATTAACAACAAAGCAAAAAAGTCTGGTGAGGATCTTGCAAATTACCGATACTCATCTTTTTGCTAATGCTGATGATACTCTACTTGGCGTCAATACTTTTGCTAGTTTTCATGCAGTGATTGATGCAATTTTAGTCCGCAATGAAAATGTGGACCTGGTTGTCGCTACCGGTGATTTGGCCCAAGATCAATCCGCACAAGCCTATCAGCATTTTGCAGAAGGGATCAAACGGTTGTCTGCTCCTTGTGTTTGGTTACCGGGCAATCATGATTATCAACCGGCAATGGTAGCTACTTTAGCGAAAGCAGGAATTTTACCCTCCAAACAGCTGCTAATTAATGATAATTGGCAAATCCTTATGTTGGACAGCCAAATTCAGGGGGCTGTACATGGAAAATTATCCAAACAACAGCTGTTATGGATGAAAAGCTGTTTTGATGCCTACACGGAGCGTAGTCATTTACTGATGTTACATCATCATCCTTTACCATCGGGTTGTACCTGGCTTGATCAACATCGCTTGCGTAATTCTCATATTTTGGCTGACTATTTAAAGCAATATCAAAAAATTAAAGCGATCTTATGTGGCCATATTCATCAGGAAATAGATGAATATTGGCAAGGAGTTCGCATGATGGCAACACCATCAACCTGTATCCAATTTAAACCTCATTGTACTAATTTTACATTAGATACCATGACACCGGGTTGGCGTTATCTTGATCTTTCTATCAATGATGCCGGTGAAGATGTGTTGAATACCCAAGTTTGCAGATTGGATAGTGATAAATTTTGCCCAGATTTGGATTCAGGCGGTTATTAATGTCAATATTAATTTATATTCATGGCTTCAATAGTTCCCCTTTATCAGAGAAAGCAAATAGCTTAAAAACTTGGTTACAGCGACAACACTCAGAAGTGAATATGCTGATACCTCAGCTTCCTTGTTATCCAGCTGAAGCGATTGAATTTTTAAATAATCTCGTAACAGCCCATGCGGGAGAGCCGATTGGGTTGTTAGGTTCTTCGTTAGGTGGTTATTTTGCTATTTGGTTATCACAGAAATTTAATTTACCCGCTGTTATTGTCAATCCAGCAGTACGTCCCTTTGATTTGTTTCAACAGTATTTAGGTGAGCAAGTCAATCCTTACACAAAGGAACGCTACATCTTGCAACCCCATCATTTAAATGAACTACAAAAGATACAAATTAAGGCATTAGCGGCGCCTGATTTAATTTGGTTATTACAACAAACAGGTGATGAAATATTGGACTATCGTCAAGCTGTTACCTATCTTATGGAGTGTAAGCAAACAATAGAGTCAGGAGGTAACCATGCTTTTGTTGGATTTGACTACTATTTTCCACAAATTATGCGTTTTTTAGCTTTGGCAAAGACAAAATAAGTAAAAAATTATCCAAAAGAGCTGAATGACTGTTATTATCATCAGTATCTCAGCATTTATTTGCCTAATTAATCGTCAATTACCGCAGAAAATAATATGACTCAATCTAATTATAATGCAGAGGCAATCGAGGTCCTCAGTGGTTTAGAACCTGTACGTCGTCGCCCAGGAATGTACACTGATACCTCTCGACCTAATCACCTGGCTCAGGAAGTCATTGATAATAGTGTCGATGAGGCGCTTGCCGGTTATGCTAAACGTATCGATGTCATCCTGTACGAAGATCAGTCGCTGGAAGTGATTGATGATGGCCGAGGTATGCCTGTTGATATTCATCCCGAAAAGAAAGTACCGGCGGTAGAGCTGATTTTGGGGCAGTTACATGCCGGGGGAAAATTTTCTAATAAAAATTATCAATTTTCTGGCGGACTACATGGTGTTGGGATTTCCGTAGTGAATGCCTTATCAAAACGTATTGAAGTAACCGTCAGTCGTGATAGCCAAATATACCGAATTGCGTTTGAAAATGGTGAAAAAGTCCAGGAACTTGAGGTAATTGGGAGTTGTGCTAAACGGACAACCGGTACTGGAGTGCGTTTTTGGCCAGATAGCCACTTTTTTGACAACCCACGTTTTTCTATTTCGCGTTTAGTGCACGTATTAAAAGCTAAAGCTGTGCTATGTCCTGGGGTTGAAATCATCTTTAAGGATAAAATAAATAATACTGAGCAGACATGGCGTTATAACGATGGCTTAACTGACTACCTAATGGAGGCAGTGAACGGTTTAGTGACTTTACCGGAAAAAGCGTTTGTTGGTAATTTTGCTGGCCAATTAGAAATGGTAGATTGGGCTTTGCTTTGGTTACCAGAAGGTGGGGAACTACTAACCGAGAGTTATGTTAACCTTATTCCAACTGCACAGGGTGGTACCCATGTTAATGGATTACGTCAAGGTTTACTGGATGCGATGAGGGAGTTTTGTGAATACCGTAATTTACTTCCTCGCGGTGTGAAATTGACGGGTGATGATATTTGGGAGCGCTGTGCTTATGTCCTTTCAGTTAAAATGCAAGATCCACAATTTGCCGGCCAGACTAAAGAACGTCTTTCTTCTCGCCAGAGCGCTGCCTTTGTTTCCGGCGTAGTAAAAGATGCTTTTAGTTTGTGGTTAAACCAAAATGTTCAAGAAGCAGAGCAATTAGCGGAGCTTACTATCTCTAGTGCGCAAAGGCGTCTACGCGCAGCGAAAAAAGTTGTGCGCAAGAAACTGACCAGTGGGCCTGCGTTACCCGGTAAATTAGCAGATTGTACTTCTCAAGATCTTAATTTCACTGAGCTATTTTTAGTTGAGGGTGATTCAGCCGGTGGATCGGCTAAGCAAGCCCGTGATCGTGAATATCAGGCGATTATGCCGTTAAGAGGGAAAATACTGAATACTTGGGAAGTTTCTTCCGATGAGGTTTTAGCTTCACAGGAAGTTCATGATATCTCAGTGGCTATTGGTATTGATCCAGACAGCAATGATCTGAGCCAGCTACGTTACGGTAAAATTTGTGTTCTTGCCGATGCAGATTCCGATGGGTTGCATATTGCAACATTACTCTGCGCACTTTTTGTTCGTCACTTTCCCACTTTAGTTAAAGCAGGCCATATTTATATTGCTATGCCACCTTTATACCGTATTGATTTAGGTAAAGAAGTCTATTATGCCCTTGATGAAGGCGAAAAAGCTGCTGTTCTCGATCGGCTCAGCTATAAGCGCGGTAAACCGAATGTCCAGCGCTTTAAAGGGTTAGGCGAAATGAATCCTACTCAATTACGTGAAACCACATTAGATCCTAATACACGACGCTTAGTTCAACTCATTATTAATGATGATAATTATCAAGAAACACTCGCGATGATGGATATGCTATTGGCGAAAAAACGGGCAGAAGATCGTCGAAATTGGTTACAAAATAAAGGCGATGCGATAGAAATTGAAGTGTAATCGACACAGTTAACCAAAGACTAAGGAATCAAATGAATGAGTGAGATAACTCACGATGGTGTAGAGCAGCAACCACTTTATACCTTTACCGAAAATGCCTATCTCAATTATTCCATGTACGTCATCATGGACAGAGCATTGCCATTTATTGGTGATGGGTTAAAACCTGTTCAACGCCGTATTGTTTATGCCATGTCTGAGCTTGGTTTGAGCAATGCGGCTAAATACAAAAAATCAGCACGTACCGTCGGTGATGTATTGGGGAAATATCATCCACATGGTGATAGCGCTTGTTATGAAGCTATGGTATTGATGGCACAACCGTTTTCCTATCGTTATCCATTAGTTGATGGACAGGGTAACTGGGGAGCTCCCGATGATCCTAAATCGTTTGCTGCTATGCGTTACACTGAATCAAGATTGTCAAAATATGCTGAAACGTTACTTAGTGAATTAGGATTAGGAACGGTAGCCTGGACGCCTAACTTTGATGGAACATTAACTGAACCCAAAACACTACCGGCAAGATTACCCAATATTCTGTTGAATGGTACAACAGGGATTGCGGTTGGTATGGCGACCGATATTCCACCGCATAATGCGCGTGAGGTAGCAAGCGCATTAGTTGCTTTACTGGAAAATCCAAAAGCCGATCTTAACATGTTGATGGATTTTATTCCTGCTCCTGATTACCCAACAGAAGCAGAAATTATCTCATCAAAAGAAGATATTCAAAAAATTTACCAAACCGGCCGTGGGTCTATTAGGTTACGCGCTGTTTGGGAAATAGATGATGGTCATGCTGTTATTACTGCCCTGCCTCATCAGGTTTCAGGCGCTAAAGTGTTAGAGCAGATTGCCTCACAAATGCGCGCCAAAAAATTACCGATGGTAGAAGATCTTCGTGATGAGTCAGATCATGAAAATCCGACACGTTTAGTGATTGTACCGAGAAGTAATCGGATTGATTTAGAACAAGTGATGACGCATCTATTTGCTACGACGGATCTAGAAAGAAGCTATCGGGTCAATTTGAATATGATTGGCTTAGATAATCGTCCAGCAGTTAAAGGACTGGTTGAAATTTTAAATGAATGGTTATTATTTCGACGAGAAACCGTACGTAATCGCTTAAATCATCGTTTAGAAAAAGTATTAAAACGCTTACATATCCTTGACGGTTTATTAATAGCTTATCTGAACATAGATGAGGTTATTCATATTATCCGTAATGAAGATGAGCCTAAAGCTGTATTGGTGGCCCGTTTTGCTCTTTCAGAGACTCAGGCGGAATCTATCCTGGAATTGAAATTGCGTCATTTGGCTAAACTAGAGGAGTTTAAATTACGTGGCGAGCAAGATGATTTAGCGAAAGAACGTGATCAACTACAAGCTATTTTGGGTTCTGAGCGTCGTCTAAATACCTTAATCAAGAAAGAAATTGAAACGGATGCACAGACTTATGGTGATGACAGGCGCTCACCGCTTAAGGAGCGTATTGAAGCAAAAGCCATGAATGAACATGACATTTTGCCTTCAGAGCCTGTTACGATTATCCTTTCTGTTATGGGATGGGTGAGAAGCGCAAAAGGTCATGATATTGATCCGACTAATCTTAATTATAAAGCGGGGGATGGTTTCTGTAGTGCCGCAAGAGGTAAAACTAATCAACCGGTTGTTTTTCTTGATAGCACGGGGCGTAGTTATTCACTCGATCCGCTTGATCTTCCTTCTGCGCGAGGGCAGGGAGAACCGCTTACAGGCAAATTGGCGTTACCGCCTGGTGCAACGATTGAACATGTATTGACCGCCGCTGAAGAGCAGAAATATTTGTTGGCATCGGATGCGGGTTATGGATTTATCTGCACCTTCAGTGATTTAGTGGCAAAAAATAAAGCAGGTAAAGCATTAATTACCTTGCCGAGTAATGCTAAGGTATTGGCACCATTAGAAGTCAATAATGAACAGCAAGATTTATTATTGGCAATTACTAAAGCAGGCAGAATGCTGATATTTCCTGTGAGTGAGCTCCCTCAGCTTTCTAAAGGAAAAGGCAATAAAATTATTAATATTTCAGCAGCTCAATCAGCCAGTAGAGATGATTTGCTAGTTTGGTTAATGTTTTTGCAGCCTCAGTCTTCAATTACGCTCTATTTTGGCAAACGAAAACTGAAATTAAATCCAGAAGATTTGCAAAAATATCGTGCTGAACGAGGTCGTAAAGGTTCTTCATTACCTCGTGGATTACAGAGTATTGAGCGTATAGAAGTAACTCCTCCTAGTAATGGCTAATCTTCGATTGTTTTTATAGGTGTGTGAAGTAACTGATTACTTGAGGTAAATATGTTAGCTATTGTTCGTATTATTATTGTGATCCTTTTTACGATATTGGTTTGTGTGTTAGGTTGTTTTTATTGCTTATTAACTCCAAGAAATCCAAGCCATGTTATGCGCTTTGGCCGGCTGTTTGGTAAATTATCCTATGTTTTTGGTATTACTATTATTAGTCGAGTGCCTGCTAAAGCTAAAGCTAAAGCTAAAGCTAAAGCTAAAGCTAAAGCTAAAGCTAAAGCTAAAGATTACGGTCCAAGTATTTATATCGGCAATCATCAAAATAACTATGATATGGTGACTATGTCAAATGCGGTACAACCAAATACCGTTACTATTGGAAAAAAGAGCTTAGTATTAATCCCTTTTTTCGGTCCGCTATATTGGTTAGCTGGTAATATTCTCATTGATAGGGCTAACCGAACTAAAGCGCACAATACTATTTCGCAGGTTGTTCAACAGATCAAAAAAAGAAAAATTTCAGTTTGGATGTTTCCTGAAGGAACGCGTAGTCGTGGTCGAGGGTTACTGCCATTTAAAACCGGTGCATTTTATGCTGCAATTGCAGCGGGTGTTCCGATAGTACCAGTCTGTTTATCTGAAACAGAGGGGCGTATTAAACTCAATCGTTGGAATAATGGCGTCGTGATCGTCGAAATGCTACCGCCTATTGACACAACAAAGTATAATCGGGAAAACGTGCGTGAATTGGCAGAGTATTGCCATAATTTATTCAAAGCTAAAATTGCAGAATTAAATCAAGAAGTAACAGAAATAGAGCAAAAAATGAAATAAAATTAAAGTTCATTTTTCAATTAAATTAGTTTCTAAATTGTCATATTTAACAATATATTAATATTTGGCGTTGTAGCAATCTATCGTCTTAATTGAATATAGTTATCAAATAATTGTGATAACACAATTACAAGCGGATAGTAAAATAAGGATCTTTCCTTAATGAACAATAAATGGCGCTAGCTTATTAATGATTTTGTGGAGAGGCTATGTCACTAAGTCGGCGTCAATTTCTTAAGCTATCAAGTATAGCGATGAGTATTTCTATGCATCCTGCTGCGGTTAGAGCAGAAAAAAATGCAGGATACCCATTATTACCAATCCCGCCTTTATTAGAATCTCATTTTGGTCAACCGCTGTTTCTAACGTTGAAAAAATCTTATTGGTCATTTGATGGTAGCCATCGCACTATGACGATTGGTTGCAATGGTTATTATTTGGGGCCAACCATTCGAGTAGAAACGGGTAGTGATTTGAAATTGGTATATAGTAATCGACTTTCTGAAGAAGTTGCTATGACAGTCAGTGGGTTACAAGTTCCAGGCACTCAAATTGGTGGAGCAGCCCGATTAATGTCACCCAATGTTGATTGGTCACCGGTACTACCAATCCGTCAACCGGCAGCGACCTGTTGGTATCATGCTAATACCCCTGGCAAGATGGCAAGACAAATTCATGATGGCTTGGTTGGTATGTGGATTGTGTCAGATAAAACCAGTAAGAATTTAAATATTCCTAATCATTACGGCGTTGATGATTTTCCTATTATTATACAAGATAAACGGTTAGATAGTTTTGGAACGCCACACTATAAAGCGACAGCGGAAGGTTTTTTAGGTGATACCTTATTAGTTAATGGTGTGCAGGAACCGTATATTAAAGTTGCTCGCTGCTGGATCCGCTTACGGTTACTTAACGCATCAAATTCAAGGCGCTATATATTAGAAATCAGTGATAAGAGACCATTTTATCTAATAGGCAGTGATCAAGGGCTACTACCTGCCCCTATGAGTATCGAAAGATTACCCATGGCGCCTGGCGAGCGTAGAGAAGTGTTAATTGATATGTCTAAAACAGAGTTATTAACAATAACGGCTGGAAGAGCGGCAGGTATTATCGATCGTATTAAAGGACTATTTGAACCGTCAAATTTATTAAATTCGACCAAAGTTCTAACCATCTGTTCTTCAGGGTTATTATCATTAGTAACCGATAATTTACCAGAGACACTGGTTAATGATACTAGCCAAATAACATCGACTATCCGTAATCGTGAAGTGACCCTTAGCAAACCTTTTGGCATTAATGGTATGATGCGGGATGTAAATCGTATTGACTTAATCACTCAGCAGGGAGCATGGGAACGCTGGATAGTCAAAGCGCATGAGCCTCAAGCATTTCATATTGAAGGCGTTCGTTTCAAAGTTATTAATCATAATGGTGTTGTACCAGGCCCAGAGGATTATGGCTGGAAAGATACAGTATGGATAAATGGTTACAGTGAATTATTAGTTAATATGCTACAACCGTCTTATGATCATTTTCCTTTTTTGTATTTTAGTCAAAATTTTGAGAAAGCGGATAAAGGCTCAATTGCACAGATGGTGATCAACCCATCAGCTTAATTTATTCCCTTAATATGGAATATTTTTGTAGCTGATTAATAAAAAAGTAATTGTATTATTTTATGTTTATAGTATTTCGATTGTTATTTATTATTTAAAATTATCTATACAATAGTAATTAATGATTTGATAATTTTTATAAAAATGTAGATTTATCGAAGAGTGATTGGATTTATTAAATGTAAAATCCAATTTTCTATTATGCCAATATGGTGACCCAATGAATATTAGTCTAATCGCAGCAATGGCTGCGGATCAGGTGATTGGTTTGGAAAATAACATGCCATGGGTGTTATCTGGTGATTTAGCCTGGTTTAAGCGTAATACGTTAAATAAGCCAGTTATAATGGGGCGTATAACTTACGAAGCGATAGGTAAACCTTTACCTCAACGTTTGAATATTATTCTTAGCCAAACACATTCGAGTAATGATAAAGGCGTTGTTTGGGTTAACTCAGTTGATGAGGCACTAGCCGCAGCTGGGGAAGTAGAAGAAATAATGATTATAGGCGGGGGAAAAATTTATGAATTATTCTTACCTCAGGCAAATCGTCTTTATTTAACGCATGTAGATGCGGAAGTGATTGGTGATACCTATTTTCCTGCTTATGAGCCTGATGAGTGGGATTCTGTATTTACTGAATATCATGAAGCAGATGAAAAAAATTCTCATAATTATTGTTTTGAGATATTAGAACGTCGCCCATAGAGCTAAGTGAGACTACTATTGGTAATAAAAAATCGAAGGCTAATACTTCGGTTTTTTATTATTAATTTGAATTAGGTAATGTTAAATATATAAATAAAAATTAGATTTATATTATTAATTAAATAATTTAAGTCAAATATCTAAAATGCTGGTTTATTTAAATAGGTTTATAACTATTATTTTAGTAATATTAAAACAAAATTAATTAAGTTTATTACTTACTATTCTATTTTCTGCTGTTTAGCAGCAAGTATAGTGTTAGTTATTTTTTTGTAAATGCGGGCAGGCTAAAATACTTTTTGTCTTCCCAGCGTAGTAAAGTCAGTTTACCTCCCCAGCAACAACCGGTATCAAGTCCATAAATTCCCTTAGGCGTTCCTTTCCCTTCTAGGGAAGCCCAATGACCAAAAATAATGGCATATTCTGGCGGTATTTTTCGCGGCAGATCAAACCAAGGCTTTAAAGGTGGAGGCGTGTTTTCAGGTTTATTTTTCCAGGACATATTTAACAGACCGTCAGGAAAACAATAGCGCATGCGGGTTAGGACATTGGTACTAAAACGTAAACGGGATAATCCTGTAAGGTTGGGTGACCAGTTGTTCGGCATATCGCCATACATAGAGTCGATAAACAAAGGATAGGTATCACTACTAAGAATAGCCTCTACTTCTCTAGCGCACATCTGAGCGGTTGCTAAGTCCCATTGCGGTGTTATCCCAGCATGTGCCATGATGATTTTTTTCTTATTGTCTACTTGTAATAACGGTTGACGTCGTAACCAATTAACTAATTCATTAGCATCAGGGGCTGTCAGTAATTTTTTCAGTTTATCTTTGGGTTTATTATGGCTAATGTTGGCGTATACACCGATAAGGTGCAGATCATGATTACCTAGAACCATTCTGACGGATGCGCCTAATGTTTTAATATAACGTAAAACTTTGAGAGAATCCGGACCGCGGGCAACTAGATCACCTGTGAGCCATAAAACATCTTTTTGTGGCTCAAATTTTACTTGTTTAAGAAGTGCTCTAAGCTCACGATAACAACCGTGAATATCTCCGATAAGATAAGTAGCCATAATTAGTTTATAAGTGTTGGAATAGCAAGACGAAAAACTGGGATATCAACATAAAAATTTTTACCATCATTATCTAACATTACATAATGGCCTTCCATAGTTCCCATTGGCGTTTCTATAATAGCGCCACTGGTATAACGATATTCGGCGCCGGGTTGAATGATAGGTTGTTCTCCTACGACACCCTGGCCTTGTACTTCGGTACGTTTACCATCACTATTGGTAATTAACCAATAGCGACTTATTAGTTGTACCGGTGTACGGCCAAGATTGCTAATAGAAATTGTATAGGCAAAAACAAACCGGGCTTCTTCTGGTAAAGATTGATTTTCAATATAGACACTTTGAACTTGTATGCAGATGTTTGGTTCATTTAGCATAGTGCCCCCAAGTTTATCACTATCAGATCGTGGTTTTAGCCAATCTGCAGGCTAACTTACAATAATTTTCTACTGAGATATTTTCAGCGCGACAGTTTGGATCAATACCTAATTGTTCAAAATCCTGCACGCTAAATAAATCACTTAAACTATTACGAATAGTCTTACGTCGTTGATTAAATGCCTGGGTAGTAATACGGCTTAATAATTTGACATCACAAATAGGGTAAGGGTTTCGTTGATGAGGAATTAAACGCACAACAGCCGAATCCACTTTTGGTGCTGGTGTAAAAGCCGAAGGTGGTACGGCTAAAATAGGTATTATCTGACAATAATATTGCGCCATAACGCTAAGACGACCATATGCTTTAGTATTGGGTCCTGCGACTAAGCGATTGACAACCTCTTTCTGTAGCATAAAGTTCATGTCAGCAATAGCATTAGTATAAGTAAAAAGATGGAACATTAAAGGGGTTGAAATATTGTAAGGAAGGTTACCAAACGCTCTAAGGGGTTGACCTTTTTCTTTCGCAATTGCGCCAAAATCGATCGTCATTGCATCGTTTTGTATAATTGTTAGTTTAGCGCTAAGAGCAGGATGGGCGGCTAAACGGGCAGCAAGATCACGATCTAATTCTACTACGGTCATATTCTCTATATGCTCACTGACAGGTAATGTCAGAGCGCCTAAACCAGGACCAATTTCAACAATAGCTTGATCAGGTTTTGGGTTAAAAGCCGTAACCATATTGTCAATAATAAATGGGTCAGTTAAAAAATTTTGCCCAAAGCGCTTACGGGCAAAATGCCCTTGATGGATTCGTTTATTCATTGTTATTTTGTATCATGCTAATAGCTAATTTTAAGGCAGTTATAAAACTGTTTGCATTTGCTTGCCCACTTCCTGCCAGCTCGATCGCTGTACCATGGTCAACCGATGTACGGATAAAGGGTAGGCCTAAAGTAATGTTTACTGCTTGACCAAAACCTTGATATTTTAGCACAGGTAGACCTTGATCGTGGTACATCGCTAAGACTGCATCAGCTTGGTTCAGATATTTTGGTTGAAATAGGGTATCCGCCGGGAAAGGACCATAAAGTGGCAATCCTTCATGGCGCAATTTCTTGATAACTGGAATAATAGTGTCGATTTCCTCATGTCCCATATGTCCGCCTTCGCCGGCATGAGGATTTAATCCACAGATATAAATAGCGGGTGTTTTAATGCCAAATTTAGATTTTAACTCGTTATTTAAAATATAAATAACTTGTTGTAGGCTCTCGTAAGTAATGGCATTTGCAACCTGTTTAAGCGGTAAATGGGTTGTTGCAAGCGCAACACGCAATGTTTCTGTCGCTAACATCATGACCACTTTTGGGGTTTTACTTCTGTCAGCAAAAAATTCGGTATGACCGGTAAAAGAAATGCCTGCATCATTGATAATTCCTTTATGGACAGGGCCGGTAACTAATGCTGAAAATTCGCCAGTCAGACAGCCATCACATGCGCGGCTGAGTGTTTCTATAACATAAGTACTATTTTGTTTATTTAGTTGGCCTGCTTTGACCGGTGTGGATAATTTTATTGGTAAAACCGTCAATGACTTGGCAGCTTGGCCGTTATTTGGTGATGCAGGCGAATAGATAGTTAATTCTAATTCTAAACCCAGTTGATTCGCTCGGGTTATTAGCAGATCAGGATCAGCACAAGCAACTAATCTAACCGGCCAATTTTGTTGAGCGAGTTGGATCAAAAGATCAGGACCTACCCCGGCTGGTTCACCGGGGGTGAGAACGATAGTATTAGTTGTTTTTCCCATAAAGATTACTGTGCATCACTATCATTAAGAATTTTTACATAGGCAGATGCGCGTAGCTCTTGCATCCAAATTTGTGCTTCTTCGTTAAATTTACGATTGAATAACAGACGATAGGCATGATCTTTCTGTGCGACATCAGTTTTATCAACTTGGCGGGTATCTTCTAACTGAATAAGATGCCAACCAAAAGAAGAGTGGATTGGTTGACTTGTTTCCCCTTTACTTAAGCGCATTAAACCATCACGAAATGCGGGATCGTAAATATTGGGCATATTCCAACCAAGTTCACCACCACGTAATGCAGAACCAGGATCTTGTGAGTATTTTTTAGCTGCTTCAGCAAAAGTTATTTGACCCGTTTTAATTTGCTGCGCAATTTGTTGTATTTTTGCGTGTGCTTGTTCGTTATTCATAATAGGTGAGAGCTTAATAAGAATATGGCGAGCTTTTACTTCGGTGACCGAAATGGGCATATTGCCACGTTGGATATCATTAAGTTTTAAGATATGAAATCCGACACTAGAACGTATAGGCCCAATAATATCACCTTTTTTCGCATGCTGAATTTGTTGAGCAAAAACAGTTGGCAATTCTTCAACCTTACTCCAGCCCATTTGTCCACCTTTTAAGGCATTAGGGTCGGCAGAGTAAGTAATGGCAAGTTTACCAAAATCAGCGCCTTGTTTTAATTGGGCAATAATTTTATTTACCGTATCCATTGCTAATTGACTTTGTGTATTGGTTGGATTTTCTGGTAATGGAATCAAAATATGGCTTAAGTTTACATTAGCATCCTGGCCAGCTTGTGAATTCAATTGGGCCGCTAATGAATCAACTTCTTGCGGCAGAATAGTGATCCGCCGACGAACTTCATTATTACGTACTTCTGCGATCATCATTTCTCTACGAACATCGCTACGGTAATTTTGTAAATTGATGCCATCCATCGACAATCGTTGCTGTAATTGGCCAATAGTCAATCCATTTTGTGCTGCAATATTGGCTATAGTAGCATCTATGGCTTGATCAGGGATTTGAATCTGCATTTTTTCGGCTATTTGCATAATAATTTTGTCTATGATCAAACGTTCTAATATCTGATGACGTAATGCATTTTCGTCGGGAATTTGTTGCCCTGCATTTCTGGCGTTTATTCTTACTATATCTAACATACCATCTACGTCACTTTGTAGCACAACGCCATCGTTCACGATAGCAGTCACTTTATCCAATTGTTGTGGCGCTGCTAGTGTGGTGGTACTGACTGTGAACAACAAGCCAATAATCAGTTTTCTCCAATAATTCATAAAATTCTCATTTTGTTCGATTATATTACGGTTTAATCCTATTTCAGGTTTCTTCTATTTAATAGCTGAAAATATCAATTTTTTTTAGAAGGCTCGTTGATAAGGTAAAATACCACTAGCAAGCATATCCTGACTTCCCAAATTATGATTATTATTTAGGCCTTTTAGTTCCACATTGATTGACCATCGATTATCATAGTCACTACTGAAGTTTTGTTGTTGCCAACCGACGATTTTACGCTCATAGCCCATATTAATTGACCAGCAGCAAGTACTATATTGTAAACCGATTAATCGACTCGCAGGTTGGTTTTCTTTCAAATCATGATAGTATGAGCCGACAAAGCCCCACTGATCGCCTAAAGGCCAACTCACTACTGCTCCTATTTGAGAAATTCCTTTTTGAAAGGCTGGTGCATTTTTGACAGTTGCTTGAATATAATCGCGATCGACGAAACGATAATTTAGTTGTACTAAGCGATCTGAATCTAAACGATATTCTGTTATCACATTACCCATAGTAATATCACCGAGACGTCTATCATACTGGAGTCCGCCACGTAATCCCCAGTTATCAGTTAGTCGTAAATAAGCATCTCCTGCCCATAATAGTGAGCCAGTATTACTTTTATCTTCAATAGGCAAATCGGAATCTTCAGTTCTTGGACGCTCAAAATAGTATATTTGGCCGACAGAAAAATTAAATCGTTCAGTTAATTCTTCATCATAAATACGCGTAGTAATACCGGTTGTCAATTGGTTAGCTGAAGCAATACGATCGAGTCCACTATAGATACGGTTACGGAATAAACCGTTATAGTCAGCCTGTAGTAAAGATGAATCATAGTTATTAATATCACTTTGATCGCGATAAGGCACATAAAGATATTGAACCCGAGGTTCTAACGTTTGTACATAATTGTTATTTATCAATAGGTCGCGTTCAAAAACCAGTTTTGCATCAGAAGTGAGCGAGGGTAAGATACGAGTAACCTGTTTTTTCAGTGTGCTATTAGCCAGGTTGGCAGGGATATCTTGATCATAATAGGTCGCCATCACCTTCACAGTATTATTAATACTTGCCCAATCATTTGATAATGGCAGATTCAGTTCTGGTTCAATATGTAACCGTGTAGCATCAGGATTATTGGCGCCAACACTGGTAATACGTGCTGCCTGAGCATAAGTTTTTAGATCAAATGGCCCCAGATCATTCTTATAATAATTAAGATCTAATTGAGGTTCCGTTTTATAGGCTTTACTATTAGGGGAATCAACAAAAACCTGAAATTGTTTATGGGTTAAGGTTGCATTCCAGTTTGGTTGTGCGTAACCGACACTGAATTTTTGGGTGGCATAACCGTCAGTACTCTTACCATATTTAGAGGTAAAATCAGTAAAATATTTTGAATCACTGACTTTTGTATAATCAATATTAAAACGCCATACCTGATCGAGTACGCCAGAATGGTTCCAATATAACAACCAGCGATCATCATTATCACGAGCGGGATATTTACGACTATTTTTATCTTTAATATAGCTGCGATCATGCTTTAGCCAATCAACGGCAAGGGTACCTGCTCCAGCAATAGTCAGATAACGAAATTCATTATTCAGTTTTACGCCACGAAAGGTCATAAATTGTGGTGTAATGGTTGCATCATAATTAGGCGCAATATTCCAGTAAAAGGGTAGCGCGAAGTCTAAGCCAGAACCTTTAGAATAACTACCATTAGGTAGTAAAAAACCGGAACGGCGCTTATTGCCAATGGGTAATTGTAAATAAGGGCTATAAAAAACCGGCACATTAGCAATGCGAAAGCGAGCATTCCATATTTCGGCCACCTGTTCTTCGCGATCTAAAATAACTTCTGAGCCAACAACACTCCAGCTATCATTACCGGGGAGGCAGGCAGTAAACATGCCTTTCTCTAAAATGGTATAGCGATTTTCACCTCGCAATTTCATTTTATTTGCGTAGCCGCGACCCTGACGGCCTACCATTAAATAGTCACCTTTTTCAACATCGGTATCTTTATTATTCAGATTTGACCATGCTTTTGGCCCTTTCAGGATGATTTGTGGATCATCATAATGGACATTTCCGGTTGCGACTACCGTACGCAATGGGTTTTGGCTGGTTGTTTCTGTTTGGGTCAATTTAACTTCATCGGCGGTGAGGGTCTGGTTACCTTGTTGAATATCTACATTACCTTTATACTCGATGAAATGAGGATAATCACCAGCCACATCTTTTGCGGTGATATGGATTGGTAGATCATTGGGATTACCTTTCACGATGGGTTTAGTATATACCGGTACCCCTAGCATGCATTGTTCTGTTAGATCAGCATGGGCCTGTTGGCTATGAACAGCTATCCAAATCATGGTAGCAAGTAGTGTCGGGTGACTTTTTTTCATCATTCTGTATGTAGTTCCTTCATCGATATTATCGTGTAGGCAAAAGTTCAACAATTAACGTACTTAACGGTTCTTGTCTGTATAAAACCATCAGCTATATATTCAGGTTATTAGGCACAGAGTAGAATGAGTAGTATGATAATGCAAAATTATACTCAGGGCATTGGGGAATTGAGAAGTTTATGCGGTATTGGGGAAAAATTATTGGTGTAATGTTGGGGATCATGTCTGGCACTCATATTTGGGGTGTTATCATCGGTTTCATTATCGGTCATGCCTATGATAAAGCATCAGAACAGCAAAATTTAGAGAAAACAGGCGCTAAACAGAACCGTCAGGCACTTTTTTTCGTCAGCACATTTCAAATTTTAGGCCATTTGACTAAAGCAAAAGGCCGAGTTACTGAAGTTGATATTAAACTAGCAACAAACCTGATGGACAGAATGCAGTTGCATGGTGATGCCAGAATTTCAGCACAAAATGCTTTTAGAGAAGGTAAAGAGCAAAGTTTTCCTCTAAGGGATACACTGAAGAAATTACGTCGAGCTTGTTTTGGGCGATTTGATCTTATTCAGATGTTTCTGGAAATTCAAATACAAGCTGCTTTTGCTGATGGCGCTTTACATCCTAATGAGCGAAAAGTGTTGTTTATTATTGCCGAAGAGTTAGGCATTTCACATAATCAGTTTGAACAGTTCTTACATATGATGGAAGGCGGCCGAAGGTTTGAGCATAGTAGTAACTCTTCTTATGGTTCCAATCGCTATCGACATACAGCTCAAGGACCAACATTAGCGGATGCTTGTAAAGTTTTAGGTGTGCAACCTAATGATGAACAAACCAAAATCAAACGTGCCTATCGCAAATTAATGGCTGAACATCATCCAGATAAATTAGTTGCGAAAGGCTTACCACCGGAAATGATGGAAATTGCTAAACAAAAAACACAATCAATTCAATCGGCTTATGATTTAATCAAGAAAGAACGTCACTTCAAATAATTTATAGTGTTAAACGTGAGTTGAATAAGTTTTCCAGCTGTTAAAAATCTGCTTTACAAGTGAAGTGGATAGGTGATCCATAAATGGGGTGAGTAATGTAAAGCTCTTCTGCGTGTAATTGCAGACGTGAGGAGAGTATTAGCGCCGCTTGATGGGCATAAAATTGATCGCCAATAATAGGATGGCCGAGTGAAAGTAAATGAACACGTAATTGGTGGGAACGACCTGTAATCGGAATAAGTTTAACCAGCGTTGTTTGTTCTTCATAAGCTAACACCTTGTATTTAGTTTGTGCTGGTTTACCGGTTGTAAAGCACACTTTTTGTTTCGGTCGATTTGGCCAATCGCAGATCAGTGGCAGATCGATAAGTCCTTTTTTATTGGTAATGTGACCCCAAACCCTTGCCTGATAGATTTTTTCTGGTTCTCTTTCGCGGAATTGACGTTTTAACTCTTTTTCTGCGGTTTTATTCAATGCGACGACCATAATTCCGCTGGTTGCCATATCAAGGCGATGAACAGATTCTGCGGTTGGGAAATCCGCCTGAACTCGCGTCATTATACTATCTTTATGTTCGACAGCTTTACCTGGTACTGATAGCAAACCACTAGGTTTGTTAACCACAATAATATGCTGATCTTGATAAAGAACATGCAGCCAGGGATCGGTAGGCGGATTGTAAAACATATCAGTTTCTCCAACGTGGCCAGAAACTTTATTGTTTTTGGCAATAAATAATTACTGATGGGTAATAATCACCAGGCGTATAGCATCTAATCGCCAATTAGCTTGCTCAATATTAAGCAATAGTTGTTGGCGTTCATCTTCAATAGCGCTTAATTCATCAGGGCGAATATTTGGATTAACGGATTTTAACGCCTCTAATCGCGAATACTCCACTGATAATGTTTTATCCGCTTGCGCTTTTGCTTCGGCAATCAATATACTGGCTTCTTTTTCTATCATGGTTTTAGAAAGTTGGAGTATATTATGCACCTCTTTTTGTACGGCATTGACTAACTTACTACCCGTATGGCGATTGACGGTATTTAGCTGACGGTTAAAACTTTCAAATTCAACTTGTTTAGCCAGATCATTGCCTTTTAAATCCATTAGGATACGAATTGGTGTTGGGGGTAAAAAGCGAGTGACTTGTAGATTTTTCGGTGCTTGTGCCTCAACAACATAAATTAATTCAGTAAGCAGTGTTCCGACCGGTAAGGTTTTATTTTTCAATAGTGACACTGCACAACTGCCAATTTCGCCTGAAAGGATCAAATCCATCCCATTACGAATAATAGGGTGTTCCCAGCTAATAAATTGGGTATCTTCTCTCGAGAGTGCTTGAGTACGATCGAAGGTAATAGTACAGCCATCTTGAGGCAAGCCAGGAAAATCAGGTATCAACATGTGTTCAGCAGGCGTAAGAATGATCAGATTATCGCTACGATCTTCTTGGTTAATACCAATGATATCGAACAAATTTAATGAAAAATTAATTAAATCGATACTATTATCTTGTTTTGCAATTTGATCAGCTAAAATTTGACCAGCTTCGCCGCCATTAGAATTCATTTCTAATAAGCGATCACGTCCTTGCTCTAATTGGGTTTTCAGTTGGTTATGTTTTGCTCGGCAAGACTTAATAAAATCCTCAAAGTTATCAAGGAGAGTAGGATTAGCCAAATACTCAATCAGTTGCGGATAATATTTATCATAAATAGCGCGTCCGGTTGGACAAGTATACTCAAAGGCATCAAGCCCTTCATGATACCAACGTAGCAAAATAGCTTGGGCCGTATTTTCAAGGTAAGTTACACTAATTTGGATATCCCGATTTTGACCGATACGATCCAGACGACCAATTCTTTGCTCAAGCAAATCAGGATTAAAAGGTAAGTCAAACATAACTAACTGGTTGGCGAATTGGAAATTACGTCCTTCAGAACCAATTTCAGAGCAGAGTAATACCTGAGCGCCTTGTTCCTGGGAGGCAAAATAGGCTGCCGCCCGATCCCGTTCCAATAATGTCAGATTTTCATGAAAAACAGCCGCTCTGATCGCTTCTTTTTCTCTTAATACCTGTTCCAATTGTATGGCTGTCGTGGCTTGAGAGCAGATAACTAAAACTTTTTCTTGCCGATGAGTTGTTAAGAACTGCTTAAGCCATTCAACGCGGGGATCAAAATTCCACCAAGTTGCATTTTCACCTTCTAAGGTCTGGTAAATTTGTTCAGGGTAGAGCATCTCCCGCGCAGTGATATCAACGGATTTCTTCGCATTCATTATACCAGCAACTTTAATTGCAGTTTGGTACTGTGGGGGTAACGGTAACTTAATCGCATGTAATTCACGTCGCGGAAAGCCTTTAACACCATTACGAGTATTGCGAAATAGTAAACGACTCGTTCCATGACGATCCATCAACATGCTAATCAATTCCTGACGTGCCTTTTCACTTTCTTCATTATCGCTGTTACAGACTTTAAGCAGAGGCTCAATATCTTGCTCTTTAATTAATTCTGTCAGTAAATTTTGCTGCTTATTATTTAATTTTTCACCAGAAAGCAACAAACTAACGGCTTCGGCAACAGGACTATAATTTTGTTGTTCTTCAATAAAGTGTTGATAGCTATGAAAGCGATTAGGATCCAGTAATCTCAGACGAGCAAAATGGCTCTCTTGCCCCAGTTGTTCTGGAGTTGCGGTTAATAACAGCACTGAAGGAATTTGTTGAGCGAGTGTATCGATAGCTTGGTACTCACGGCTAGGCGACTCTTCACTCCATACCAGATGATGGGCTTCATCAACAACCATCATATCCCAACTGGCTTCAAGCAGATGATCAAAACGTTTTTTATTGCGGCGAACGAAATCAAGAGAACAAATAACCAACTGCTCTGTTTCAAAAGGATTTTCACTATCATGTAATGATTCGGTATAACGGCTGTCATCAAATAGTGAAAAATGCAAATTAAAACGGCGCAGCATTTCGACTAACCATTGGTGTTGTAAACTTTCAGGTACAATAATCAAGACCCGTTCAATACGTCCAGCAAGTAATTGTTGATGGATGATCATTCCTGCTTCAATGGTTTTGCCTAACCCAACTTCGTCCGCTAATAAAACGCGCGGATGATGACGTTTACCCACTTCATGAGCAATATAAAGTTGGTGGGGGATCAAATTGGCACGAATACCTCTTAGTCCACCGGTTTGGTGACCAAATTGTTGGTATTGGAAACGCAAAGCGCGATAGCGTAAGGCAAAACGATCCATTCGATCAAGTTGACCGGCAAACAAGCGATCTTGTGGTTTATTAAATGTTAATTTGCTATCAAGAAACACTTCGCGCAGACTGACATTTTTTTCATCGGAATCAATACGAGTTCCTGTATAGACAAGTACTCCCTCGTCTTGTTGTACATTGTCAACTCTCAGCTGCCAGCCTTCATGGCTGGTGATCAGATCGCCTTCATTAAACATAACGCGTGTAATTGGTGCATCATTTATGGAATAAAGGCGATTTTCTCCGCTTGCGGGGAAAAGTAATGTAACCATGCGGTTATCAATAGCCACCACGGTACCTAATCCAAGTTCACTTTCTGTATCGCTTATCCAGCGTTGACCAAGAATAAATGGCATAAATTTTAACTCAGTTTATCCGTATGTTTGAGAAAATTATGGGTTGTTCGTTTTGAAGAGAGTAAATTATATTAATCATAAAATAATATCTTACTCTCTTTTTGAAAGGACTGTATATTAATAAATGCGGTGCCAATAGTCACCTATAAAAATGCTTTTTGATAAGATATTATCATTTATTTGTGCTGTATCAGAGAATGTTAACGTATTAAGTAGATGAAAAAAAGAACAAATCACTATTTTTATTATTCTGCATCCTACTGTTTTGCCCATTAATTTATAATTAACTGGTATATAAAGCAAATTATATAGATGTTATGGCTAATTAAATATTGATAAAACATAGTATAAAAAATAAAAATGCTATATTATGAGGAAGTCTATGCTGTGGTAAAATATTTTTATCGTATTTAATAAAATTATTGACATGAGCCTTAAAACCCAACTTAATCTAATAAATCTTAGTATAAATAATACATCAATATTAGATTAAGGTTGGGTGGTTAATTAGCTTTTTTCCATGATTGGTGGAAAAATATAATTAATCGTCATTCTTTAAAAGTAAATTAAAGCGGAAACCATCGACTCTTTCAAATTCTAATTCAAGAGGCAGGGTATCTGAATTGACTTCAATTTGATTTTCAGTAGCATTATATTCAAAGTATGTAGCAGTATTAAATTTAACTAAATTATATCTATCATAAATGACGAGATGAGCAACATGTTGCATATTATCATCAAGAATTTTACCTACTGTTACAAAATCTTTGTCTGAATCGATATAAGCTGCTTCATCAATTCCGTGTACGCGGATAAACGCACGGTAAGGAAAACCATCACCAGTTTTGTTTAAAAAACGAATGGCTAATTATTCTTGATTATTTGACATATATAACCTCATTTATTGTTTGGTATATTAAAATTTGACTAATAAAATGCGTATTTATATTTCATATAACACATGAGCTACATTGCTTTAAGTGATATATAAAATCAAATTCAAAATTTAGCATTTTCATTATTAAATTTTGTTATTGTTTTTTTTTATTTTTATAGAAAAAATGGATTCTTATATAACGTATAAAAATAAATTTTATTCATGTGAAAATAAAGATAGAGATATAAAAGCATAATTAAAATGATCATACAATTAATGAAGTTATTATAATATTTTAAATTTATAATTATTATTTTTTTAAAAATATGAAAATTGTATTGATATAATTAATAATCAATTTAACCAAGTATTTATCATCACTTATTGATAATATTTGAGTTGTTTAGTAAGCCAAAATTAGCTTGTTTAATTACTTTCACATACTAATTATTTGTATCTTAGTCATCACTAAAAATGATAATTTAACTTCTTGAATATTGTAATTGGTGAGTAACAATCTTACCTTTTGGCAAAAGTGTAATGTGTAATAAAATGCCTCATAGTATTTGGCCGTTATATTTCATAAAATTTCACACTATTTTAAATATTCTATTTAACATAATATTTATTTTTATCAACGCCATATAACATTTGATTTGATTTTTCATTAAGTAAATATTGTGCTTAATCGCTTTTTTCAAGTTTATTTTGTTGAAAGCTGGATAGGATAATGAATATTAAGATAAGAAAATGATGCGATAAGTTACTGTCAGTTTTATTTACAGAATGATTGATTATTCTATCTTATTAAAAAAGATAATTATTAAATATTGGTGAAATTTATGATGTATTTGTTTTTTTTAATTTATGGAAAATAAAATTTTTTGGTGCTTGATATTTTTTAATATTTAAAACCGATTTTATTTAAATAAAAAATAAGCAGGTATGTCCCTAACAAAATTGTGGCAACATCTCTCTTTATTTTAACGAAAAATGATATTGCTTTTTGTTAATATAAGGCACCGCATCTAAATGTAAAAAATATCCTCCAATTATTTGATAAAGTGTGAATTGATGATTAATTAATTTTATAAGTAATGTCAGGAATGAGATATACCTAACAGTATACTTGCTGGAGTTAACCCATTAATTAGATAGTCAGGTTGACCATCATAGGCGATTTTCCCTTCTGTAATGACAATAGCGCGTGTGGCTATTTGGCTAGTATCTTCCAAATTATGGGAAACCATTAACAAGGTCAATTGGCGTTCATCACACACCTGTTTAAGTAATTTTAACATTTCATTACGTAATGCCGGGTCAAGAGCAGAAAAAGGTTCATCTAACAATAAAATCGGTTTTTGGCGGATCAAACAACGCGCTAATGCAGTACGTTGGCGTTGTCCACCTGATATTTGAGCAGGTAAACGAGTCATACAATTATTAAGTGAAACTTGTTCTATGATCTGCTTTACTGCGCGATGTTGAGCTTGATCCAAATGTAAATTTGCTGAAATACCTAACGCAATATTTTGCCAAACAGTTAAATGAGAAAAGAGATTATTTTCTTGGAAAAGGATGGAAACTGGCCGCTTGGCGGGTGGGGTAGCTGTATGATTTTGTCTATCTAGCCAGATTTCACCCTGCTTTGGATATTGAAATCCGGCAATTAAATCCAGTAGCGTACTTTTTCCTGCGCCGCTAGGGCCCAATATTGCTACCCTTTCAGCTTTATTTACTTGAAAATCAAACTGCATGGTTAGATTTTCATAACAATAAACAAGATGATCTAATTTAATCATGCTCTTTTCCTGATAAATATTCTAATAAACTAAATAAGCTGAAACAAAGTAATAGCATTAACAATGCGGTAACGGCCGCATCACTATTATGGTAAGAGCCTAATTGTTGATAGAGATAATAAGGTAGGGTACGAAAGTTTTCATTACCAAACAGTGCAATAATACCGAAATCACCTATTGAGAGTATACAGGCAAAAGCGAAGGCTTGTCCTATTGTACGTTTTAATGCTTTTAATTCAATTAAAACTAGTCGATTTATGCCTTTAATCTGTAATGAAAGGCATAATAAATTATAGCGCTCAGCTAAGTCATACATAGGATTTTCTAATATTTTTAAGGCATAGGGAATAGCCATTAAAGCATTCGTTAAAATGATTAAACTATAAGGTGAATAAGTTAAACTAAGGGTATTATTGAGCAATAAAAAGAAGCCGGTTGCTAAAACGATGCCTGGCATTGCAAGTATTAATAATCCACTTAATTCCAGGGTTCGATAGGATAGTATCGAGCGGCGACGACGTAATTCCCGACTACTCCAAAGCAGCATCAAAGTAAAAATAATACAAAGTAGGCCAGCACTAATCGCGATAAAAACCGAATTAATAAATGCTTGCCATAAGCCTGGTTGTTGTAACACGTGTAATAGTGTTAAATTTAAACCATCATTGATAATTGCCAATAAAGGTGGAAGTAGGAAAAATATTGCAATACTAATCAGTAGCGTGTCCCACCATTTTTGCCATCGATTATCCGCTGGGTTTTTCCACTGTAATTGTCGACTAACACCGACGGAAAAGACAATATTTAATTTTTGGCTTAATAATACTAAGCTTAAACAACAAAAAAGTTGGATTAGAGCCAGCAAAGCGGCTTTATTTAGATCAAAATCATAACTTAACGATTGATAGAGAGCCAATTCAATAGTGGTTGCAGCAGGTCCCCCACCAAGCGTCAGTACAGTAGCAAAACTAGCGAAGCACAGCATAAAAATTAGGCTGGATGTTGGTAAAATTTGTCGTCTAAGGTAAGGCCATTCAACAATACGAAAATTTTGCCATTGGTTCATGCCTAGTTGCGCGGCAAGCTGGCGTTGCTCAACAGCAATACTTTCTAGTGCGAGCAATAACATTCGGCTAGCTAATGGTAAATTAAAAAAGATATGTGCTAATAAAATACCTTTCAGACCATAAGGCGTAAATTGGTAATTAATTCCTAACCATTGACAAAATTGAGCGATCCATCCCATCCGACCGTAAACGGTTAATAAACCAAAAATAGCCACGAGAACTGGCAATACCAGTGTCATCGAGCATAAGCGTAAAAATAGTATCCGACCTGGAAAATGCCGTCGAAAAAGGGCTTTGGCTAAAAATATCGCCGGGATAACCGACAATAAGGTTGATAGTAATGCTTGCCAAAATGTAAAACCAATGACATGCCATAAATAGCTATCATCAATAAATCCTTGCCAACTTATTTGAGGGGCATGTAACCATAAAGTGCTGAACGTGACTACAGCAATAGTAATTAATAGGCCGGACACGACTATGCCAGGCCAAAGTGAACTGCCTATTGGTGGCTGACGGCATTTTGCCATAAATAGATCCAATGATTGCGATGTTGAGTAATGTCTTCCGCATTAAATTGTAATGATTTTTTTGGCACGGCTAATTGTTGATAAACCTTAGGTAAGGGGATATCAATGATTGGATACATCCAATTGGTTGTCGGCAACGTTTTTTGCACGGTTGGCGATAGCATAAATTGTATGAATTGTTGTGCGAGTTTAGGTTGTTTGCTCGTTGCTAATTGGGCAGCTACTTCAATTTGCAGATAGTGTCCCTCACTAAATATTGCTGCGGCATAATTATTTTTTTTATCATTTAACAGATGAAAACCGGGTGAAGAGCTATAGCTGAGGACAAAGTCACTTTCACCTTTTAAGAACAACCCATATGATTCGCTCCAACCTTTGGTAACGGTTACGGTTTTTGCAGCCATTTTTTGCCAAGCTTGGGCACTATTTTTTCCATAAATTTTTTGTATCCAAAGTAATAACCCTAAGCCTGGTGTGCTGGTACGAGGATCTTGGTAAATAATTTTCCATGGTTGGGAACTATTAATCAGTTCATCAAGACTTTTCGGTACATGAGTGACCCGCGTTTTATCATAAATAAAAGCAAAATAACCATAATCGTAAGGGATAAAAATATTGTTATCCCATTTTATGGGTAATTTTAGTTGACTCCTGTCTATTCGACTCTCAGTAAATAAGCCCGTTTTTTTTGCCAGATCAATTAAGTTATTATCAAGTCCGAGGACAATATCGGCAGGGCTATTTTTTCCTTCCATTCTAAGCCGATTTAATAACGCTACTCCATCATTTAGGCCTATTAGTTTGAGCTCACAGTTACAGATTTGTTCGAAGGCAGGCTTGATTGTAGGCCCTGGCCCCCAATCTGCGATAAAAGAATCATAAGTGTATACGGTTAATATCGGTTTTGCTTGGAGCGTGAAAGCTGAACAGCAAATTAAGCTAGCACTAACTATTTTTAGCAGTACATTCTTCAATACTCAGTTCTCCTATATAATTAAAAAACAGTGATGCTATAGGATCTGAGGAATAGACAGTAATGAAGCTATTTATTGATGAATAAATCATTAGAGTGGCTCAAATCCCTACGCCGATGTTGATCGGATCAGGTTCGACGGGTTTTTCTCAGCCAGCGAATAACAACATTGAACAGAGCTAGCACCCCGTTGAGATGGCCTTATTGTAAGATGTTATCTTATAATTGCAAATACTATATTTGATAAAGGCTTACCATATAGAGTAGTATGAAACAATAAGCTATCTTTTAAATTTTTAACGAGGTAGTCAGATGGTTGACAATGATGGCTACCGCCCGAATGTAGGAATTGTAATTTGTAATCGACAAGGCCAGGTATTATGGGCTCGTCGCTATGGGCAACATTCATGGCAGTTCCCTCAAGGGGGCATTAATCCTGACGAATCGCCAGAACAGGCAATGTATCGGGAATTATTCGAAGAGGTTGGGTTGGATCGTAAAGATGTTAAAATATTGGCATCTACCCGGAACTGGTTACGTTACAAATTACCTAAACGTTTGGTGCGCTGGGACACAAAGCCAGTTTGTATTGGGCAAAAGCAACGTTGGTTTTTGTTACAATTGGTTTGTAATGAACATAATATTAATGTGCAAACAAGTAAAACGCCTGAATTTGATAGTTGGCGTTGGGTGAGTTATTGGTATCCTGTTCGTCAGGTTGTTTCTTTTAAACGCGATGTTTATCGACGTGTTATGAAAGAATTTGCTCCGATCGTTATGTCACTGCAAACTAGTGCAGTGACATCATATAAGAGTCATACCTATAGGCGTAAACGTGGCTAAATAAATTTAATAAAAGTAGGTTAATATTTTAATAGCCGATTTTTGTCGTTTATAAAGCGAAGTGAGAATAGTAAAAGCTACGCTGGTTTATTTTTTGGCAAAATAGGCATTGAATAAATTGGTTAATAAATTTAATCAATAAAAAGCCATTAGATTTTTTTAAACAGCATGCAGTCATGCAATTCTATCAAACTCTATAAAACTAAAGAGTGGAGAAGATGAATAATAGTTATATTGTGTTTCCTAATATTGATCCTGTTATATTCTCGATTGGTCCAGTAACCCTTCATTGGTATGGTTTGATGTATTTGGTGGGATTTGTTTTTGCTCTATGGTTGGCAAAGCGAAGGGCAGGCAAAGCGAATAGCGGTTGGACGAAAAATGAAGTTGAAAATCTGCTCTATATTGGTTTTTTAGGTGTCTTTATTGGCGGGCGTCTTGGCTATGTTTTATTTTATAATTTGCCTATTTTCCTGAGCAATCCTCTGTATCTATTTAAAGTCTGGGACGGAGGGATGTCTTTTCATGGTGGGTTAATTGGTGTGATATGCGCTATGTGGTGGTATGCTCGTAGGACTCGCCGCCATTTTTTTCAAGTTGCCGATTTTGTTGCGCCATTAATTCCCTTTGGATTAGGCATGGGACGTATTGGTAATTTTATTAATGGTGAGCTTTGGGGACGTGTAACATTAGACACGCCATGGGCAATGTTATTCCCTGGCTCACGGGGAGAAGACATTCAGATTGTCAGTCAGGACCCTTCTTTATTACCCATTTTAGAACAGTATGGTGTATTACCACGACATCCTTCCCAACTTTATGAGATGTTTTTTGAAGGGATCGTTTTATTTATTATTTTAAATCTGTTTATTCGTAAGCCCCGTCCAATGGGGAGTGTTTCAGGATTGTTTTTGATTGGTTATGGTGCTTTCCGTATTTTTATTGAATTTTTCCGGCAACCAGATGCGCAGTTGGGGCTATTTGGTGGTATAAGTATGGGACAGATTCTATCTATTCCTATGATCATTATTGGTATCTTTATGATGATCTGGGCATATAAGAAAGATAGCCATTGTACAAATTATTCTATTACTAGCAAAGTAGAAAAAAGTAAGTAGCAGAAGATGTTAATACATTTTTTTTTATTTATAGTATTAAATAATAAATTTTTAGCGAGTAATAATAATGAAACAATATCTGGATTTATGTCAGCGTATTATTGATGAAGGTCAGTGGATAGAAAATAAACGCACAGGTGTTCGTTGTTTAACAATTATTAATGCTGATCTTGAATACGATGTCGCAAATAACCAGTTTCCTTTAATTACAACTCGTAAAAGTTTTTATAAAGCGGCTATTGCTGAATTATTAGGTTACCTACGAGGTTATTCAAGCGCTGCGCAATTTCGAGATATTGGCTGTAATACATGGAATGCCAATGCGAATGAAAATCAGGCATGGCTTAATAATCCGAACCGTAAAGGTGAAGATGACATGGGGCGAGTTTATGGTGTTCAGGGGCGCTCATGGCAACGGCCTGATGGCACTTATTTAGATCAGCTACAAAAAGTCATTAGTAACCTTTCGGTTGGGATAGATGATCGGGCGGAAATAATCACTTTTTACAATCCGGGTGAGTTTGAATTAGGTTGTTTACGCCCTTGTATGCATACTCACACTTTTTCTCTGTTAGCTGGCACACTTTATTTAACTTCATACCAACGTAGTTGTGATGTTCCTTTGGGGTTGAACTTTAATCAAATTCAATGTTTTGTATTATTGGCACTCATTGCTCAGATCACGGGTCATAAACCAGGTAAGGTTTATCATAAGATA
Organism: Arsenophonus nasoniae DSM 15247; assembly: GCF_000429565.1. Lineage (GTDB taxonomy): Bacteria > Pseudomonadota > Gammaproteobacteria > Enterobacterales > Enterobacteriaceae > Arsenophonus > Arsenophonus nasoniae. The sequence continues at coordinate 98,056 of NZ_AUCC01000003.1, forward strand.
GTGAATGCTCACATTTATGAAAATCAACTTTCAATCATGCGTGATATCCAGTTAAAGCGTGCTCCTTATTCTTTGCCGCAACTGCAGATTAATCCTGACATTAAGACATTAAAAGATATTGAAACCTGGGTAAGTAGCCATGATTTTCAGGTCATTGGTTATCAATATCATGATGCAATTAAATATCCATTTACGGTATGACGACTTTTATCGGTTACTGTAATCATCCAATAGGAAATCAGTAACGATCCTCTCATGACTATTTCTAATTAATATTATGGTTGCATTAGTAAATAAATCGCTTCTGAAAACATTAAAATTTGGGAGGCGTTTCTATTTTTTTTGCCAATTTTTTGTAATACAAAATTTTTAATAGATTTGTTTCCCTTCTATCTCATTTGACGATTTATTTTTTTATCCTAAATACATAACAATAGTCTGTGTTAATTGGGCTATATATGGCAAAAACAGATGCGCCAACAAGGGTTCACAGTGCTTGAAATGATCATTGCGATTGCAATAATCGCGTTGATTGCTGTTGTTAGTATTAAGGGATGGCGGAATTATCAACATAAAATACATTTAATTGTTGTTACGCAAAAAGTGGCTGCTTTTATTGCCCGTCACCAAATGCAGGCAGCTTATTTGAATCAGGAGAGGCAATTGATAATTAAAACGGATAAAACGTCAAATTGGATGTTAATAGTGACAATTAAGGGTAAAAAGGATAGCCAGCAAAGTGCAGAGATGAAATGGATTAACAGGCATGATGAAATTCTGTTAAAAAGTTACAGCCGAATATCGACCTTGTTGCTAGGGAAAAGAGGAACAGCATTACCGACAACTTTACGTTTTAGCAATCACTCAGAAGATATTTTGATCATTATTTCTGGTTTGGGACGAGTGCGTTTATGTAGTCATCAAAGGCTGGGAGGAATAGCCAGGTGCTAAATAAACCAATTTCTTTTAGTCTAAAGCAACAAGGTTTTTCACTAATTGAAGTCCTAATCAGCTTAATAATAAGTAGTATTGTTTTTCTCGCTATTATAACGCTATACCCATTATTAACGCAGCAAATTAATCGATTATATCAAACTTACCATCTTGATATGATGGCGAGACAATTTTTATTAATGTTGGGAAAGGATGCTCGACGTTCAGGTTATTGTTTTGGCGATTGTGTTGGAGTGGCGTTGAAAATTAGTGAAAAAGAAGGGGAGGCAGAGCATTCCTGCATTCATCTTATTTACGATTACAATTTAGATGGCAAATGGGAAAAAGCAAAAGATGAGACTTCTGATTTCTTTATCTATCGTATGCATCAAGGTAGGTTGCAAATACACCGTAGCTGTAGTGGTCTAATAAAACTGTAGAGATTTATAGCTTATAATTAAGC